>CAZLEK010000009.1:0-51861 GCA_964558525.1 uncultured Candidatus Brevefilum sp.
GCCACATAGCTGTCGAAGATGTCTGCGCCCATCCCGGCGATATCCCCAACATTGTCGCCCACATTATCCGCCACCACGGCGGGGTTGCGCGGGTCATCTTCTGGAATACCGACCTCAACTTTACCGACCAGGTCCGCGGCAATATCCGCGGTCTTGGTGTAAATCCCACCGCCTGCTTTGGCCAACAAGGCCAATGCAGAGGCGCCAAAGCTGAAACCCAAAACGGGTTGAGCTGCGCCAGTTAGCAGGAAAATCACAGTCATCCCCAAAACAGCCAGGCCGACCATCGCCAGGCCCATCACTGAACCCGCATAAAAAGACAGTCGGAAAGCTTTATTTAGGGAATCATTGGCCGCTGTTGCCGTGCGAACATTGGCCTCAACTGCAATGCCCATGCCCATATAGCCAGCGATGGCTGAACATAAAGCCCCGGCCACGAATGAGAGGGCCATTCGAATGCCGTTCCCGGGGTTAATGATCGCCCGGCCATTCTCACCTCCGGCAGGCTCAAATGTGAAAATGATGGCAATAATAAAGCCCAGGATAAGGGCCACAATGGTTAATGCCAGGTACAGGCGCTTGAGATAAGTTTTAGCCCCTTTCCTGATCCAGGAGGCGACCTCCTGGGCTTTTTCAGACCCTGGATCCTGCTTTTTCACCCAGAAATATAAATACAGGGCGACCCCAATTGACAAGAAGCTTGCACCGATACTGATATAAAGCCAGATTTGTTCCATTCTCTACTCCTAATTCATGATTGCTCTCTGGACTGAACTGTTGATACTTAGCTCAGCCAGGGAAATAGTTTTACATATTTGCCGACCGCCACCAACGGTAATTATTTTCTCGCAAGAATTCGCTGGAAGGCATGGGATAGTAAGCAAATGCGGACTCATTCCCCACATAGAACCCATTCTTAATGGTCCGGTACGGGAAAGTCGCCGGGCTGGCGCGATCAACCATCTTGGTAGCCACCGGTTTTGTTTTCAAATCCTTGAGCACTTCTCGCAAATGATCCAGATTGGAATAGGGCAGATCACCCACCTGTCCCATTTCTGGATCTTCAGCCAGCTCATCCAGACGGAGCTCCACATACGCAATTGAAGGCAGGGTCACCAGGGAAGTTGGATTCTTAACGATCAGGTCAAAGAACTCCATGGGATTCAGACGGCTGGCGATGAGCGGTGAAACCGGCGCGATCTCTTTGTAAAGATGCAGCCCATCATCCAGTTGAGGCATGTCCTCACTGGCTTCCAGGGCGAGGGTGCGGCCATCCTGAGTGGAAAGATACAGCTTGCCCAAGGCGGACATATCGACATGCTCCAAAACACGATACACGCTGATATAAATTGACGCTTTGGGGCTGCCATCCTCATGCGGCACACAGCGCGACATCCCTTCCTTGATGCGGAAGTATTTACTGCGAAACTCCGGGTCAACCTCAAAAAAGATCGCCTGACCGCTGGATTTCTTCTTGGTTCCGACCGCATAATAACTGCCAAACTCCTCAGGTTCAAGCATGGAGGCGATTAACGCTTCCGGAATGAGGGATAAATAAAGGTGAACAGACACGAGTACCTCCTAAAAAGAGTGTTTTTACGAACGGCAATGAACAGCCATTCAAATGAAAAATCACAAAAATCAACCTATTATACCATTGCGAATCGGTCTGCTTGTGATTTTTTAAGGCTTGGCACGATCAGTCCCCTCCGGGTTTTCAGGAGGGGACTCAGGAGGAGAAAAACCTTGATCGTTTTGAGCCTAAAGGTTGACTTCTGGAAGATTGGCTCGAATTTCTTCCGGCGTGATCTCCAGGGTATCGTCGACCAGGCCACCCTGCAGATAGGAATCGTACGCCGCCAGATCCAGCAATCCATGTCCGGACAGGTTGAAGAGGATCACTCGTTCTTCACCTTTTTTCTTGGCATCCAGGGCTTCATTGATCACCGCCCGGATGGCATGGGCTGATTCGGGCGCAGGGATGATGCCCTCAGACTGGGCAAATTGGATTGCGGCTGTAAAAGTCTCCGGCTGCGGCACCGCAACTGCCTCGAGATAACCGGCATCATAGAGCATACAAATCTGCGGCGCCATGCCGTGATAGCGCAGGCCGCCGGCGTGGATCGGCGCGGGGATGAAATCATGACCCAGGGTGAACATTTTCAGGATGGGCGCCATTTTGGCAGTATCCCCGTAATCGAAGGCGTAAAGCCCCTTGGTTAAAGTTGGCGTGGCTTTTGGTTCAACAGCCACCAAGCGGGTATTTTTCCCTTCGGTCAGGTTCTTGTGCAGGAAGGGGAAAGCGCAGCCGCCGAAATTGGATCCGCCGCCCACACAACCGATCACCACATCCGGATATTCATCCGCCATTTCCATTTGCTTGATGCATTCCTGGCCGATCACCGTCTGGTGCATCAGCACGTGGTTCAGGACAGAACCCAGGCTGTATTTCTTCTGACCATTGGATTTCACGGCGGCTTCCACAGCCTCTGAAATCGCAATCCCCAATGAGCCGGGGCTGTCACCATGTTCTTCAAGATATCCCCGTCCATAATCCGTATGTGCTGAAGGGCTGGGGTACACATCAGCATCATAGGTTTGCATAATGATACGCCGGTAGGGTTTCTGCTCGTAGGACGCTTTCACCATATAGACTTCCAAATCCATGTCAAAGAAATTGCAGGCGATCGCCAGGGCAGACCCCCACTGTCCAGCGCCGGTCTCTGTGGTCAGCTTCTTGGTGCCGTCAATTTTGTTGTAGAAAGCCTGGGCGACTGATGTGTTGCATTTGTGGCTGCCTGAGATTGAAGCGCCTTCATTTTTATAGTAGATATGTGCAGGGGTGTCCAGGGCTTTTTCAAGCCGGCGCGCTCTGATCAAGGGCGTTGGGCGCCAGAGCTTATAGATCTCCCGCACTTCTTCTGGGATATCAATATAACGTTCCGTAGACATCTCCTGCTCGATCAACGACATCGGGAACAGCACGTTCAGGAATTCTGCTGTGATCGGTTCCTTGGTATGGGGGTTCAATACCGGCGTCGGCGGCACCGGCATATCGGCGTTGATGTTGTACCACTGCTTGGGCAGATCGAACTCATCACATAAAAATTTATATTGCTCTTCAGACATTTTTACCTCCAGGTTTCCTAATCAATGATTGTGTAAGCCAGAGTAACGGGCAAAGCGCAACAAAAAAGCGCTCATCCCAATTTGGGACGAACGCATCGGTCCGTGGTGCCACCCAGGTTAGGCGCCCTTTAAGCAAAAATCCTGTTGGTGTTGCAACAGGAAAAGGCCAGCCTCACTCATTACTCGGGTACGGAAAATTTTTGCACATACCCTTCACCCTGATAACGGCGGTGTGTCCGTTTGAAGCTAATGGTTGCCTTTCGCTTCAAAAACTCCGAGGGCCATTCAACACCAGCGTGTGTGCGGCTTCTCACCACCTGCCGCTCTCTGTGACACCGTTTCAGTGCCTACTCTTCCTCATCAACGTCTTTCAATATCGATTTGTGACCCTTATTATAGTCAATCTCACCAGGATGTCAAGCAAGGCAATGAAGGTGTTTAAAAAAAACAAACTTCGGTTCATTTCAATATTAAATTCATCACCCGGACATGATTATCTCCACAGTATTCGTAAACCGTAGAGACGCCCCGGCGGGGCGTCTCTACGAAATCAATCTTCCTTTGGAAGTCGTTTTTTTCGTTGATGAACTTTTCTGGGGAGATTCAGCAAACATTTTTTGATCAGATCATGGAAATATTCAATTTTCAACACCTTCGCAATCAGAATGCAGGGCAATCGCAAGATCCCCAGGAATAGTTATGCTTGAATTTCTTTTTATCCGAAGGGTGATCGATGGTATCTCTTCCCAACTTTCCGCCCTCGCCGACGTCCCCGTTGGCGAAAAAACGCCATCCTTTAACACAAATTTATCTATTGACTCAATATTGACGCCTGCCTTACCCATTTCCCCGCAACGAGGACGCTGCGGGGATCGGAGTTTACCAACTTTGCCGACCTCGCAATTGAAGGGCAGCAAACAAAGTTAGTTCTACGAGCAGGGGCAAACCTTTCGAAGGTGTTGCCCATCCCACCCGAGAGTCTTATGGAAAGATGCAAGCCGAAATGTATCCTTCAGGCTTATAAAGGCCATAACCACAATAATATCGGAACTGTGATCGCGGTGATCAAAATCTCCAGCGGCAGCCCTAAACGCCAATAATCCGAAAATTTGTAGCCGCCCACTTCGAAGACAAGCACATTCGCCTCATGCCCAATCGGGGTAAGAAAGGCGCATGCGCCGCCAATTGCGACAGCGACCAGAAATGGATCTGTATTGACGCCCAGCCCTCTGGCAACGCTCACAGAAATTGAGGCCATCAACACCACAGCCGCAGCATTATTTACGATATCAGACAACATCATCGTAATGAATAAAATCAAAACGAGTATCGCCACGGGTGAAAGAAATTCTGAAGCCGTGAGGATCTGATTGGCGATCAATTGATCCCCTCCTGTATTTTCTAAAGCAGTCCCCAATGAGAGCATCGCGCCAAGTAAAACCACAATCGGCCACTCAATATGCAGATAGGCGTCACGGATGGAAAGTACCCCGCCCAAAACCATTGCCACCGCCGCTGAGGTCATGGCAACGGGTACGCTCAGAAGATCAAAACTTGCCAAAAGAATCGCTGAGATGAAGATCGCCAATCCGACGATCAGGTTTTTTGGTTGTAAATCGATATCCCTCTCGGCTAGTTTCAGCCAGCTTAACTGGTCCATGATCTCAGGAACGTCCTCATGATAGGCTTGCAGCAGCAAGATATCATTGGGCTTGAGACTTGTCCTTCCAAGCGAAGTTTTAAGATGCTCATCCTCGCGGGAGATGCCTAACAGGTTAACCCCATACCGGTTCCGTAAATTCAGCTCCCGGGCGGTTTTCCCAATGGTTTTCGAACCAGGGCTCACAATCGCCTCAACGGTTTCAATATCTTCTGAAGCAATGCTGGCCTTGAAACGTTCCCACCCTGACAGGGTTTCTTCTTCCGCCCCCGCGTTCTCTTTATCAATCTTCTTTGAGCCGGTTATCTCCACGCCGGTTTCTTTAACGAACTCTTCGATGCCAGAGGCCTCAGATCTCACCAAGAGGTGATCGCCAGCCCGAATGGTGCTTGAGCTTGATGGAGAAGCGATCCTCTTCTTGTCTCGAAGAATTGACGTGATCCAGATATCTGCTTCCGTCACCGAACCCAAATTCCGCAGGGTAATGCCGGCCAGCGGTGAGGATTCTGGGACCGTCATCTCGGCAATATAATCCGCCATGCTGATATCCTCAACTGAAAGGCCCTGCCGCTCTCTAGGAATAAACTTCCACCCTAAAACGGCGATGAAAGCGACACCAATGATAGAAATCGCCAGTCCCACCGGAGCAAACTCGAACATCCCGAACCTCACGCCGGTATAGTCATACCGCAAGGAGGAGACGATCAGGTTGGTTGGGGTGCCAATTAGAGTAATCAGACCTCCAAAATGTGAGCTGAAAGCCATTGGAAGTAAATAGAGCGAGGTCGGATGTCCGGTTCGCCTCGCCATCCTGACAGCCACCGGGATCAAAATCGCCAGGGCGGCGATATTGTTCATAAAAGCGGAACTGATCACGACCATGCCGCACAAAACAACCAGCTGGGGCGCCAATCGATTGCCGGCCTTTAACGTCCATTTTGCAATCAACTCTGTCACGCCGGTATGCTGCAAACCACGACTGACAACCAGCACAGCCGCAATGGTGACCACGGCAGGATGGCCAAACCCCTCAAAAGCCTGATCGACAGAGATCGTGCCGGATAGGACCAATAACAACATACCGATCAATGCCACCAGGTCATAGCGCCAAAATTGTAAGGTGAGCAATACCAAAGTGGCTGCAATTATGGCATATACCAAGCCCTGATCAAATGTCATGTCTCCTCCTCTCGAACTGATAATTTAATGATTTTCGGTGCATTCTATCAGTTAAAGTGATCTGTTTGTGGACTGATAAAACGCTTTAAAAATGACTATACCCGAAAGCGGAACTTGCCAGATCGTGTTTTTTTCGCTGCCTTCGAAGAGCTAGATTGCAGCCTACCAGGCCAACGCCTCGGCCAGGGGTGGAACAACTCGACCAATTTCCCATCACCAAAAACCTTCCCTGATCCATGGAATTCCCTGGATCACTGAGCAGCTGCGCCCGGTTGATCTCTGCTTCAAACCTGCCGCAAGGAAACCGTTTTCACCTGACAATGTCACGATCCACCGATTTAAAGACCTTGCTGCCTTATGCAAAATTCCGCATTTCCATTGCTGAATGCTCGAGCAAGGCCTTCCCAAAACTTGAAACACAACTCTCCCAATCATTAAAAAACCCATCAACCCTGTTCCGGATTTTCAGCAGTTTTTTCAGGCTGATAGACTGCCAGGTCGGTCTGCAGGGTGATCTCTCCGTTTAGGTGCAGCCAAAGCAGCGTGACCCCCCCACCCAGGAGCAAAGCAGCCAGGCCCAACAAACCAGCTTCAGGCCCAAAAGGGCCGCCCGTCAGCCAGTCAGGCCCCGTCGTTTGGGTGGCGATCAGCGTGGCGCCAATCCGCATGCCGCTGACAGGAAAGCCAAACACATTGCCCAGGAAGAAATTCCAGGTGATATGTACGCCCATCGGGATCGCCAAACGCCCGGTTAAAATCATCCCAAGGCTGAAAACCAGACCTGCCACGCTGATATTTAATGTGCTCACCCAACTGGCGTTAGGGTTGCGGAAATGCAGCAGGCCAAAAACCAATGAGGAGGTCAATACAGCCAGGGCAATTGCCCAACCCCTGCTCAACCCTTTGAGGTTGAATCCTTCACACAGGTTGACCAGGTGGTAACCCCGGGAAAGAAGTTCTTCATAAATGCCAACAAAAACAAAGAACACCAGGGATTGAAGAAAACCAGGCCAAAAGTTTGTATCCGGTTGGATCGGCTGAAAGAAACCAGACACCCGCACCATTCCGGTCAGCCAGCCGAACAAGAATATCATCCCGATCAATCCAGCCCCCAACCCCAATCCAAAGGCGAGATCTCGCCACCAATGCTTTGAAAAATTAATGCCAAAAGCATTAAAATTCCTGCGGTCGATGAAATTCCCGGCCAGCAAGGTTGCCAGAGTCACCCCTAAAAACGTCGCTGCGGGGATGACGATCATGAAAATCCAGGGGATTTCCATGATGCGCATCGGGCCAGCGTCCATAATTTGTTCGCCCAACCCAGCGTCTAATAGGGCATCCCCAATAAGGGTCAGCAGCATTATGCCAACGGTTAACACCGATGTAATCGCCAACACGGTGAGGGTGTGAACCCCAATACGCCAGATGGCGCGCAGCCGTTTTTCTGTTTTGTTCCAAAAAATCCATCTCAATCTTTCAAACAATGTCATTGGTCTTCCTTGATGAATAAATCGAGAGGGCCATACTGTACTCGCGTGAACGCCAAGGAATAACGGGCAATCTCATCCGGACTGCAGTCCTCACAGATGATCGCTTGCGGAGCGAATTCCTCATCCAGGTAGCGCTTTGATGGTGTGATAACATCCACCCACTGAATCTCAAGATCATCGTCAGGCGCACCTAATAAGGCCCAGAAGGGGTATTCCTGACTGTCAGGCGTCAGATTGAGGCCAAGCCGATGGACCCCCCTGGCTTTTAAATCGTTGGTGACAGCCCAATAAGCCGCATCATCTTCCGGGTTGGCGGCAAAGTACAGATGCTGCCGATTCTCATTGAAAACACTGAGATGAAAAGTGCGCTTTTCAGCAGGAAGGATCGGCCGCTCGGCGGTTTGGAATAACCAGGGCATGGCATAAACCAGCAGGATGACCGCCAGGATGGTTTCCACGCGGGTCTTCCGGGCCCAATCCAGCAAAACAGCCAGCAAGGGTGCAAACAGGATAAAAAAGGGCAGCTGCAGGCG
The DNA here is from genome assembly GCA_964558525.1 of uncultured Candidatus Brevefilum sp. GTDB lineage: Bacteria > Chloroflexota > Anaerolineae > Anaerolineales > Anaerolineaceae > Brevifilum. The sequence continues at coordinate 7,992 of CAZLEK010000009.1, forward strand.
GCCGCCTGAGGGCTGCCATTTGAGAAAATATGCGAACAATGCCATTGAAAAGAAGATCGCCCCAACATAAACGAGGATGTCCGGGTCCTCCTTGCCAAGCAGAACCATCCCAACAATGGCCGTGACGCTCAAGACGATCATGGCAGCATGCAGCGGATTGCCGCTGGTTGTTTCAGAAGTGCTGACCGTGGGGATGAAAAACGAATCCGCCAGGGTCGTGCGGGGATCGCTAATGGGAATATCCAGGCGGTCATGCAAGGTTTCCAGGTTGCTCTTTAACCAACTATCGGCTCGCGGGAAGGGCAGATCGGCATGCAGGGCAGCATTGCGAGAAATATTGGAAATCATCACCCGCCAGTTACGCAGGTCATTCATCTGTTCTGAGAGTTCCGCTGGACGGTAAAACTGCCCGTAAGTTTCTTGATTGCGCAGAAGCTGACCGCCGTAAAGCAGACCCAAAATGCCGACGGCATAAACGGCCCACAAGAGCATCTTCCCAAACCCCAATCGCCGACGCAGCGCGACAACGGCATAGAGGCCAAAGGGCCAGAGGTAAATCCAGGCAGTAGGTTTCGTGATGATGGCCAATGCGGCGGCCATGCCGGCCAAAACCAGGTGGAGAGGCTTTTGCGCCTGCTTGGTAAATTGCAGCAGCATCAAAACCGCGCTGACAATCCAAAAGGCAACGACAATATGGTTGGTGGCGCTGGTCGCCTGGGTGATGGCCGCCGGTAAAGAGGCCGAAAAAATGGCCGCCATTCGCTGGCCGTTTTGGCCCGCACCGAAGACTTTTGCCAGGCTTGCAGCCGCCGCCACAGATCCTGCAAAACCAATCCAGGCGACAAAGTTTACCGCACGGTCACTCCCGCCCAGGATGTAAAAGCTGAGTGCAATCTGTTCGGCGCCGGAGGTGTTGCTGTTCTGCGATTCAATCCCGGTGGCGTAATGGGTCAATGATTGGTTTTGAGCCCAATGCGCCACTCGGCTCATCCGGGTGACCATCGCTGCATTGGAATTGGGTGGAGCGATAAAAGCAACCAGAGCGGTGATGACCAGGATCAGGATTACCAACATATCCAAAATAAAACCCACCCAACTGTCACGGCGGTAAACCACCGGCAGACGCAAGATCTTCCCCTGTTTGAGCCACAGAATCATCCAGATGACCCCAATCAGGATGGGCAGAGACCAGATCACACTCAAGGCAGCTCGATTGAGCATCGAAAACAAACTCAGGAGTTCTGTACCCAGGATCAGGTAGCCGCCCCAAAAAATGATCGTTTGGAGCAAAGCTAACCGCCAATCAGGCTCACGATCCCCATTGCCAACGATGATCCAGAAACTCATTAAGGACGCGATCATCAAGAAAATCATCTGGGCTCCTGCTCAGCAAGTTTCAAATTTCTGAACCTCCTTGATCCTGAGATGTAGTCTATCCAGACCCATGATTGAAAAGCCCGCTGCGGCAACCCCTCAGCTGGCCTTCAAATTGGAGAAAAAGGTTTCACTGAGATCCTGGCTGGTCTGATCATGGGGGATGTCCAGATAAGGCCCCAATACCGGGTAAATCGCCGCGATGGTTTCAGCGATCTTCAAGGCGATCCTGCGGATTGAAAAATGGGCGTTATGCGCTGCTCGAAGGCGGCAAAGATGAAAAGCCTCCCGCAAGTTCAGCGAGAACAGCAATCTGCGGTTAAAACCGTTCGGAACGATGTAACTGGCCGCATCCTGATTCCAGGCCGCCAGCCGGGAGTACATCTCTGCCGCGTTCTGCATCGCATATTGGTAAGTTTCCAAACATCCTGCTTTTTCTACGGCTGCAGGAATAGCAAACCCCAATTCGGTCTTCAGCGGCCCCACGGTTTGGGTCATCATACGGTGTCGTTTGAACTCAAAAAAAGCCCCCTGGTCCATAAGCACCTCAAAGGTCATATTGGCGAGTTCGAATTCTCGCAAGGGTTGATCGAACCACTTGCGACCAGTCATGATTTCTGCTGCCAGGTTTTTTTTCTGGTCCAGAGACAAACTATCGACATAGACCAGCGCAGCCTCAAAATTCTCAACTGCACCAAACCTGAAAAGAATGCCTGCGAGGATCTTCTCCTGCCCCTTTTCATCCCAATCCATCAAGGTGAAGTCTTTAGGCTTTAAACCGATTTCTCCAGCCAACTGAAATCCACCCAGTTTTTCTCTGACCGCCACCAAATAATCATTGCAATGGGCATATTTGATCAGTGTCGGCGCTTCCTGCCGCCCCACTTCACGCAGCTGCTCCCCAATGGCGCGAACTTCGCTCAGCGATGAACTGAGCATTTTACAAATCGCATATTCCAGGGACCTGGCATTGATCGTCATGCCAACATTAGCCAGAGAAGAAGCCGGCAGCAAAAAACGGCCCACATCCGCCGCTGCCGAGTGAACCCGGCGGCTAAAACTTTTTTCCGATTCACCCGCTTCCCTGGGGAGGGTTTCACCCAACCAAGTCTCGATCACCGGCAGCGTCTCGGCGTAAGCTTGGAATAAGCTCTGGCACGCCTGAAGATAGGCGTTCTTAAAGCGACTGCCCTTGATCTCCTCCGGGAGGAAATAAGCATCTGCATCCCATTGCTGGTAGCGGGTTGATTTTTCAGTGTAAGAGGCCAGCCGGTTGCCCTCGATGGTTTCAACCGCCAAACGGGATACATTCTCGAGAGCAATGTGTAAGACGGCATGCTCCGCCACAGAAGCATGGCCATATCCCACCACCCATTTCTCATGAAATTCGGCTGCCCGATCATCACTCAATTCAGCGGCGATTTCATCAAAGGGTTTAGGAGAGCGTGATGTTTTAGCAAATGTGACCGCAATGGTTTCCGGCCGAAGATCTTGTGGACTGAGCAGGTAGACACGCCTATTTCGATTCATGACTGAAAATCTTCCTTGCGATGAGTTTATCGCGTTCTATCTGGTCAAGAAACGCCGTAATGCCTGAGAATTTCTGTTCATCGCGGATTTTTTTCACAAAATCCAAGGTCAAATCCTCCCCATAGATGTTATCATCAAAATCCAGGATATGGGTTTCAATATTCGGTTTGGTTTGATCCTCAAAAGTCGGCCGCAGACCCACATTCGTGATCCCCAGGTATTGATCCTCCGCCAGAAGAACACGGGTCGCATACACGCCCACTGCGGGCAGCTGTTTTTTTTGCCAATGGGCGATATTCGCTGTCGGCAGCCCAATCCTGGCGCCGCGATCCGAGCCATGGGTGACCGGTCCCGAAATACGGTACGGCCGACCCAATAATGCAGCAGCCTGGCTCACCTGGCCTTTGGCCAGGTGCTGCCGGATTTTGGTCGAAGAAACCTCTTGGCCGGCAAGCTCGACTGGCTCAACCATCTCAACGCGAAAGCCGTATGCATCCCCCAGGGATTGGATAACCGGCAATGTCCCCTGCCGGTTCTTCCCTAAAGCGAAATCCCTGCCGATCACCAGGGTTTTCATCCCCAGCTTTTCCTGCAAAGAAGCCAAGAACTCACGAGCCGTCAATGCTGAAAAAGCGCCTGTGAAGTGAAAGGTCAGCACACGGTCCACACCCAACCGGCACAAACGCGCTTTTTTCTCACTGGGCGAAGTCAGGTAGAAGGCTTCTTCTTTTGGGTTGAAAAAATCCGCAGGATCCGGAAAAAAGGTGATCACAATCACGGTTTTCCCGGTTCCTTCAGCCTGCTGAACCATTTTCCGGATGATTGCCTGGTGCCCAACATGCACACCGTCAAAATTCCCTATGGTGACGCAGGTATGGTCATAAGGTTGTGGTATCAGATTGAAGTAGTCAATGACATTAACCGTTTGAGATCGATCGAACATGAATTCAGACCCTGGTGCAGATAAAAAACACCCCTCCTTCAAAGTTAATAGAAGAAAGGGCGAAGGATTCACACACTGAACGCTGGGAGCGGAAAGTTAGGAAAAGAAGACTTTCCTCGGCTGCCATTCCCGATCTTCCGGAACGTACTCAAGAAGGGCTACCAATTCACCCTGCTGGCTGACGGCCCGCACCCATTGGTCAGGTTCTTCTGGCGAATCCTCAACCGGGATGCGATGCCCATGGCGCACAAGGTCCACCTCATCAAAGCTCAACTCCCGGGAAGGCCAATCGCTCAAAGCTTCAGCGGCAGGAATGAGATATTTATACCAGTCGCCATTCTCAAAAGCTTCCTGCAATTTGCGCAGCTGAACAGCATCCCGCAGAGCAAATTCACCGCTCTTTGTACGACGTAACCCTACCAAATGCCCCCCGCAGCCCAGAACCTCTCCCAGGTCATTTGCCAGGGCGCGCACATAGGTGCCTGAGGAGCAGTAAACATCCACAATCGCTTCGGGTGAGTCCCACTCGAGGAGTTCCAGGTGATAGACATCAATTTCTTTGGCCTCAAGTTCAACCTCTTCACCCTCGCGGGCTAATTCATAAGCCTTTTTTCCCTCGACCTTTTTTGCCGAATACGCGGGTGGGACCTGTTCAACAGTGCCCTCAAATTGGGTCAGCGCTTCAGCAATTTGGTCCTCGGTGATATCGACCGGTGATCGGCGTGTGATCTCACCATCGGCGTCAAAGGTGTCGGTGCTCTCACCCAGACGAATGATCGCCTGGTAGCGCTTGTCTGAAGCGGAAACGAACTCACTCAGTCGGACAGCAGGGCCCACCAGCACAACCAACACGCCAGACGCGCGCGGGTCTAAGGTCCCTGTATGCCCGGCGCGGCGAATACCCGTTCCCCGTCTGACAATTTGCACGACATCATGAGACGTCATCCCCACCGGCTTATCAACCACCAGCACCCCCGAGACAGCATTCTTTACATCGAAATCTTGTTCACTCATATTTGTTTTACTCCACGAGGGAAATTAATCTGACTCCTTAGTTTTTATTTCTCCAATAATTCGCGGGTTCTCTTAAGCACTTTTTCCTTGACGTCTTCCAAAGCTCCCTGAATGTCCGCGCCAGCGGCAGCGGCATGCCCGCCTCCCCCAAAATCAAACGCGATCCCGGAAACATCCATCCCCGGCCGCGCCCTCCAACTGACCTTGACCTCATTTTGGGACTGCTCAACAAATATCAAAGCAATCTCAGCTTCTTGAATTGATGATAACACATTTACGAGATCTGCATCATCGTTTCCAGCATACCCGATTTCCTGACGGTCAGCAACTGTCAGGCTTGTCCAGACCAACCCATCCTCTTTCTCCAGCCTTTGCAGGCCCGACCCCCAATATCGGGCCGCCGTAAATGGCTTCAGCACCAATTCCTCGCGGTAAATCTCCGCCAGGTCTGCCCCTAGATCCATCAACGCGCCGGATTTCCGCATAACTTCTGAGTCCACATTTGGCGTTCGATAGCCAATGGTATCCCCCACAATCCCGGCTAACAAGCAGGTGGCGATCTCCGGATTGAAGGTTAATCCCCATGCCGGCAAATGGTCAAACAAGATCGCAGCCGTTGCTACCTGATCCGGTTCCACCACATTAAAAGCGCCAAATTTAAGGTTGGTCTTGTGATGATCTACCACCAGGTCCGGCCTGCCATAGCCAGTAAGAACCTGTCCCACACGATCAGGATCTGAACAATCCACAATCATGATCAGATCAAAATCGCCCTGCGCTGAAGGTTTTATTTCACTTACACCGGGAAGATAACCAAACCGGTCTGCGCCATCTTCCAAAACCATCGTCACTTTTTTTCCGGCTTGTTTAAGGGCCAGTCCCAGCCCCAAGAGGGAACCAACCGCGTCTGCATCAGGCCGCACATGCGAAGTGATCAAACAGGAATGACTGTTTTCAAATTGTTGTTTGATTTTACGATCAAGCTCGCTCATTATGCGGTGTCCCCGTCCTCAGCTTCCTCGTCCATTGCGTCCGAATCAGACGCACCGCGGGCCTTGCGTTCTTCCTGCATCTCGTGGAGCAGCGCTTCGATCCGATCCGCTTTTTCGGGCGTTTCATCCCAGAAAAAGCGCAGTTTGGGCATCACGCGCAGCTCAATTTCCTGGCTGAGGTTATAGCGAATAAATCCGCTTGCGTTGGACAATCCCTCCAGAATCTGTTCGGATTCCGATTTGCCTTCTAACGAAGAAACATAAATATTCGCAAAATCCAGTTCCCGATCGATGGTCACATCCGTCACATAGACCCCATCAACTCGGGGATCATTAACCTGGTTTTCAAGGATCTGCGTTAAAACACGCTGCATTTGATCCTGGATCCGTTTGAGTCTGATATCTGATGGCATACAGTCTTCTTTCTATCTGTGCTTTAGAACGGTTTCTCTTCAATGACATAACACTCGAGCAGGTCGCCTTCTTCAAAATCATGAAAATCCCTGATGGCAATCCCGCATTCAAATCCCTCCCGCACCTCTCGAACGTCATCTTTTCCACGCTTGAGAGAGCCAATTGCGCCGTCGAACAAGACCTGATCGCCCCGAAGCACACGGATTTTTCCATTCCGGCGGATCTCACCGTCAATCACCCGGCAGCCCGCCGCCACCTTGAACCGCGAAACGCTAAAAGTCGCCAGGACTTTGGCCCGGCCGACCGTCTTTTCTACCATTTCAGGTTCCAGCATACCTTTGAGGGCTTTCTCGATATCCTCAAGCAAACGGTAGATGATCGTATACAGGCGGATCGAGACGCCCTCGGCGTCTGCCAATCGCTCGGCCGCGTTGTCTGAATTAACCGCAAAGCCAATCAAGATGGCGTCGGAGGCAGCTGCCAGCATCACATCGTTTTCTGTGATATCACCGGTTTCCTGATGAAGGATATCAATGGAAACCTCGGGCTGCTTTTCTCCAATTTCTTTAATCGAATTAACAATCGGTTCCAAAGAACCCTGCACATCTGCTTTAACAATTAACCGCAGTTCCTGTTCTTCGCCAGCCTGCAAGCGTTCAAACAAATCCTCAAGGGTTGCCCGACGCACAACACTCTGGCCGGCCTGATCCGCTTCCATATCATCCACAATCGCCCGGGCACCTTTCTCTGATTCGACAACCCGGAAGATATCGCCTGCCCGGGGAACGTCATTCAAGCCCATCACGGCAATGGGTGTGGATGGTCCAGCGGTCTGAATGCGATTGCCCAAAAAATCAAACATGGCTTTGATACGACCATAGGACTTTCCAGCCAGGATGGTATCGCCAATGTTAATGGTGCCATTCTGCAGCAAAAGGGTGGCCATCGCGCCCCTGGATTTATCCAGTTCGGCTTCCACTACGGTGCCAAACACCTTCCCTTCCGGATTGGCCTTGATATCCTTATTGTCAGCCACCAAGAGAATCGCCTCCATCAGGTCATCCAGGCCTTCTTTTTGGGTCGCTGAAACCGGGACAACGATCGTATCCCCATCCCACTCATCGGGAACCAGGTCGATCTCGGCCAGCTGTTGCTTGGCCATTTCAGGGTTTGCGGAGGGCAGGTCAATTTTATTAAGCGCAACCACAATCGGGACGCGCGCTGCCTTGGCGTGGCTGGCGGCCTCGCGTGTTTGCGGCATCACACCGTCATCTGCGGCCACAACCAGAACCACAATATCCGCGCCCTGTGCGCCGCGAGCGCGCATTGAGGTGAAAGCGGCATGTCCAGGCGTATCCAAAAAGGTGATCTTTCCTTTCTGATGTTCTACCTGGTAGGCGCCAATGCCCTGGGTGATCCCACCCTCTTCCCCACCGGCGACATTGGTCTCCCGGATCGCATCCAGAAGCGTGGTTTTTCCATGATCGACATGCCCCAGCATGGTCACCACTGGTGGACGCGGCTGCAAATCTTCCTCTTTTTCATCCTCAATCACCCGACGCCACAAGGGGACTTCGCCTTTTTCCTCAGCAGGGACTTCTTCTTCAACAGCCTCCAACTCAGGTTCAAAGCCAAGTTCACTGGCAACCACTGCGGCTGTATCAAAGTCAACATTCTGATTGATGCTGGCCATAACGCCGTTGGCCATCAAGACTTTGATGACCTCGATTGGGCTGGCTTCCATCTTGTCTGCCAGGTCTCTAACACTGATACTGTAAGGTAGAATGATTTTGTTATTGTCGTTATCGCTCACACAACACCTCCTAAAAGCTTCCCGTGTCTACGGGCTTATCCGCCAATAGACAACAGATAAAGAACTATTCAACTGCTGAGGAGCGATCAGATGACACTAATTCATCTTGACAATCCCTCTGGCCCTTTGTGGGCCGTCTCGTCATCAGGAATATGATCTCTCATATAAGCCAATAAAGCCTCTTTTTCCTGATCTGTGAGATCGGACTTTAGAGCGTGGCCAAGCGAGTGATTGATCCCGCGCAGCCAACATTCGCGTTGGTCATGTAAATAGGCCCCCCTGCCGTGAGCCTTCCCGGTCGGGTCTACCCTGACGCCTTCCGGTCCGTTCACGATTCTAACCAGTGCGCGTTTTGGGAGAACTTCACGGCAGCCCACACATGTCCGTCTTGGAATATGTTTGCTGCGACGTTTGGTTTTCTTGGCCATCTAATCGCTGCTCATTCGTTTTTACCACTCTTCCCACTCATCGGAATCATCGATTTGCGGGCGACGCTTCTTGCGTTTCTTCTTCTTTTCCGACTTTGGCTCGTCTTCTTCTTCCTTCTCAGGTCGGATTTTTTCCGGTTCATAATAGCCATATTTTCTGGCGTCATAGGAGAAGAGTTTGTCGAAGTCAACTTGTTCTTCTTCCTCTTTTGGTTCTGCTGCTTGTTCTGCTTGTTCTGCTTGTTCTGCTTGAGGTTCAACCGCAGCTGCCTCGGTTTCATCAGCTTCTGCATCGATTTCAGGTTCCGCTTCAGTAGTGGGCGCCTCAGAAACGGCTTCTGCTGATGGTTCAGGTTCAGCCTCAGCATCCAGGGTTTCTGGGAGGACTTCTTCTTCGACCGATTCTGCAGGTTTTGTTTCCGGAACCGTTCGCAGTCCATCGGTAAGCTCGGAGATCTGTTCGAAAGATTTCGGGCCAATGCCGTTTAATGCCAGGATCTTATCGGGATCAAGGCGCATCTGCAGCACCAAATCACCCAAAGTTTCCATCCCGCCTTCTTGGAGAATGAAAAGGATATGATCAGGCAGATCAACATCGAGAATGTCAATTTCAAAGGTTAACTCCGGCACTGTCGCCAGGGCTTCTTCATACTGGCGTTTTTCTTCAAGATCCTCTTCGCGCCGTTTCTTCTCAACCCGTTTTTCAACCCGGTCAATGAATTTTGCCATGAAATCATAATCTTCAGGCGGCAACGGCCGCCCTTCTGACTTCTTTTCAAGCATCACAGCAACTTTTTGCATGGCTTCCGTCTCACGCTCGGCCATTTCCTGGTAGGATGGGTCTTCACGCAATTTTTGCAAAGCCTCACCAGCAGCCTCTACCTGGCTCTTGATATCAATCCGCCAGCCGGTTAGTTTGGCTGCAAGGCGTGCATTCTGTCCATCTCGGCCGATGGCCAGGGACAGTTGATCTTCAGGGACCACCACACTGGCCGTCTTCCCAACCTCTTCTGATTCAGACAGGTAGACCCCAATCACCCTCGCCGGGCTGATCGCCTTGGCGATAAATGAGGAGGCGTCATTGCTCCACTCAATCACATCAATTTTTTCATCGCTGAGCTCACGCACGATTGCCTGAATGCGGACCCCGCGCACACCCACACAGGCGCCAACGGGATCAATACCCTGCTGGGTGGCAGAAACGGCGACTTTTGCTCGCTGTCCGGGCTCCCTGGCAATGGAGCGGATCTCAACCACACCGTGGTAAATTTCCGGGACCTCATTTTCAAGCAGCCTGCGCAAGAATTTGCGGTGCGCCCTTGACAGGTATATTTGCGGGCCGCGCCCGCTTTCTTTGACATCATACAGCAGGCAGCGGATCCGGTCATGAACGCGCAGGCGTTCACCCGGGATCATGTCTTTTCGAAGCATGGTTCCCTCAGCTTTTTTGTCCAGGCCGATGGTGGCCCCCCGCCCACTCACAGCCTGCACAATGCCGCTGACGATTTCACCAATTTGTTTCTCAAAGTATTCGGTCTGAATTTCACGCTCAGCTTCACGAATCCGCTGCTGGATCACCTGGCGCGCGGTCTGCGCGGCAACACGGCCGAAATCCTCCGGTGTGGACTCGACCACAACGGTCTCGCCAATTTCGGCTTCAGGTTCAACTTGACGGGCTTCCTCAAGGGTGACTTCCGTGTTTTCATTTTGCACATCATCAACAACTTCTTTTTCTGCAAAAATCAACACTTCGCCTGTGTCCAGATCAACTTTTGCTTCCACAAGCTGTGCATTCGAGGCGTTCACAGCACGCCGATAGGCGGAAACCATTGCGGATTCAAGAGCTTCCAGGATAACATCCCGGGAAAGCTGTCGATCCTCAACAACCTCGTTAAATGCAAGCGCGAATTCACTTTTCATAGTGCCACTTACTCCGTAATACTAACCTTGCTTGATACACAGAAAAGTGGGGGGCACCCACTTTTCAACGTAAAGGGTATGAAAAATAAGCCGAAGCTTATCAACTCACCTGTGATTTTAGCACATCTTAAACTGAGGCGCAAGGGATTTGTTTGCTGCGCCTTCATTATATCCGCATTGCAGCTGATGCTTTCGGTCAATCTGGATTTCACAAACCCAATCCAAACATAAATCAAATAATCTACTATAATACAATCGATACGAATAATTTTACGCAACTTTATCACGGAGGGCAGCATGAAAAAGGATTTTCTCTGGTGGCGGGACGGCGTCATTTATCAAATCTATCCGCGCTCCTTCGCGGATTCCAACAATGATGGGATTGGTGACCTGCCTGGGATCACCAGTAAACTGGATTACCTGGAAGAATTAGGGGTGGATGCCATCTGGTTGTCTCCCATTTATCCCTCTCCCGATGTGGATTATGGTTACGACGTCGCAGACTACACCGACATTGATCCGAAGTTTGGGACAATGAAAGATTTCGAGACCCTGGTCAAGGAAGCAAAAAAGCGTGAGATCCACATCATCCTGGACCTGGTGCTCAATCACACCTCCGACCAGCATGCGTGGTTCCTTGAATCGAAACAATCTCGCCAGAACCCATATCACGACTGGTATCTCTGGAAAGACCCCCAACCCAACGGCGACCCACCGAATAACTGGCAGGCGATTTTCGGCGGTTCTGGGTGGGAGTATGACCCAGACCTGGATCAATATTATTACCATATGTTCTACAAAGAGCAGCCAGATGTTAACTGGCGCAACCCCAAAGTTCGGGAAGCCATGCTGGATGTTTTTCGATTTTGGTTAAAGAAAGGTGTGGACGGTTTTCGCCTGGACGTTTTCAACGCCTATTTTAAAGACCCCGACTTCAAAGACAACCCGCCAAAGTTTGGCATCCGGCCCTTTGACCGGCAGGAACACATCTACGATGTTTCACAACCGGAAATGTATCCCTTGATCGAAGAGATTCGCGGCATTCTCGACCAGCACAAAGACTCCTATGTCGTTGGGGAAACATTCCTGGCAGATACCGAACAAACGGCAACTTACTGCGGCGAAGATAAACTCCATGCAGCCTTCAATTTTGAGTTTGCCGGCAACCGCTGGCATCCCAAACGCTTCCTGGAGTCGGCAATGAAATGGTATGGGGCGCTTTCTGCCAACGCCTGGCCAAATAATTTTCTAAGCAACCACGACATGACCCGGGCGGCTTCGCGTTACTGCTTTGGAGAGGACGATCGCCGGGCAAAGGTTGCGTTAGCCATGCTGCTGACCCTCAAAGGAACCCCGTTCGTCTATTATGGTGAAGAAATCGGCTTGCGCGATATTCCCATTCGCAAGAAAGCAGACATTAAAGACCCCATTGGGAGACGCTTCTGGCCCTTCTTCAAAGGTCGGGATGGCTGCCGCGCCCCCATGCAGTGGTCCAGCGAAATCAATGCCGGGTTTTCCCAAACCGATCCCTGGCTGCCTGTGAATAAGGACTTTCCCCAGAGAAATGTCCTTCGCCAAAAATCTGATCCTGGATCTCTGCTGAATTACTTTAAAAAACTTGTGGCAGTCCGAAAAGCGCATCCCGCGCTCCAGCGTGGTGATTTCCTGGCGCTGGATAATAACCCGCGTGATTTACTGGCCTTTGAACGCTCCCTGGATGGGGAGCAGATCGTTGTGCTCCTGAACTTCAAATCCAGCAAACGCGCCTTCGAGCTGCCAGCTGGGGAGTGGCTGGACCTGTTTGATGGCGGCAGCCTGCTCTCCGGAGTCGTGACCCTGGCCCCTTACCAGGTTCTCATTCTAAAGAAAACTGCCTGACCGCTAAGGCCTTCGCGGCATTAACTGCCGGCCGTAAACAAACGCAGCCAACCTCAGCATCGAACGCCGATTCGTTTAAAAAAGGAAGCGGACGATGAACATCCCATATATCTCAGGCACTGGCCCACCCCGGGAACTGCCCCTGGGCCGCTTCCTGCCGCCCTTGCCTTCGGGGATGATCCACCAATGGTGCCGGGATAATCTGGAACCTGGAGACTGGGTGCTGGATCCATTTGGCTTCAGCCCCTTTTGCGCCATTGAAGCTGCCGCTGCTGGCGTGAATGTATTGGCATCTGCCAATAATCCCATCCACGCTTTTCTGCTCAAGATTCTCGCCAGCGCGCCCAAGGAAGAAGCCCTCATTGCTGCGCTCCAGGACCTGGCCACCGCCCCCCGGGGAGAATCCCGGATGGAACCCTTTATCCGGGGGCTGTACCACATCCAATGCACAAACTGCGGGCATGAGATTGAAGCCAATGCCTTTTACTGGCAAAAAGGCGCTGACCAGCCGTATGCGGCCGATGTGAACTGCCCGTTTTGCGGGTCTCAGGGTGAGCAGGTTCTAAACCCAGAAACCCTCAAAAGCATCCCGCCCCTCCCTCCTGAAAGCCTGCACCGGGCCCGGGCAATCAACCGTATCGCCCCCCGGGATGACCCGCTGCGCGCCAATGTCGAGCAAACCCTCAGCGCCTACCCCAGCCGCCCGCTGATCATCCTCCAGTCCATCATCAACAAGTTGGAGACCCTCGATCAAACGCCCCGCCGGCGGGACTTGCTGACCGCGCTGATCCTGGGGGTTGCTGATCAGGCGAACACCCTGTGGGCCCACCCATCGCCCCGAGAAAGACCGAAGCAGATCGTGATCCCAAACACCTATCGGGAACGCAATCTCTGGCAGGCCCTCGAAGAAGGGGTGACTGCCTGGCAGATCCTGGAAGAACCCATCCCGTTCTTCGACTGGCCAACCAGTAGGCCAAATCCCGGAGAAACAGGATCAATTACCTGTTTTGCCGGCAGGGTGAAAGATTTGCCTATTTCCGAGCTCCCCAACCAGCCCTCAGCGGTCCTGACCGTCATTCCTCGCCCGAACCAGGCCTTTTGGTCCTTATCAGCATTATGGGCCGGGTGGATCTGGGGGCATGACGCGGTCTCCTCGATCCGGAATGTGCTTTCCCGTCAGCGATATGATTGGAACTGGCACACCAACGCGCTCGAGAGCGTTTTTGAAACCCTCGCCTCACTGCCAGAGCCGGCCAAAAAATTTTGGGGGGTGATCCCTGAGAACGAACCCATGCTGCTGCTTTCCACCCTTTTAGCAGCCAATACGGCCGGGTTTAACCTGGCTGAATTTGCCCACTCACAGGATGACCAGTTGGCCCAATGCCTGTGGCGCAAGCGGTTTATCTCTTCCCAACTCATCAAACCTGAAGGCGCGTTTGATCTGGCCAAAAATACCGCCCAAACATTCCTGGAACAAAAGGGCGAACCAGCTCCCTATCAGCAAGTGCACGCCGCCATCATCACTGGTCTGGCGCATCGGAATGAACTGGCTGTGGAGATCTTTCAGCAAAACCGCCATCAAACCGCTTCTGAAACCCAAAAACTTATCGAGAGCGTCTTCCAGGAATCTGGATTACTGGTGCAGGTTGGGGATGAAACCACAACACTGGAGGCAGGTGATTACTGGCTGCAATCACCTCAGAACAGCCAGCTTCCATTGATCGACCGGCTGGAAGAAAAAATCGTGCTTCTGTTGGTGTCAAAAAAGACCCTCTCTTCCGAACAGGCAAAATCTGCCAGTTTCCAGGCTTTTCCCGGCCTTTTTACCCCTAAAGCGCGCCTGGTATTAACCTGCCTGGAATCCTACGCCGACTTGATCGACCCTGAGTCGCATACCTGGCAACTGCGGAAATCAGAGCTGCCAAACGCGCGCAGAAATGATGTTCAAGAAATTCGCGACCTGCTCATCTCGATTGGACAGAATCTCAATTACCGGGTCACCGGCCAGGACCCACTCTTTTGGCATGAAGGCGACGAAAGCCAACCCTGCTTCAGCTTTCATGTTTTCTCATCTGCAATGATCTCCAGGCATATGGATAAACCAGACGACAGATCGAAAATTAAAATGATGGTGTTCCCAGGGAGCCGGGCCAACCTGCTGGCATACAAAAAACAGCGGGATCCCGTTTTGAAAAACAAATTAAGCAAGTGCTGCCTGGAAGTGAAATTCCGCCTGGTCAGGGACCTGGCAGCAAACCCGCTCTTATCCCGGAAATTGTTTTTCGAACAAATCAAAGCCGATCCGCCAGAATATCACGCATCGCAACTGGCCTTATTCTAAGCAGTCCATCCGCTCACCGCGTTTTATGGTCCCTGGTGGTTGGCCCTGGTTCTGCGCGCCTTATTCAGATGTTGGGGTGATGGTTTGCGTGGGCGTGGTGGTCTGGGTGGGCGTTTCGGAGACGGTTTCTGTTTCTGTATGAGTTGGCGTTGTCGTTGCTGTATGGGTGCGTGTAGGTTCAGGGGTGAAGGTGCTGGTTGGCGTGGGTGTGCGTGTGGGTGTTGGCGTTCGTGTGGGTGTTGGCGTTCGTGTCGGTGTCGGAGTGGCTGTAGGCGTGGGGGTGGGCAGCTGAAGGTTGAGTGAAATGCGTTTCTCAGCGTAAGTGTCTTCGGTGCTGTGCAGCCTGATTTTTATGGTGACAATTCCCGGCTCAACTTCCGAAATGTCCCATTCATAAAGCCGATCTGGCGACTCCTGGGGGGTCTCCTCTCGATCCACCAAAGTTTTCCAGGTTACCGGCTCCGCCCCCCTGCCCCATTCGATTGTATAGCTGTCAAAATTCTCGGTAGCTGTCACGATCCCAAATATCTCCAAGGGGTTTGTTTTAACCATTTGCCCATCGGCGATTCCAGTCAGGGTGATAACCGGCCGGGGGTCATCCGCGCGGCAGTCCCGATCCGGGACGAAAAACAGGGGAGAAGAAAAGCCCATACTCTCCGCCCAGGCTCGACCCTGGGGATTTTCCTTTAGCCAGCGCACTGCCCAGGGATCATCCACATTGATGGAAAATTTCTGATCGGTATATTCATCACACGCAGCTGAAACCCCCAAGCCCGTCCAGGTATCCACCGTGACCTTCTTCCACAAGTCTTCAGATTTTGGCGCTGGAGGTTGATCGGCAGCGAAAATTTCGCTTTGCTGTTGGGGACACCATTCGGATGGTTCTGTCCCCGAGATCGCACAGATCACCCGGTCAACCACGCCGGCCGGCCGCATGATGGGCGAGGGAGAACCGCCTTTCAGTTCGTTGATCGCGTAGGTCATGAAGTCCGCCCAAATTGGGCCGGCGCCCGTCAGGCCCGATGTGTTCTGCATGGGCGAATAATCCGTGTTGCCCACCCAGGCGCCAACCACCAGGTCAGGGGTATACCCGATGGTCCAATTGTCCCGGAAATCATTGGTGGTGCCGGTTTTAACCGCTGCAGGAAAAGCCAGGTTGATCACGGGGTTGGTGCCGAACATCGGCGTGCGGGCCTGTTTATCCGAGAGGATGTCTGTGATCAGGTAGGCATGTTCTGCCCGGATCACCTGCTGTCCGGTCGGGGGTTCATATTGGTAAACCACATTGCCGGTGTGGTCAACAATCCTTGAGATCCCGATGGGAGGCACTTTCCGGCCCTGGTTGGCAAATGCGCCAAAGGCGGAGGTCAATTCATACAGACTGATCTCTCCCCCGCCAAGGGTGAGAGATAGGCCGTAATCCGCGCGGGTTAAACTGGTGATCCCCATGCGCTCAGCAAAGGGGACCAGCCCCTCTTCGAAGGGCGTATCTGGATCATCGTAAATTCCCACGAATTCAAGGGCTTTGACGGCCGGGATGTTATACGAGTTAGCCAGCGCAGATCGCACGGTGACCGGTCCGTGAAACTTATCGTCATAATTAACGGGTTCGTAAGGCGGGTTGGTGTCAAAGGGATCCGTTGAGGGAGGAAATTCTGTCGGAACGTCCCAGATCAGCGTAGAGGGCGTCCAGCCTTTTTCAAAGGCCGCCACGTAAGTGAGGGGTTTGATGGCAGAACCAGGTTGGCGTGTCTGGGAAAGGACCATGTTGACCTGCCCGTCGATCGATTCGTTGTGGAAATCCTCGGAACCAACCATCGCCAGGATCTCACCCGTTTGGGGATCCAGCGCAAGCAGGGCGCCGTTGGAGGCGTTGTTGTCCTCGAGCGCGGCCACCTGCTCCGAAACAATCCGTTCCGCCTCCCACTGCAGGTCAGGATCGAGGGTGGTGTGTACGGTGAACCCGCTGCGGTAGATCGTCTGTGGATCAAATTGTTCTTCCAATAAGCCGCGAATGTACACCACCCAATGCGGGTAGGTCATATTGAACCTGATCTCCGGGAATTCATAATTAGCCAGGTCAATCCCGGCCTGGGTGGCTTCGGCATAAGACACACAGATCCTCGGGTGATCCGCTCCTACCTCAATACAGTTGCGTTCCTGGCTCAATTCATACATCAGGACCAGCACTGAACGCTGCCGGTAAAGAGTCGCCTCGCGGTTGTTGTGGATATCATAAATCGAGGGGCCCTGCGGCAAACCAGCCAGGAAGGAGGCCTGCATCAGGTTGAGCGCTTCCGCGTTGGCGTTGAAGTAAGTTTCTGAAGCAGCCTGAACCCCATAAGCCATATTCCCATAGAAGTTTTCATTTAGATACAGTTCCAAAATCTCTTCTTTGGAATACTGCCGGGTGATCTCGTAGGAAAGTACGATCTCCCGTGCTTTACGTTCATATGTTTGTTCATAACGTTCTGAAGGATCAAGCAAGAGGGCCCGGGCAAGCTGTTGGGTGATCGTAGAAGCGCCGGAGCGGATCTCCCCTGCTGTGTAATTCTGCCATAAGGCGCGCAGCATGCCAAAGAGGTCAAAGCCAGGATTGGTAAAAAAATCCTTATCTTCTGTAGCAATGGTGGCCGCGATCATGTGAGGGGAAATCTCCTCCAGCGGCACATACGTCCGCCGGCCGGCGTTCGGGTCAAGGATTTCATACAGCAGGTTGCCCTCGCGGTCCAGGATGCGCGTGGTCTCAAATTTCGCCGCGTTTTCTCGCAGTTCAGCCACATCAGGCAGCGAGGAAGAGATCCGGAAATATTGATAAATCCCAATCGAACCGGCCACAAGCACACCGAGGATCAGCAGAAAGAGAAACGCAAGCAAGATTTTAAGCAGGCATCCCCAGGTCTTTTTTCCGTTCACCGGCTTTTTGGGACGCGGCGTCTCCGATGGACGCCGGCCTTTCTTGCGGGGCGATGTGGGCTGCTGGTTTCCTTCCGCTGGGGAATCTTTACGCTCCCTCTGTGAGGGATGGTAGGCGGATGGAGTCACCCGGGTCGCCTGGTCATCAACCTCGCTTACTGGCCGGGGGAGGTTGGATTTCTCGGGGGTCCAATCGCCCGGCTGGTTGGGGGGAGGAATGGTGGGGATATCATCGGAGCTTTGGGATGGCTCGTTGGACGCATGTTGGATAAGCCTGGTTCCCTCCAGGGAAGGATCCTCCTTCGGCGAACGGTCGTCTGAGCCCCCGCCAGAGGCTTGCGGATCATCTGCAGCAATGAGCCGTGTTTCTTCATCTGCGCCGTCCGTAACCGGTGAAGCCGGCCGGCGCGTTTCTGGGTTCGGATGGGATCGGAGTGCTTGGGTGGTGCGATCCTCTTGATCATCTAAAGGCAAGAATGGGCCGCCGCCCCACCAACCCCCCGTTTGTTCCGGGTCTCCCGTGGGATGGCGTGAAGAAAGATCATCTGGAGTTAAGGCAGCGTCATCCGGCTCAACCGGTTCAGGCGCTTCTAGGTCGGGCGTTAACGAAGCCTCCGGAACCCATCCTGACCCCTGCCGCCCTTTATCGGATGATATTGATCCGTCGCTGTCTGCCGGCGGATTGGGCCTCAGGACGATTTCCTGGGTTTCTTCATCTGCGAGTGAAGAGCGATCTCCTGCCTGATTCTGAACCTCGGCAGGTCCAGACTCCAGCTCGGATGCCTCGTCTTGATTGTGCGGCTTATCGGTCATGGCATTATTCTAGCATACTTCCCTTTGATACCATAGACGCAGAAAAATGGATCAGGGCAATCACAAGCTCCCCACGAAAAGTTTTGTTTGAAATTCTTTTTATCTGAAGGGTGATCAATCGGATCTCATCCCAACTTTCTGCTCTCGCTGATGAGGACGTTGGCGAATAAACGCCATCCTCAAACGCAAATTTCTTCATTGAAATAAAATTTACGCCTTCCTTACGCATTTCCCCGCAACGTCCCCTTTGCGGGAAGCCAATTTTTTTCATTACCTCTTAATTTGCAATCGCACTGAAAATGGATCTCGAGACGAGATTTGATTTTTGTAATGGATCCACATAAAATTAAAGAAAACTAGACAGGAGGCCACCAATGAAACACATCTTTTTCGGCGCCACAGGACTTAAGGTCAGCGAACTTTGCCTGGGATGTATGACCTTTGGAAGGGAGTCCAGTAAAGACATCTCCTTCCAAATGATGGACACTTTTTATGAGCAGGGCGGCAATTTTTTTGACACCGCCGATGTCTATGGTCGCGGCGTCTCGGAGACAATCCTGGGGGAATGGCTTAAGGACAAACCACGCCATGAAATGGTGATCGCTACGAAAGTCAGGGGGGCAATGGGCGATGACCCCAACAACGTAGGGTTGAGCCGCAAGCACATTCTGAGCGCGGTGGATGCCAGCCTGACAAGATTGGGGCTGGATTACATTGATCTGTACCAGGTTCATATGTGGGACAGCGCAACCCCGCTTGAGGAGACTCTGAGCACATTGAATCAACTGGTCTTAGCCGGAAAAGTCCGCTATATCGGCGCCAGCAATTTTTCCGGGTGGCAGCTGCAGAAAGCGATTGATCTCAGCCGGCAGCACGGTTGGGAGGCTTTTGTCAGCCTGCAACCGCTCTATAACCTACTTGACCGCGAGCTGGAGTGGGAATTACTGCCCTTATGCCAGAATGAGGGGTTGGCCACCATGATCTGGAGCCCCTTACGCGGGGGCTGGCTTTCAGGCAAATACCGTCGGGATATGGCAGCGCCGCCCGAAGATACCCGGGTTAAGCAGGCCAGCGAACAGGGCTGGTCTGAATCCTGGGATGCTTACGCTACCGAACGTACCTGGCGGATATTGGATGTGCTGCGTGAGATTGCCGGCGAGCTGGGCCGCAGCGTGGCTCAGATCTCTCTGCGCTGGCTCATGCAGCGTCCCGGCGTCACAACGCCCATTGTGGGTGTCAGCAAAATGAATCACCTTAATGACAATCTAGGCGCAGCCGAGATTGAATTGAGCGATGAACAAATGGCCAGGTTGAATGAGGTGAGTGCACCGCAGCAGCCCTATCCCTATGGTTTTATTCGCAAACGGGAATGACTTCCAATCATTGGATAGCATCCTCAGCTGTCCTGAATGAAATCAGGTTTATTTCAAGTTCACTATTCTTCCTCCTGAGGGTACGGTAGGGGCGGCGCTCGTCATCAGCCTTACATGCTTCGAGCGTCGCCTTTCGTTCCTTACCCTTAAATGCGTATCCAAAAAACAAGCATTTCCGGCCTAGTTCTCAACCGAAATGTCGCCAAATTGATTATCAATTATCCATTCTAATTTTCATGCGTTCCCGCCGGTCTTTTTTCTGAAACGAAGCAGAACCCCCGGAGCAAAGCGGAGGGGGCAGAAGCGAAGCGGAGTGGAAACTTTCAGCTTTTTGCTCCTGGCTTGTCCAGGTGAGGTGTCTCTGGCCCAATCGTTTGTCGTCTGGATTCATTGTTGGAAGGCCGCCCAACTTCTTACACGAAGATCATCATGCGTAAAACCTGCGTTTCCCATTGATCGATAATTTCCTCTTCCGAAACAGGCGCCTGAGGGTATATCTAGATTTCGATATCCAATGGGTCAACTTGATCCCGATCAACCTTCGAAAAAGAGCCTCTCGTATTCTTGGTAAAATGAAACCATGAATAGGATGATCACCTTTGATAAAAACAGCCCCAAAGCCTTCATCCTGGCTTCCAACAGCTGGTCTGATACCGAACCAGTTGATGACCAGGTCTGGTCATTGGTCCTCAACCCATCAGGACAGCATCCATTTCATCTCGCCACCACCTACGGGTTGAGGGCCCGCCTTGTCCAGGTCTTCCCTGACCTCCTCAGCGACAACCAGAGCCTGATGGTTGGGGACAATTATCACCAACCGCCAACGGTCACCCATTATTCACCCGGGTTTTGTAGGATCACCTTCATCTTGTCCCATGGCTTGAAAGTTTCATTTTCCGCCCTCTTAACAGAAACCTATGCCCTCCTGGGGAATATCTTCCTGGAAAATCAAGGCCAAGCGGCGCTTGATTTTCAGCTTGCGCTGGTTTTTCATCTGCTTCCCTTGGGAAAGGGCAAACCCGCCCATGCAGAGAAAATTGGCGTCCATCATGTCATCTCCGCACAATCGGGCAATCTCTCCCCGGTGTTGTTCATGACAGCCGGCCCCACCGCCGGGAATTCGTCTTTTCCAGGCTTATCGCTGCCCATTAAACTTTCCCCCGGCGATTTTCAAACCGCCGCCTGGGCGCTGGCTGCCAGGCACAGCCAGGCCGAGTCTTTTGCCGCTGCCCGGAGGTTGGTCACCCGACCATGGCATCCCATCCAGCAGCATAAACAGATGGTGCACGCCCGGCAGACCCTCGAGGTTCAAACGGGGAATCCCGATTGGGATGCCGCCTTTCACCTGGCCCAGGTCAATGCTCACATGCACTTCATTTTTCATCCCCCGGATGAATCCACACCTGCTGTCGTCAGAACCCGGCATCCGGACCAACCTGCCCTTAACCCTCAAACCCTGTTGGCGCAGGACGACCTGACAACCCTCGAACTGGCTCACCTGGCCCAGGTGCTGCTGCCCCAAAGGGCGGACTTAATGGCTTTATGGATCAGAAAAGCACTCAACCGTCTTCAGAAAAATGGGCAGCTTCTTTCTCAGCGAAACGCGTCCCCTTTTATCAAACCTTTTCTTGAACCGCCCCTTCTGGCGGCGCTCTGCCTGGAGATCTTTGAGACCAACCGCGATCCAGCCTTTCTGAGAATGGTGTATCCCGACCTATGCCGGATAACCCATGCCTGGCTGTTCACCGACCTGGAGATGCAAAACCTGCGGCCCTTTGCCTGGCAAAACCCGGACCAATGCCAGCTTTCCTCTGGCCTTTTTCCCTTTGACGCCTGGGAGAAGACCGGGCAGGGCCTGGATTTTCAATATGCTGAAAGCCCAGCCTTGCTGGCCATGCTCTTGCGGGAGGTCCGCTCACTTAAGAAAATGGCGGAAATATTAAATGATCTGGTCTCACTCAAGCGCTACGGAAGCCTGCTGAGGGCATTAGGGACAGAATTGGGCGCCTTTTGGAACGAAACGCACCAAGCCTTTCTTTACCGGGATGTCCAATCGAAGCTCACCCTCCCGAGTGAGCGCCTGCTGAATGCCAAATCCCCGGACAGATTCACGCTTGACCGGCAGTTCAGCTCCCCACAAAGGTTAGTGTGCCAGTTACAATCCAAGGATGAAAACACGCGTGTGTGTCATGTGACCCTCAAAGGCCGGGATGATTCCGGTGCAGACAGCATTGAGGTTTTCAAACCGCCTGATATACGCTGGATTGGCGGAAGGTCGCATCTGACCACCCAGACCCTGTTCAGCGAATTGAGATCCATCGCGATTGAAGGTTTGCGGGCTGGGGACAAAATCATCCTGGAAACCGCTGGATTTATCCACCATGATATCACCTGCCTGGCCGCGATCTGGGCCGAAGACCTGCCCGACTGCCAGTTGAAAGCCCTTCTGCGCGGCCCACTCGATAGCCAGCACCCCAGCCGGCGCTGGGGCCTTCCTGAGGTCGATCCCCTTGAGAAAGATCTTCCCAAGGGCCTGGAGGTTGCGGTCAACGTCCTCTGGAACACCCTGATCATTGAGGGCTTGGCCTGGCGAGGCCGCAGTGAAACCGCAAAAGAACTCTTCACCAATTTAATGACCTCCATTACCCAGGGCCTGCGAGACTATCACGGCTTCTACCCCCATTTCCGGGTCAAGGACGGCCAGCCCCTCGGAAAACCAAACACCATCGCAGGTTTGGCCCCCCTGAGGTTGTGTCTTGCCATCGCTGGGATCCGCATTCTGACTCCCACCCAAATTGCATTGTGGGGAGAGAACCCATTTCCCTGGCCGCTTAAAGTGGACTGGCAGGGGCTGTCCATCCGTAAAGAGGGCCATCACACACAGGTCACCTTTCCTGATGGATCAACCTGCACCCATGACAACACTGAGCCGGTAATGGTCGCGATGGAGGGCGCAGAACCGTGAACCGCCATCAAAAACGTGCCTTATCCAGCATCCATTGGCTGCTGCTGATCATCCTCATGCTGTCGGCCTGCCAGGGTCCGCCCCCGACCCTGGATTTAGCCACAGGCACAGCCACACGCCAACGGCCCTCCAGTACCGCCTCCCCCCTGCCATCCCGGACTCCTGGACCTGAATCAACCCCAGCCGCCGCGCCGACGAAAATCATAACAAAAACCTTAACCCCCAAACTTTCCCTGACCCCCCTTCCCCTGGGACTGCCGCCCCTCACATCCGGCAGGTTGAGCCAGCTGGAGCAGCTTGCTGTTTGGGGAAATGGCGCGGCACATGAATTCGCCCTATCAGGGGACGGCAACCTTCTCGCAGTAGGGACCGCTCTGGGCGCCTTTATTTATGACAGCTTTGATTTCCGGTTTTATACGCTCTTGCGAAGCGAACAACCTGTGAGGGCCATCGCTTTCTCCCCAGACAATCAACTGCTGGCTGTAATGGCAGGGGACGAACAGATCATGATCTTCAGCCAGGACACATTTACAAAAGAGAATGAACTCAAAATTTCCACTCTTCCAAAGCCTGGGGAGGCTTCACAGGCCCTGTTTTTCTCCCCTGAAAGCGATGCCCTAACCTTGTTGAGCGAATCCAGGGATCAAATTGACATCAACCAATGGGAGACGGATGCCTGGAAGCCCACCGCCTCGTTTTCCATCAACGCCAGCCAGGCGAGCTTCGCCAACCCGGACGTTGGGGTTGTGGGTGTGGTCACCGCAGACAACCTGATCCTCCATTCCCTGGCGCTTCCAGGTGATTTTCGGACCCTACCGCTCCCCAATGCACTTCGCGAGCCCTTGCCCGGAGGCCAAACCACGCCCCCCGCAGCCATCGTCCCGGCGGTGGAGGGCGATTTTCTGCTGCTCGACCAGGGCGGCGCCATCACCCACTGGGATCTCGTTCACAACACGCTTGCCTTTCAGTTGGAAATTGATGCCCGGGAGGCCGGAGACCCCTGTGAAGCAGACCCCAATACCTGCGCTAACGAGTCAGGCGGCGGATCATTGCCCTGCCCAGACGAGCCACCCGAGATGGAAACCCCGGGTCGCCTGATCGCGATCACCCCTGATGATCAGCGGATGCTCATTTCACTCAGCGCCAACCAGACTGAACTGCGCACAACCCGTTCGGGAGAGCTGATCTGGTCTGTGGAAACAGGCTATACGAAAGCAATGTTCTCGCTGGCCTATCGGTTTGTCCTTGGCCTGCGGCCGGACGGGGTTTTCGAGAAGCGAGATTTGCTGGATGGCGAACTTCTCAGCACTTTCAAACAGCACCCCTCGCTGTTCTATGCTCTGGCTTTTTCGCCCGATGGCAGCCTGCTGGCGGCGGGTTTCAGTGACGGCTGGATCAGAATGTTCGACACCCGCACCGGAGAAATGCTTGGAATCCTGGAGGGCAGCGCCCACAGCCTGGCATTTTCGCCTGGGGGTGAATGGCTTGCCGCCGGATTGGCAGATGGCGCGCTGCGAGTCTTCAATCTGCAAGCTGGAAATCGCTTTGACCTCGGCCCGGGCCACGCTGGGCCGGTGACAGCCCTGGCTTTTTCCCCAGACGGGACGCAATTAACCTCCACCAGCCAGGATTGCACACTCAATCATTGGAATTTTAAGGGCCGCTACCGGACGGAGCTGATCGTTCCCATGGAAGATAACCCGCATCCAGTATCCGCTTTGGGCAGATCTGCCGAGACACAAGACCTGTTTATTGCGGCCGGTAAAAACATCCTGGTGGAAGATGAAGAGGACATCACCCCCATCTTTTCCGCGGGGCCAGGCGACCTCATTGAAGATATCGCCCTGACCGGGGACGGAGAGCTGCTGGCCGGCGGCGGAAGCTCCCTGTGGCTTTTAAGCAAAGCGCCCTCCGGCTGGCAGCCTCAATCGATACCCATTTCAACCGCCGCCGAGGATGAGGTTTACCGGGTTGCTTTTCTGCCCGGAAGCCATGTACTTCTTGCTGCCGCCAAGCAGACGCTCAGTTTTTATGAGATCAACCCACGCCAGCAGCCCACACTGCTGCACACGCTGCCTCTGCCGCCCAGCCTGGATCGACCAGTGGATCTGACGCTTTCTCCAGGCGGGAGTCTCATCGCCATTGGATCGGCGAACGGTCTGATCCACATTTTCGGGAGCCCCTGAAGGTTAAAATGTTGTGGTTCTCTCCCTCGATCTCCTATAATTAACCTGTGATGTAAAGCACTAGATGAAAGGAATGAGATGTCAGAGCGCGTGGTTGTCTACCAGGACCGAAGCTTCCGGACCGAATTTAAAGTTGCCGACCCCCATGATGAAGAGTCTGATCAGGTGGAAAACATCGTCCACCTGCATGAACTGACCCCCTACGGCATGCTGCTGGCCAGCGTAGGATCTTGCACTGCCATTGTGGTCAATTCCTACGCCCGAAACCATGCTATCCCGCTGAAAGGCATCACTGTGGATGCCCGGTACGATCGTGTTTTCGCTGAAGACTGCGATGATTGCGATGCAGAAAATGAATATGAAGAGATCATCCGGGAAAGCGTGGATTTTGAGGGTGATTTGGATGAAAACCAGCTCAAACGCCTTCACCAGGTCGCCAAAGCCTGCTCTGTCAGGCGCTTATTGGAAAGCGGTATTCGAGTAGAGACACATTAAATCTGATTTTTATACCAAGGAAGACTTATGAAACCCAACCAACTGAACACGGCTACCGGCGCGCTGCTCACGGATCAGTACCAGTTAACCATGGCCCAGCTCTATTTCAGGATGGGCCTGCACGAAAAACAAGCCCAATTTGACCATTTCTTTCGCAGCACCCCAGATTATGGCGTTCATAAAGCTGGATACTGCATCAATGCCGGTCTCGATACCCTCCTCGATTGGCTGGATGAAGCCGTCTTCGGTGAGGACGAGATCAATTACCTGCGGGGACATCAAAGCAGCAATGGCGGGCAGCTCTTTGCTGATGACTTTTTAGACTGGCTCCAGAACGATTTCTCCGCCAGGGCCATCAACCTGTATGCCATGCCCGAAGGTCGCGTGATCCATCCCAATGTGCCCATCCACGTGGTGGAAGGCCCCCTGGCGGTTGGACAGATCATTGAAACGGGATTGCTGAACCTGGTGAACTACCAGATCCTGATCGCCACCAAGGCGGCGCGTATCAAACAGGCCGGCCGCGGTCAGCTGCTGTTGGAGTTTGGCCTCCGCCGGGCACAGGGTCTTGGCGCCATCCCGGGCGCACGGGCAGCTTTGATCGGCGGTGCGGACTTTTCTTCTAACGTGGGGGCATCGCACATCTATGGGTTCCCGCCCAAGGGCACCCACGCCCACAGCATGGTCCAGGTTTTCATGGGCCTGGGGGAAGGGGAATTGGCCGCCTTCCAGGCTTACGCCGATGTGTACCCCGATGACTGCCTGCTGTTAGTCGACACCATCGACACCCTTGAATCGGGCGTGCCGAATGCCATCCGGGTCTTTGAAAAGCTTAAACGCCAGGGCCATCAACCCGTTGGCATCCGCCTGGACTCGGGCGACCTGGCCCACCTGAGCATCAAAGCCGCCAAGATGCTCAATGATGCCGGTTTCCCGGATGTTTCAATTGTCCTCTCCAACGATCTGGACGAGCTCGTGATCTGGCAGATCATCACCCAGGTCCAGGAAGAGGCCGAGCGCTACGGCGTCGAACCTGACAGCCTGATCAAACGGCTGGTCTATGGTGTGGGCACCAAGCTGATCACATCAGGCGGCGACGCCGCCCTGGATGGCGTTTATAAATTGGTGGCCATCTGTGAAGATGGCCGGTGGACCCCCACCCTCAAAATCTCCGAAAACGTCGATAAAATTCTCAATCCCGGCAATAAACGCGTCTGGCGGATCTATGATGCACGCGGCAAAGCCACTGCTGACCTGATCAGTCTCCAGGATGAAGACATTCCTTCCCAACGGCCGCTGACCTTAAGACACCCCACGATGGAAAGGAAACGCCGCACCCTGAACCAAGCGGAGATCTCGCACGCAGAAAAATTACTGGCGCCCGTGATTAAAGATGGAGAAATGATCGCTGCGCGTCCCACCTTCGATGAAATGCGAAAGACACGCGACAAAGATATTGAAGCCCTGGACCCGGGTGTTCGACGCCTGATGAACCCCCACATCTACCACGTCTCACTGTCGCAGAAGCTTTGGGATCTGAAGCAATCCCTGATCAAAAAGGCTCGCTCCGGCTGATCCGCACCCAAACGCATTCCAAGCAGCTCAAACCAGCTCGCAACCTTAGCCAAAGCCAGCCAATCAAACCTGGCGTCAAAATGGCCGGTATGCTCAGAGTCAGCGAAGAAGAAAGCATAAGGAGTTTACGATGGCACAAATTTCATTGGAGACAAAATCTGACCATTCCTCTGAAAAGATCATCTCGCAGGCAAAACAATTTTTCGGAGAAGATTATGGTTTGGAAATAACAGAAGAAGCCAAATGTTGCCTTCGCCTGGAAGGCGGCGGGGGATTCGTCTATATCCAGACAGAACCCCAAGAGGACCATACCGATGTGGTCCTCGAGGGAAGGGAATGGTCACACCAGTTAATGGATTTCATGAAACAGATTGCTTCCTGAGAACGAGATTTTTGGTCATCCTTTTTGAGGCTTGGCGCCAGGTTTGCGTTCAATGACTGGCGCAGCCGGCCCAATATCTCTCGCGCCGCCCAGGTGGGCGGTGAACCAGTAATCCTCGCCAGATTCCACCCCCAAGAGAACCCATTGTAATTCAATCGCCTGGGCGTAAAACCGCGCCCGGGGTAAAAGATTGCAGAAGTCAGGATAAGTTTTTTCGATCCTGCTCACCAGAGTCTCCCCATAGCTGCTGATCAGGTTTCCCAGATCAGATGCCGGGTCGCCTAGCCCGGCGGTTCCAAAATCAATCACTGCGCTCAAACGGCCCGCCTCTTGAGAATAGAGGATATGATAAGGGGCCAGATCGCCGTGAACCAAGACCGGCTCAAAGTCAAAAAAATCAGAGACTTTCAGGGCCTGGTCAAACAAAGCTTCCATCCATTCCACCTGGTACGGCAGCAGTAATGGCTGGACTTTGACCAGCAATCGCTCATAAATATCCACCCAGGTGTCATGGGTGACCGGGGCTAAGGTGTGCGGGATCTCCCAGGAAAGCTCACCCGTCGGGGTTGTGTGTAATGTATGCAGGAAGCGGCCCAACTGATCGGCCAGGTCTTGCTGCTGCTCGGGAGAAGCCCCGGCCCAAATTTCCCTGAGGAATTCTCGGCCTTTAAGATGCGGGTAAACCAGCACATCCTGGTCAATTTTCTCGGGTTTGGGGATGGGCAGGGGCAGCAGGGGTTCCAGGAAGTTCAGCAGCTGGCATTCGATATCCATTAATTCCCTGGCAAATTCTGTCTTTGTGAATCGAATGACCCAGGCTCCGTTCACAATAACCACATCATTCACCAGGCCTTCCTGGTGCACCTCGATGGACTGGATCTCAACATCTGGGAGGATGTCTCGAACTCTCGATTTTAGGTTGGATGTTTGAACGATCATATAAAAGCTCCTCTTTCTACTGTTATAGTAGATTTTGGGGCTTAATTGCAAGCAATTGCCGTAGATCTCGGCTTGGGGTTGAAGTAATGCAGGCCTTCGTCCTCATCGACGGCAGAACAGCTTTCCGGGTTCCAACGACTGACCAAGTCAACGCTGGCCAGCAGGGAAGACGATCCGGGCATCAGACAACCTTGTTTAATATTGCCGCTGTAAGGAGGTTTTCTGGAGAGAACGGCAGCGACCTTGCAAACAACATCGAGGCGTTTTTCTATTTAGATTGAAAAATTTGGGAATTAGATGACTGCCGCTGTTTTGGCAGGATGGGGCTTCTTGCGAACGAAAGCCCGACTTTGAGAAATTGGAATCATTCCTCTGACCCAACCCGGATGTTCAATTTCGGCAGTACCACCCTGTGGACCAGCAATATCAGCCCCGTCAACCCAAAGGCGATCCCGAAAATGACCAGGGCATTGGTCAGGTTGTTCATGATCGCCGGATCGATCAGCATCACCGCTGCCAGGGTCAGCATGAGCATACCGCCCAGCAGCTTCAGGATGCGGCCGTGCTTCTCTTCCAATTTTGTTTTTCGCAGCGTGAACACCGAAACCAGGAAAATCCCCAACTCATCAATCTGGTACACGATCATATACACCAATAAAAATCCTAAAAATGCAAGCGGTGTCACATCCTGGGCGGCCAGCAGATTCGTCCATAAAACCGGGAATCCTGCCGTACAGGAAAACTCCACCAGGGAAACGCCAGCTGCCAGGACAATCGTGCTGCCAATCAACATCCAGATGGATTCGTCTGCATTCAGAACGCGCCGGATCCGCTTATAGATACCCGGCTTCTTCTCATCGCTAATCGTAAAGGAGAGGCCTTCTTTGTACCAAAAATAATCTTTGATGTTGATCAGCCCAAAGAATAAGGCCACGATCGAGACGATCACCTGGATCCATCCCATGAAGCTGACAATTCTTAATACGGTGAACAACCCACCGATGAACAAGGCGTAAACCAATCCGGTGACAAAGATGAACACCAGGCCGATGATCATCACCTTTTTGCGCGAACGGGTATTGAGGGTGATCGCCAGCAGCATTGAAAGGACCCAGATCGAACAGGGGTTGAAACCATCAACGAAGGCAATCAAGAGTGTGCTGATCAGCAGTGAACGCTCCGAAAGGTCAATCGTGCCAAAGAAGGGCAGCGAGATTGATTTTCCGTCCGAATTCCCATTGTCCCCATTCGGCGCCGCAGCGGGCGTCTGGGTGGGTTCCAGGATCGCAGTCTCCTCGGGATCTCCCGTGGGGGTTGGCGTCGGCGCGTCCTGTGGTGGTGTGGGGTCCCCTGAAGGCTGGATTAAATCTGGACGCAGTTCCTGGAGGACAGCCCTTCCTGGATCATCGCATCCCTCTTGCAGGCATTGATTTATATAGGCCTGGATTTCCTGCCCAATCGCCTCTGAATATCCTTCCCAATAGCGTGCCCCGACAAAGATGGTGGGAACATATTTGGGCTCAAGTTGATAGGCATTGCCAAAGGCAAAAAAGAGATCGATATTTTCTTC
The DNA here is from genome assembly GCA_964558525.1 of uncultured Candidatus Brevefilum sp. Taxonomy (GTDB): domain Bacteria; phylum Chloroflexota; class Anaerolineae; order Anaerolineales; family Anaerolineaceae; genus Brevifilum. The sequence continues at coordinate 37,853 of CAZLEK010000009.1, forward strand.
ATGATCATAAACTTCAAAATCAAAATACGAGACCTGGGGATTGCCCGCAGCCATACCCTCAAGAACCGGTTTGGCGGCTGCACAGTGCGGACAGCCCTCCCCCCAAAACATGTAGAGATTGACCGCATTTTCCTGGGCAGAAACCGGCGCAGACTGTGGAATCAATGCCAGAGAGAGCGTCAGGCCGAAGAACAAGATCACCCTCAGGAAGCTTATTTTAAACTGTTTTGATTTTCTCTTATCACTGTTCATAACAGTACTCTGATCCAAGGGAAAACCTAAAAGACTCAACAGGACCGTAAAAAAACCAAACCATTCTGCAGTAACCCTCAGATCAGCGCCTTGCATATCGTATCTGCAAGGCTTGATTTTGTCAATGTGAACAATGTCACAATCAGGGCAATCGCAAGATCCCCACGAAAAGTTATGATTGAAATTCTTTTTATCCGAAGGGTGATTGAAGGCATCTCTTCCCAACTTTCCGCTCTCGCCGACGTCCCCGTCGGCGAAAAAACGCCCTTTTACATGCAAATTTCTCTATTGAATGAATATGTACCCCTTCCTTACTCATTTCCCCGCAACGAGGACGTTGCGGGGAGCCCGTTTTTTTCAATACCGCTAACTTTGCATTTGCCCTGATGTCACAATCAGGGTAATCGCAAGATCCCCACGAAAAGTTATGATTGAAATTCTTTTTATCCGAAGGGTGATTGAAGGCATCTCTTCCCAACTTTCCGCTCTCGCCGACGTCCCCGTCGGCGAAAAAACGCCCTTTTACATGCAAATTTCTCTATTGAATGAATATGTACCCCTTCCTTACTCATTTCCCCGCAACGAGGACGTTGCGGGGAGCCCGTTTTTTTCAATACCGCTAACTTTGCATTTGCCCTGATGTCACAATAGCGACTTTAATAAAATATTAGCGACCAGCTTATTCCTTTAAGAGAATTGGCCATGATTTGATCACTTAATATACGTTAAAGCAAATCAGGCCGTGCAAGGACACGGCCGCTCTTTTTTTCAATCAAACACCTATTCAACCGCAACAAGGACGGCCCTGACAATCCTTCGGAATGTGAACCGGTCAAAGTCTGGATCATAGCCTTCGCAAGTTAGCAGGGTCACCCAGTCGTAATCTTCTTCTCTGAAAGCAGCCTGTAAATCACCTGCCCGAATCAAGGATTGGCTCCGCACCTCGTAAGTATAGGTCATCCCATGAGCCCGAATGTGGATATTATCACCATAAGAGAGCGTGTGGATCTCCGAGAATATCCCCTTTGTATTTATCGGTGTGGAAGCGTGCGCCGTGAGGATGGTATTCCCGGCCCAGGTTGGATAAGCAGAACCCTCAAGATAACCAGCCTGTGCGCCTAACCAGGTAACATCCCAGGCGCCATCCGCAAATGGAACCGTCAGGATCTCAACTTGCAAGCTGAGTTTGGGAATTACCAGGCTCATCCCGCTTTTCTGATAGTCTTTTTCTTCTGGCTGTGGGGAAATATTGGCTGTCTGATTCGGTGTAAACCCGGTTTCAGGAAGCGATTCCACATACCATTTGCTGGAAACCGAGATGGTCTCTTGTTCCGTTGTTTCGATCTCGCCATCACCATCCTGATCCCAATCCAAATGCGCCTGATTATTAACCTCCTTCACGTTGGAACTTACACGTGTGGCATAGCTGATTTGGATCTCATTTTCAGCTGTTTCGGGGGTTACCTGATCGAGGTCAGCACCCAGGATCCCTTCCCAAACAATCCGTCCTCGCGGGTATTCAGTCGATGGGCCCTCAAAATAGCAGTAATCTGTAACCGTTTCTGGATGATCAGTTTTCTCTTCTAATTGACATTGAACGCCGCTCGCCGTACTCCCCGCTGGTAATTTCTTTGAGGGTAAAGGATATCCGCTGGCCTCGCCATTATTGACAAACACCGTTCCTTCCGGGATAGGGTCTGACATGCGCGCCTTGATCGGTACAATATTCTGATGGTTGATCCAGGTGACCGACCATTCAAGCATTGGCTGTCCAGCGTTATCAAATCGCTTGATGCCTAAGGGGAGTTTAAACAAGTCCTCACCAAAATCCACGGGGGTGGGATCCTCGTTATTTTTCGGGTCACCATCCTCGTCAGGATCGGGATCCATTCCGCTTTGGGAGAGATCTTCCACAAGTTGATCTTCAGGATCCAGGGCAGACGCATATGCCGTGTTTTCAAAAGGTCCGCCATTCACCGGCAGCACATCCAGGTGAATTTCGATTTTGCCTGACACACCTACCTCCAGGCCGTTGATCCCATCCCTCAGCAGTTTGGGGTCACCTTCTGGTTCGGGGAGGCCATCATATCCTGAGTTGTTCAAATCAAAATCCTCGCTGGTGATTTCTATCAACATAAATGAATTGGGCGGCTTGAATACTTGTGAAAGATCATCAATCACTTGCAGGTCATGCAGCGTGACGTTACCCAGGTTGGCAACATTGATCTCAAATATCACCCGCCAGATGCCGGGGTCAATCTGCACTGGTTTCTCTTTGAGCGTTTTTGCCACGCCCAGTAAGCCCGATTGAACCAGGCTGGTTTCATTATCTGCCTCATCCCCAACCTCCGTCTCAAAGGGATCGCTGGCCAGGACCGCTGCCTGGTTCATCACCTTGCCCGAGTCAATATCCGCCTGGGTGACCACATAAATCCCGCTGCAGGACTCCTCATCAACATCTCCTGGAGACAGTGAATCGATCTCGCAGCCAGAAAGGGTCACCTCCGGATTGGAGTCAGTGACTAAAATATCATCAAGCGTGACATTGCCGGTGTTTGTGATCTCAAAGGAATATTGAATCTGATCCCCAGCATTCATCTCATCATCTGGTAAAACCTCGTCCTGGATCAGGCTGCTGGTCTTGACTAATTGGATGCCAGGGACTGGCTCAAAGTTCTGCTCATCCTCACCCTCGCCTGTCACCTCGTCCTCGTTTGGCATGCTCCCTGACACAGTGGCGGTATTGATGAACTTTCCGGCATCGATATCCTCCTGGGTAAGGGTGTACACCCCACTGAACGAGGAGTCGGACTGGCCTGGCGCAAGCGATGAGAGCGCGGCCCCTGTTAGATCAACTGCCGAGTTCTCATCCGTGATGTCGATCTCAGACAGGGTCACATTGCCTGTGTTGGTAATTGTAAAGTCGTATGTGATCTGGTCGCCAACATTAACCTCTCCCTCCGGCAAGACCACATCAGCCTGTACCGTCCCGCGCTTCTCCAGGGATAGTTCGGGAGTAGGCGTTAAGGTTTGTTCATACGTATCCGGGTCTGAAACCTGAGTATCGTTGACATCCGTGCCGAACACTTCAGCCGTGTTGGTAAAGCTTCCTGCATCGATATCCTCCTGAGTGATTTCGTATGTCCCCGTGATCGTGGTTGAATCGGATGCGCCTGGATCAAGTTCTGAGATCAGGTTGTTTTCCAAGGTGACACTGCCAACGTCATCGGTGATAGAAATATCCCTCAGCGTGACGTTGCCTGTGTTCTCCACTTTGAACTGATATTCGATCAAATCTCCCGGGTTGATCACACCGGGCGGGTCAACCACCCCATCATTGACCACACCTGTTTTGGTCAACAGGATTGACGGATCCGGTTGCAGAACCTGTGTGTCACCATCATGATCGGTGATCTCACTGTCATCTGGCGTGTTCGCTGTAACACTTGCCGTGTTAGTGAAGCTTCCAGCGTTCAAATCCTCCTTGGTGAGGAGATAGCTTCCCGTAATCGAATCCGATTCCCCGGGTGGGAGGGAATTGATCGACCCTGAAAAGGTCACCGCTTCCACATCATCATCAAACACAAAGTTGTCAAGCGTTACATTCCCCGTGTTGGTCACCGTGAAGGTATAGTCAATTCTATCGCCAACATCAGGACGATCATCCGGGGGAATAATCGTTTGGTCCACCTGGCCTGTTTTTTCCAACATAATACCCGGGGAGGCCGAAAAATTCTGAGTATCACTGTCCGCATCGGAGACTGATCTGCCATTGGTATCCAATGCGGTCACCTCAACCGTGTTGGTAAAAGTTCCAGCGTCAATATCTGCCTGTTTAAGCGTGTACTGTCCAGTGAAACTCGTGCTATCCGCTTCATTCGGCGATAAGCTGTCAATCGCACTGCCCAGGATCTCCACGCCCCCTACGAGATCTGTCAATCCAATGCTGCTGAGAGTCACATTGCCCGTGTTTTTAATCGTAAATTCGTATGTGATCCTGTCGCCTGCATTGACCACCCCATCAGGCTCAACCACATCAGGGTGCACAATTCCGGACTTAATCACATCAATAAATGGCAACTGCAGCAGTTCAACTTCAGCGCTGCCAGATTGAGGATCAGTTTCTGCGCTGGCAACCACAGCCGTATTCTCGTACAAACCGGCGTCAATATCTGGCTGGGAAACATCATGATAAGCTTTACAATACAGGATATCCCCCACCTGCAGGGCTGCCGGCAGCGTGACCGGAGTGGGATCTTCATTCAGGGTACAAACACCCAGGGGCAGTTCTGTTCCAGTATCCGTCACCTGCACATTCGTGAGGGTCGTACTGCCGGTGTTCTGAGCGACAATGTCAAATGAGATCCGGTCGCCAACTTCATAGGTCCCTGAGGAGGTTTCAAACTTATACACCGCCATAGCGGGGCTGCGGAAAATATTCGTGCTGACCGAATCTTCTTGGGGATCCAATTGATCGCAATCCGCCTGGGCTGTATTGGTGAAGCTCCCAGCATCCACGTCAGGTTGGGTCACCTGGTACGAAGCGGCACACTCAAGGGTCTCACCTGGCTTCAGGGTGATCGGCAGGCTCACAGGATCGTCCTGTCCCTGCAGTACACAGGACCCCAAATTCACATCAGGCGTGATTTCACTCACTGATAAACCCGTCAGGTTTTCCTCCCCGATATTGCGCACAGTTATCAAGTAATCAATGAAACTTCCAACCTCATATGGCCCCAGGGAAGTCACCGTTTTCTTGATCGACATCGCCGGATCGCCCTCCAGCGGCACGACTTCATCGTCACTTACGGGGTCCGTTTGGTCGCTTGTCGCAATCGCGGTATTGGCATATTCATCCTTATCAAAATCTTCAGCCGTCACAGTATGCGCCGCCTCACAAACCATGGACGCGCCCGGCGCCAGGCTGGATCCTAAAACCGGGGTACAGCTTCCCAGTACAGCGCCCACGCCGGCGTCCGTCACCTGAACGTTATCCAGCGTGATATCGCCCGTATTTGTGACGGTGATGTCGTAGGTAATATCCCCTTCTTCAACGTAGGGCCCTGTGCTTGTCACTGATTTGACAATTTGCATATCCGGGGTCCCATAAACAACCAGGGTATCCTCCGCCGGATAAGGGTTGGTGACGTTCGGGTCTTGCGCTGTTACCGCACCCTTGGCAATCACATTGCGGTAAGACTTGATCGCCGTGCCATACACTGGGACGACCAATTCACACTCCTCCGGACGGTCATCATCCGGGTCATTCAGGCCGGCCAATGCGCCGCCGGATAGTTCGATACTGCTTTCACCAGGAGGGGCTGTCAGCGAGCCGCCGCAGGAATTGCTTGCGGAAACGCCGTCAACATCGGCCACCAGCAGCCCATCCGGGAAGGTATCCAGCAAACCCATATTTTCAACCGGCGCGTTGCTGGTATTGGTCAATGTAATCGTCAGCAGCGCGTATTCGCCAGGCTCAGCCAGAATGCGATCGGGAGAAAAATACTTTTTAACACTCACACCCGGCAGGTTTGTCAGGGTTGAGCTGGCCTCATCCTTATTGGTCACACCGATAAAGGTCGTGACCGCGCCAACTGGAATGGTATTGAACCGGTTGCCGTTGATGCGAATGGTCGCGTTCAATGAAATCGTACAGCGCCGGCCAGCTGCAAGGTACCCACCGCTGTAATCAAAACTCTTTCGATCCCCGGCCACCACCACTTCACCCCCGCAAGTGCTGGTGTCAATTTCAAAGGGTTGGGTGAGCTTCATCCCCTCCGGCATGGTGTCAGTAAAGGCAATTTCACTTAATGGAACGTCGTTGGGATTGATCAGCAGGATGCTCATACGCGAAATCCCACCACCAGACACGGAGGAGGGATCAAAGCTCTTCACCACATCCAATTTCATGTCAACCACGGTTATCTGGGCGCTGCCCGTGCTGCGAGGCGGCACAGGTGTGTCTGTTCCCTGCAAAACAGCCGTGGAGTCCGTATCCGCAATCCTGTTGGTGCTGGTGTTGGCGGTTTGGGTCGCATAAACGGTCACCGAGATCAAACAGGCGCCGTTGGTTGACCCATTTTTCCCCGGGATAGTACCCCCAGTCAGTTCTATTGTTCCCGAATCCGGTTCGGCGTTCAGCGTCCCCCCACAGGTCGTGCTGGGGGCGGGATCGGCTGCAATCAAGAACTCACCAGATCCCATGGTAGCCAAGCGGTCACGCACCCAGAGAGCTTCCATTGGCAGCGGGTTTTCATTGATCACCCTGATCGTCAATATCGACTTTCCACCGCGGTTGATCTTGGTGTGAGAGAAGGATTTTTCAATCCGGTAGTCGGATAAGCGCAAGGTATCCTGAATCGGATTCGGAAAAGTTTGCCCCTGTTCGCTGGTGAAATCATCAGGATCAACCACATTCAGGTAGTCCCCGGGCAGCGCGCCAGTGACATACACATTAATTGAGCAGGTTTGTCCGGCAGCGATCGCTCCACCCCCCAGGGTGAGGGTTGCTTCCCTTGGGGTTGCAGTTAAGGTACTTGAGCCCCCACATCCAGAGGTGCTTGGTGCAGAAGTGGATATCGTGAGGCCGTTTGGAAGGACATCTTCTACGGCCACTCCCGTCAGGGACTGATCCTCAGGGGCTGTGAAGCGTAAAGTCATCCGGATTTCTGTTCCGGTGGGCTGCCTTCGGCCGTCATCATCAAAGGTTTTTGAAGCGCGCACCCCTAAATCTTCCGGATAGACATCAACATCTTCTGATTCGCCTAACAGGTTGGTGATCCCCGCGCCGGTGATAGATCTCGCGGGGATGGTATTGGTCAATTCGCCCGAGGGAGCGCCCGCTGAGGTGGTCACGGGGACTTTGACTGTACAAGAACCATTGGCAGGGATCGTCCCATTACTGAGCGTGAACCAGGTCGCACCCACACTGACGGACCCACCACAATCATTTTCGATCTGCGCGGGATCATCGAGAGGGGTTAATCCCGCTGGCAAATCATCTTTCAGGGTCACGTCGGGGATCGGGATACTGGTGGGATTTGAAAGCTGGACCACAACTGTGGTCGTTTCCCCCAACTCGAAACGTGGGGGGTCGAAGGATTTCGCCACACCAATGCTTTGGGGTTCAATGTTAATGCTATCATAGGCCGGATTTGAATTTGTAATGCCCTGATCTGTATCCAATGCGCCTTCAGGGATCCGGTTTTCTGCCAGCCCGCCGGCCGCATTGCCAGGCGCGGTCACCGTGGCGGTGATCGTACATTGATTGGGCGTCACAATGCCGCCGTTGTTTGTTCCGGCCGGGATCGTGCCTGCAGACAAGGTCAATTTCTGGTCGTTTTCAGTCAAAGTCAGGGTTGCTGGTGACTCTCCAGTTTCACAGGTTGTATTAAGGGTGCCGGGGATGAACACAAGCGCTTCTTCGGTCAGATCATCCACTAAGGTGGCATCGGTCAGTGCCTGCGGCAGTGGGTTCCGGATGGTGATGGTCAGATCCGCCTGTTCTTCACCTGCCAGGAAGGAAGCTTCTGAGAACTGCTTGGTAATTTCCACCCCCCTGACTGTCAGGGTGTCCTCCCGGGGGGATTGATTGGTCACACCCTCATAGGTATCCAGCGCTTCAGCGGGTATTTCGTTGGTATAACTGCCTGATACGGCCGCGGTCACATAAACCTCTATCGTGCATATGGTGGCGGGGGGAATTATGGCATCTTGAATTGTGATATTTGTTTCGCTGGAATTCGCGGTCAGCACTGCAGATTCACCACAACCAGATGATGTGGTCGGGGTGGCAGGATCGTTGATCACCAATCCTGAAGGCAAAGAGTCAGTTAACCCCACCTGGTTCAGGGAATAGCGTGTATCATTATTTCGAATAGTGATCCTCAGCCGAGAACGCTGGTTTTCCCAGGCCAGGTCAGGTGAAAACCATTTTTCCAGTGTTGGGTCGACCAGCTGGGCGACATTCAGAGTCTCCTGCACTGCGCTAGAGCTCTCCAGGGTAATCGGCTCTCCTTGAGCGGGAATGTATTCTCCCTTCAAAGCGCCAATGGGGAGAATGTTCGTGTGATTCCCTGAGGAGAATGCGGTCACATTAACAGCAACATAACACTCACCATTGACTTCATTTTCCTTGGCCGGAACCGTCCCGTCGGTCAGCGAGATTGTCGAACTTCCCGGAAGGGCGGTCACTTTGCCATCACAATCGCTGGCAACCAGCGGGTCATCTGCCACGGTGATCGCTGCCGGCATAGTATCCGTCCAGCGAACATTCTGAAGCATAAATTCATTCGGGTTATAGGAATAGATCGTCAGCCGCGAAACGCCGCCAGGGGGGATATTAACAGGCAAGAATTTTTTGTTAATTTCCGGGCTGAGAGTCTCCACCTGGATGGCTGGAGAGTCAATACTGGAAGCTGCGACAGATTGTGTTGAAGATAGAATACCAGTGAGAAAAACTAGGGAAAAAATAAAGACAAAAAGGGCCAATATTGAATATCTTTGGCGTGAAACCATCGCTGATTCTCCTTCACCGGTAAAACTACCGATAATTAGCGAACATTAAATAAATATCTAGTCGTCTCTCTGAATTCTAACATGGTTATTGCTCAAGATAGTTACAAAGGCAGTTGAAAATAAACTGCTGGTGAAAGCTGCCAAATTAGAAAATAATATCGGAAGACCTTTTCAATGATCATCAATTCATAACTATAACTAGATCATTCATTTACCATATTTTGCCCAAGTTATGCACCAGAGAGTCACCCCGCGGGGAGATTCTACGCAGTCAAACTTTGTTCAAGCCTTTTTTTTCTTACCGCATCTTTTTAAAAGGGAGCATCAGCAATAATTCTTGAAAAGCTCTTCTAATAACCCGATTTTCAACACCCTCTTGTACTTTTCAATGATAAATCGAGCTTAAGCAGGGAAGATCTCTTGATTTTTCGACCATAATATTTGAAAACTGCCAGATCTATTTTGGGGTTGCCCACCCCAAACCAGATACAATAAGATAAAGCCAGCTCAAGAACCATGAAGGAGGATCCATGCCCCACAAAGTCTTCGTCACCCGGCGACTCACGCCTGAAGCTGAAGAAAAACTGGACGCCTTTTGCCAGGCGGAATACTGGCCCAAGGACACCCCGCCGCCCCATGAGGTCCTGCTGGAAAAAACCCGCACTGTGGACGGCCTGATCACCCTGCTGACCGATCCCATCGACAAGGCCGTGATTGAGAACGCCCAGAACCTCAAAGTGATCAGCCAGGTGGCCGTCGGTGTGGACAACATCGACCTGGATGCCGCCCGCGCCCGGAACATCCCGGTCGGCCACACGCCCGACCTGCTGACGGATGCCACCGCAGACCTGGCCTTTGCCCTGCTCCTGGCGGCAGCGCGCCGCCTGCCGGAAGCCATCAATTACGCCCGTGAGGGGCATTGGAAGTCCTGGCAGCTGACCCAATTCCTGGGTGAAGATGTGCATGGGGCCACCCTGGGGATCATCGGCATGGGCCGCATCGGCCAGGCCGTCGCCCGGCGCGCCCGGGGGTTTGACATGCGCGTGTTGTACGTCAACCGCTCACCGGCGCCCGAGGCCCAAACCGAACTGGGAGCCGCCCCCGCTTCTTTGCCGGAGCTGCTGGCAGAGTCCGACTTCGTCAGCCTGCACCTGCCCTTGAACGACGAAAGTGAGGGTCTGATCGGGTCGGCCCAATTTGAGATGATGCAGCCGCACGCCGTGCTGATCAACACTGCCCGCGGCGCGGTGGTGGACACGAATGCCTTGGTCAACGCCCTTAAAAACGGCCAGATCGGGTACGCGGCCCTGGACGTGACCGATCCCGAACCCCTCCCTCACACCCATGAACTTTACAGCCTGCCCAACGCCCTGATCACCCCCCATATCGGCAGCGCCACCCGCACTGCTCGCAACCAGATCGCGCTCCTGGCCGTCAACAACCTGATCACCGGCCTGAATGGCCTGCCCTTGCCAAAAGCGGTTGTTCGGAAAGATAATTAGGCCGCTGATCCAACAGAAGGAACGCAGATGCAGTGGACTCGTGACCACCAACCCAACCCGGCCAAGGCGCAGGCTTTAAAAACCGCCCTGATCATCACCCTGGCGGGGAACATCCTGCTGGCCGTCGTCAAAGGGCTTGTGGCCTATTTTACAGGCAGTGTTGCCCTGTACGCCGATGCCGCCAATTCCGTATCCGATGTCATTTATTCGGTCGCGGTCGCAGTCGGCCTATCCATATCCTTAAAACCGCCAGACCTGACCCATCCCCAGGGGCACAGCCGGTTTGAGCCCCTGGTTGGATTGGTGGTGGCCACCACCATGGGCATCGCCGGGTATGAAGCCCTACGCAGCTCGATTGAACGCTTCATCGCCGGTGGGAGCGCCATCCAAATCGACCTGCCTTCGGTTGTTTTACTGGTCAGCGCCGGCGTAAAGACGGGCATGTTTTTTGTGATACGGAAGATCGCGAAATCAACACACAGCCCTTCGCTGCGCGCCGCAGCCAGGGATAACCTCAGCGACGTGCTGGCCTCCGCGGCAGCTTTCATCGGCATCCTGGGGTCAAGCCTGCTGCATCCCCTGCTGGACCCGGCAGCCGGCTTCCTGGTGTCCTTATGGATCTTTAAATCCGCCTATGAAGCCGGCCGGGAAAACCTGCAGTATCTCACGGGCGCCGGCGCCGATGCGGACCTCAGAGAAAAGATCATCCAGACCGCCAGAGGTGTGAAAGGCGTCCAGAACGTGCACCACATGATGAGCGACTACGTCGGCCCCAAGCTGTTGGTGGACCTGCACATCAACCTCCCGGGGGAAGCCTCCCTGGAGGAGGTGCACACCATTTCTGATAAGGTCATTGACGCGTTGGAAGGCCTGGAAGAGGTCGACCGGGCCTACGTGCACGTGGAGCCCAGCGGGCACCGGTAAAGGTGGCCCATCAATGATATGATAAATACTGACCTAAACAACTCTGGAAGGTGCAATGCGAATTTTGTCCATCAACGGCAGTCAGCGCAAAGGGGGCAACACCGCCGTCATCCTCACGCTTATTGAAACCGAACTCAATTCCCTGGCTGAAGCGGCCGGTACGCCCCTCGCCATCGACCGGTTGGAGATTCGTGAAGTGAATATCCAGCCCTGCTGGGGCTGCCGGCTGTGCTTCGACCGCGGTGAAGAGGCCTGTCCCCACAATGACGACCTTCTGGCTGTGAAGTCTCGCTTTGATCAGGCTGATGGGCTTGTGTGTGGATCGCCAGTGTATGTAGGGGATATGAGCGGCAGCCTCAAAACCCTCATCGATCGGCTGGCCTTCATCTGCCATCGACCCGCCTTTTACGGCAAACCATTCTATCTCCTTGCCACCACAGCCGGCTCAGGCGCCGGCGCAACTCTGAATGCAATGGCCGGGGCTTTCCTGTCCTGGGGCGCGCAGCTCTCCGGCCGCAGGGGGTTCGTTATGGGCGCCCGAATGAGGTTTGACGAGGCACAGGCACTTTTTGAAAAAAAGACAGGCAAAATCGCCCACAAAGTTTTCCGTGACATTCAAAAAGACCTTTCAAAGGACCCCGGGTTTCTTTCACTGATGATCTTTAAAACCCAGCAGGCCACCTGGTCACATGCGGATCCTGAAAGTGTTGACTATCAATATTGGGACTCACACGGTTGGACCGACCCGCGCCGGACCTACTTCACTGAACACAATGCAAACTTGATTAAGGTCGGTGCTGCCCGCCTGGTCGGTGGGGTGCTCTACCAGCTCTGGGGAAAAGAAAAACGCCGCACCTGAAGAATCCCAACCATAAATTACCCACGTCCTGATGGGGCAAACCATCAGGCGTCATCCCCCCTAATCACCTATTACCTAATACCCAATCACCTAAGCCCTACTCCCTGCTCCCCCCTCTCACGCAAAAATCACATACTGCAGCAGGAAGCGCTCAATCGCTTCATAGAAAGCCTGGCGGGTCTCCGACTTGCGGAAGCCGTGCCCTTCGCCCGGGTACAGGTGATATTCATGCGGCACGCCGTTGGCCTTGAGGGCTCTCACGATCTCCTCGGACTGGCTGGGCGGGACCACCTGGTCCTCCTCGCCCTGGAAGATCGCCACGGGGTCTTCAATCGCTTCGGCATGAAACACGGGCGACCACTGGCGGTATTTCTCCGCCGCCTCGGGCAGCGGGCCCACCAGCGAATCCGTGTAGCGTTCCTCAAACTTGTGGGTGTCCATCGCCAGGGTGAACAGGTTCGACACGCCGTAGGAGCACAGCCCGGCGGCGAACAGCCCCGGAAAGCGGATCAGGGCGTTCAGCACGGTATAGCCCCCGGCGCTGCCGCCCTTGATCACCAGCTTGCTCCGGTCAGCCAGTTCCTGGTCAACCAATGCCTGCGCCCCGCCGGCTGCGTCGATCACGTCCAGGTCACCCCAGCTGCCGCGCAGCGCCTCGCGGTACCCCCGGCCGTAGCCGGTGCTGCCGCGGTAGTTGACCTGCAGGTAACCGTAGCCCCGGCTGGTGAAGAAGGCCGCCTCCAAATCGTAGCCGATCGAGACGCTGCTGGTCGGCCCACCGTGGATGTACACGATGGCCGGCGGCAGGCCTTCGCCCTCAAATCGGCTGCTGGTGGGCGGGAAGTAGATCCCGTAAACCGTCTCGCCGTCACTGGAGGTCCACTGGATCTCGTAGGGCGAGGGCAGGTCCTGCGGCGGGATCGCTTCGCTGGTGCTGCGCTGGTGGATGGCGACAGCATCATCCTTCAGGCTGATCACCCGGGGGGAGATCGTGGGCGCGCTCCCCAGCAGGGCGATCCTCCCTTCCTGATTGACTGCGGGCTGACTCAGTGAGGTGTAGGGGTGCATTGCCAGTTCGGAGACCTTTCCGTTTTCCACTGCCACCTGGTTGAGGGTCGACAGGCCGGCCTGGGTTTTCAGGAAGAGGATCCGGTCGCTCTCGGGGGCCCAGGCCTGGACCACCACGCCCTGGATCCAGGCGGGTTTCAGCAGGGCCTCGCCCTCCACCAGCACCTGTGAATCGCCGGTTTCCAGGTCCTGCAAGATCAATTGGTCCCACTCACCCTGGTTCTGAACATAGCTCAGGTAGCGCCCATCCGGCGAGAAGGCAGGCTGTAAGATCGGCACATCATCGGTCCCAGCCAGGTTTTGGGCTGCCTGGATCTTGGGCCGATCGCCCTCCAGGGCGGCGTACATCAGGCGCGTCCCATCCCAGGGCATGTTGGGGTGGTCCCATTCCACCCAGGCGCAGGCCTCCCCTGAGGGATGCCAGACCGGCTGCATGTAAAAATCGGCCCCTTCGGCCAGCTTGACGGGCCAGTTCCGCCCTTCAGAATCCACCAGGCCCAGTACGTCGTGGCCTTCGTAGGTATGCACGAACAAGACCCACTTCCCACCCGGGGAAAGGGCCGGCGCGGCCACCCTGCCAAAAGCCGGGGTGATCGCCTGCGGAAAGCCCGCGCCCAGCGGACGCCGGTAGAGCCGGCCGTCCTTTGCGGCGAAGATCACCAGGCCGTGGCGGACGGTGAAATCGCCCCCGCCGTAGCCCACGCCCCCTTTGACGTTGTGTTCGCCGGAGAGCTCGTAGGGCGCTTCGCCCAGGGGTTGGGCCAGCAGCACGCCCTTCCCGGAGCGTCCCTCGCGCCACACCAGGGTCTGCCCATCGGTATCCCAGATCGGGTCGCTCAGGCGGACCGCCGCAGCGATCAATTCAGGGGTGATCTGGCTCGGCCACA
>CAZLEK010000009.1:51961-53142 GCA_964558525.1 uncultured Candidatus Brevefilum sp.
GCAAACAAGGCCTGCTCCAGCGCCTGGCGCGGGCGGTAGCCCGTCAGCCGGTGGGCAGGCTGGCCGGATTTAAACAGGATCACCGTCGGCACGCCCATCACGCCGTACGCCATGGCCAGGCTGGGGCTGTCATCCACATTGACGGTATAGAAATCCACCTGCCCCGCATAGGCTGCGGCGAGTTCCGCCAGCACCGGGTCAAGCATCTTGCAGGGGCCGCACCAGGGCGCGCCGAACTCCACCAGGGCAGGTTTTTGCGACTGCAGCACCTGGGTCTCAAAGGTATCAGCCTGGATGGGGGTGAGGTTGGACATAAATTTCTCCTGTTCCGGTCATAAATGGCGCCTGGATTGACAAGCTCCGTTGGATAAAGTATCTTAATCGGGGTGGACGTCTGAACGCTCACCCCTGTTATTATACTATTCGAGAAGCGCTGCCAACGCCAAACAAATTGAGGACCCTATGCGAAAACAATTGATCCGAACGGCCCTGATCGGCCTGACCGTTCTCCTGCTGCTAACCGGCTGCGGGCTGCTCGGGGGCGCGGACACCCAGGACTGGAACACCTTTGCCATCGAAGAAGAACCGGCCATTGACGTCCAGTTCAAACTGCCGCCCCAGTGGCACGTGGACTACGCCCCATCGATCCAAAACATCGGCCAGTGGGAGATCGCCCTGGTGCCGCCGCGCTGCGAGGCGGACCAGGAAGAGGACTACGCCGACAACTGCATCAGCCTGACGGTCAGCATCAAAGCGCTTTCGGACTTCGACAAAAACGAGTTCCTGACCTTCGCCAGCCAGAACATCACCCTCAACCCATCTGGGGGCGAAGAGACGATCATGATGGGCCAGAACAGCTTTGAGGTCGACGGGCTGACCATCCAGCGCTTCAACCACAAGCTGTTCATCGGCGAGCAGGAAGTGCAGATGTCGATCTACTTCTTCGAGACCGACAGTAGCGCCTACAGCTTCATCACCGAGCTGCCCTATGATGAACGCCAGGGCGAGGTGGCTGCGCAGTTCGACCTGCTGTTGAACAGCCTCGAGGAGATCGATTAAGGGTAGAATTTAAGCAGGTTTTATTGACGCTGGTGAAGCAGCGTGCTACAATAATCACCTGATTAATATGGGCGCGTAGCTCAATGGTAGAGCAGTGGCCTTTTAAGCCATTGGTTGGGAGT
>CAZLEK010000010.1:0-8554 GCA_964558525.1 uncultured Candidatus Brevefilum sp.
CATCGTGCCCAAAGGGTATTGTGTTAATTTTTTGCCTAATGCCTGAGTAGACACTGAAATTCTTTTTATCCGAAGGGTGATTGATGGCGTCACTTCCCAACCTTCCGCTCTCGCTGACGTCCCCGTCGGCGAAAAAAAGCCATTGTAAAGGCAAATTTCTCTATTGAATCAATATTTATGCCTTCTTTACGCATTTCCCCGCAACGTCATCTTTGCAGGGAGCCCATTTTAGTCCATACCTCTACCTTTGCAATTGCCCTGGGTGTAACGCCCCAACCTTATAACTGGCGTGGAGAAGTCTTTAGCATGCTTTTTTGATTTTATGGATCTTTAGAACCTGGCTTCTTGGAAAACTTCCCCTTGAGCTCTTGGATCACTCTGACACGATACTGGCTCGCGGCGGTGATCTCATTGAGCGTTTGTTCGTCCCGGGTGAAGCGCGCTGTTTCTGCGGGTACCTCCCTGAAGTATTGGCTCAGCCTGTCGAGGTTGGGCTTTAAATCGGATGGCATCCTGGCTTCTCCGCTGATGAGAGAATCAACCAGGTTTTGCCAGTCCGCAAGGCTGGCGCCCGCTTTACGCTTGAACCCCCGCCTGGCGATCGGCCGAACGAAGGCCGGCAGTTGTTGAAACTCCTCTTCGGTTTCATCCAGGATTTGATCCAGTTCTTTCAACAGATCATTTTGTGAGGCAGTCAGAGAAGATTCCATAAAGTCTGGTAAATCGACCGCAGGATGGGTTGTTTTGAGAAAGCCTGCTTTTTCAAGCACCTCATAACCGGTGATCACCTCGCCGTGGTGCTCGTCTGCCAGGTGCAGGGCCAGGTAGACGGCCGCGGCTGCCGCGTGTTCTGGCGGCATGAGGCCTTCATAGGCGGCGTGCAGGCTCAGATTGAGGAATTGGTCTTGCGTCAGGCCCAGGCGGGGCGCCAGACCCGCCGAGACAGCCCGGATCCCTGGCGTGTCGACCATACCCGGCGCAAAGGGGATCACCCGCAGGCCGGCGCCTTGGACCTCCAGGGCCAAAGACTGGGTAAAGCCGGTGATGCCCTGCTTGCTGGCGATGTAGGCGGAAAGGCCCGGCATGGCGTCGGTGGAAACCATGTTCAGGATCAACCCCTGGCCTTTTTCCAGCATCTCCGGCAGAAAAGCGCGACAGGTCAGGAAGGTCCCGCGCAGGTTGACGTTAATGGTCTGGTCCCAGGCGGCCAGGGACATGTCCGCCGCCCCGGCTTCCTCGAGATAAATGGCGTTGTTGACCAGAACCGACACGCAGCCAAACAACCGGCGGGTTTGTTCTGCCAGATGTTGGACAGAGTCAGCTTGGCTGACATCCGTCTGGATGAAGTGCGCGACCCCGCCTTCTTTGGTGATCAGCCGCTCTGCATCTGCCCCCTGATGGGATCGCTCAGCCAGGATCACACGCGCGCCCAGCAGGGCGAAAGCCCGGGCGGTTTGCAATCCGATGCCGCGCCCCGCGCCGGTGACCACTACCACCTGATCCTGATAGGCGTCAGAAGCAAGTTTGAGATCTTTAAATAAACATTCCGCCAGGTTGATAGACCTTGGAGGGTTCATATTGTTGGCCCTAACTTGAAACTTCCATCGCCAGCACGCGCAGCAAAATTTTTCGGCGCTGGCTTCCCCGGCGGTGTTCCGCCAGGAAGATGCCCTGCCAGGTCCCGAGGTTGAGCTGGCCGTCATCCACAGGGATGGTCATGCTGGTGGGCGTGATCATCGTGCGCATGTGCGCGGGGGAGTCATCGCTGCCCTCCATGGTGTGCTCGTACCAGCTTTGCCCTTCAGGCGCGATATGGTCCAGGAAACTTTCCATATCCCGACGGGCTGAGGAGGCGTAGTTTTCGTTGATGACCAGGGAGGCGCTGGTGTGCTGGACAAACAGAAATGCCATGCCTTGCTGTGCGCCCCATTGGCGGATCTGGCTGTTGATCTTGTCTGTGAAGTCGTACAGGCCCTGACCGTTGGATTTGAGGGTAAGTGTTTCTGAAAACCATTTCATGGCAATCATCCTTTCATTCTCACTGGCTTGTCTAACCTGATTCTACTGACTACCAGGTTTATTTTAAACCATACCGGCCAATCTTTGATCGCTTTTGGGGGGCAATCCCAGGGCAATCGCGAGAACCCCACGAAAAGTTAGGAATAAAATTCTATTGATCCAAAGGGTGATCGATGCTATCTTATCCCATCTTTCCGCTCTCGCCGACGTCCTCGTCGGCGAAAAAGAGCCATCCGTAAACACAAAATGCTCTATTGAATGCATATTTTCGCCTTGCTTATTCATTTTCCCGCAACGAAGACGTTGCGGGGAGCCAATTATTTCAAACCCGCTGACTTTGCGGTTGCCCTAACTGTTTGGGGTGTTCATTCACAAAAATTTACTTGTCTGATAAGATTAACGGAGTGGCGTCAATAAGCGTGAGTGAAATTCCCATTATGAAATTCAATTTCTGGGATCCTTCACGAAATCAAGCTTGCTTGCTGAGCAATTTCAAATATAATTTACTGGCGTCTGGATTTTGAGAAAGAATTTGTGGAAAGTAAATACCCGGTAACACGCACGAAATTAATCATTCCCCGCCGGCGTGATGAAATATTAACACGCCAGCGGCTGTTGGATAATTTTAATGAGCTGCTCGATTCAAAACTGATCATCATCGCGGCGCCTGCCGGCTATGGGAAGACATCCTTACTGATCGACTTCGCAAATAATACGGAATGGCCGATCAGCTGGCTGGCCTTGGATGACCTGGATCAGGAGCCTTTCCGCTTCATCGCCCATTTCATTGGGGCGCTCCAGGCCCGCTATTCGAATTTTGGTAAGAACGCCCTCTCAGTATTGAACAACATCCCCCAGGACAAGTTAGACATCCCTGCTCTGGTGACGACGATCGTGAATGATATTTACGAGAACATCCCCGAACACTTCATCCTGGTTCTGGATGACTACCATCTGGTTGAAGAGAGCGATACCGTTAACCAATTTGTGAACCGATTTTTACAAGATGTGGATGAGAACTGTCACCTGGTGGTTTCCTCACGGCGGCTGCTTTCATTGGCCGATATGCCCTTGCTGGTGGCTCGCAACCAGGTGGGCGGGATTTCATTCGAGGAGATTTCTTTTTCTGCCCAGGAAATCCAGGAACTGCTGCTGAAAAATTACCATCTGACCATCAACGACCAAACCGCAGCGGAGATCACTGAACAAACCGAAGGCTGGATCACCGGTTTGCTGCTTTCTACCCAATTGTTGGGTGACGAGATTGGTGAAAGACTGCGGATTGCCAGGGTATCGGGTGTGGGTCTGTATGAATATATGGCTCAGCAGGTTTTTGAAAACCAACCCGAAGAGGTGCAGGATTTACTGCTGCGAACGTCGATCTTGGAGGAGTTCAACGCCAAACGCTGCCAGCGCGTTATCGGTAAAGCGTTGAATCTTTCTGTAAACTGGAATGCCTTGATGGACCAGCTTTTGGTTCGTAATCTCTTCGTGCTGCCGGTTGGTGAAGGTTCTGATTTTTATCTGCGTTATCATCATTTGTTCCGAGACTTCCTGCAAACCCGCATGAGCCAGGAGCGCCCGGAGGAAACGCGTACGATCACGGTTGCGTTGGGTGATGATTGCGCCCGGGAGCGCGATTGGGAGCGCGCCTTTGTCCTCTACAAACAGGCTGGCGCCGTTGATAAGATGGTTGGGCTGGTGGAGAAAGCCGGCCCTGAGATGGTCACCAGCGGCCAGCTGGTCACACTCAAGGAATGGCTGGCAGCCCTGCCTCCGGAACTGGCGACATCTCGCCCTTCGTTGTTATCTCTGCAGGCGGCGATCATGATTGGCACAGGTGAGGTCAACCAGGGAGTGATCCTGCTGGATGAAGTAATTGAACGTTTGCTAAAGTCTGAGGAGGACGTTGAAACGCTGGCGATGAGTTTGATTCGCCGTTCATACGCTCATCGGAGCATGGGTAATTACGACGACTCCCAAGTTGATAGCCAGGGCGCAATTGACATTCTGGAAGATTTTCCGGAATTTGGGCTGATACGCGCAGAGGCAATGCGGGTTTCTGGCACAACATTTTATTTTCAAGGCGAATTACAAAAGGCTTTGAGAACACTTAAACAATCATTGCGGTTATTTGAAAGTTATAATGACTCGCAAAATATCCCGAAATTGCTGTTCAATATCGGTGTTATCAACTTCTCCCTTGGTAACTATGTCCGGGCGGAGATGATGTATCGGGAAGCTTTGTCCCATTGGCAGTCTGGCGGCAATCTGGCCTGGGCGGCCGACCTGCTGAATAATTTGGGCGTCCTCCAGCAGCAGCGCGGCGACTATGAAACCGCGGCCAAGAATTTTGAAAATGCGATCGAATATGCCCGGATCAGCAACGCACCGCAAGCGGAAGCCCTCAGCCTGACCAGCCTGGGAGATTTGTACAGAGATCTTGATGCCTCACGCGAAGCCCTGGACGTCTATAAACAGGCCCAAGGCATTGCCAAGCAGATCAACAATGGTTTTCTCTTGTTCTATCTGGACCTGGCAGAGGGTGTGCTCAACCGCATCGCGGGAGACCTGGGTAAGGCGAAAGCGCTGTTTGAATCCGCACATGACAAGGCCGCGGAAGGTGGTTCCGCCTATACTTCAAATCTTTTCAAAACCGAATGGGCTATGTTTTGCCTCACTCAGAACCAGTATATGCAAGGCTTTGAAACTGGCCAGGCGGCCTATGCCTTTTTTGAATCTGGCGGGCATGAGACCGAAGCATTGCGAGCGGCTTTCGCGTGTGCGCTGGCTTTGGCTGGCAGCGGAGAAAAAGACCCCGCCCTTGAGTATCTTGAAAAAATCATGGCGACCTTGATGGAGAACGATTACGCCACCCCTTTGATCGTCCAGGCCAGGGAGTATCAGCAGATCCTGTCCGCGGTTAAAGGGCGTCATGAACTGAAGCGCCAGTTCTCGCGGATCCTCGAGCGGGTTGAAAATTTTGAATCCAGGCTGCCCGAGATGCGCCGCAAGATCCGCCGGCAGGCGACGATCGTGCCCTTTGCGCCGCCGCGCATGATCGTCCAATCCTTTGGCAAGGCCCAGGTGCGCCTGAGCAGTTCCCTGGTGTCCAACAGCGACTGGCAAACGCAAACTGCCCGGGACATGTTCTTTCTGTTCCTCGCACACCCTGAGGGGCTCACCAAGGAACAGGTCGGATTGTATTTCTGGCCGGATGCCACGCCGGATGAGTTAAAACTGCGCTTTAAAAATACGCTCTACCGGTTAAGGCGCGCGGTGGGCCGGCAGTCGATCCTGCTCCAGGATGATTATTATCAATTCAACTGGTCCCTGGATTATGAGTATGATGTGGAAACCTTTGTCACTTCCATTGAGATGGCCCAATCCAACAAAGACATTCGAGAGAAGATCAAACACTACAAGAAAGCGATCGAGCAGTATAAGGGGGAATATCTTGCGGAAATGGATGAGATTTGGGCCATCACCGACCGCCAGCGTTATTATCAGATGTACCTGGATGCCCTGATGCGCCTGGCCAACATGTACATGGAACGTAAGGCTTATAAAACCGCCTTACGGTATGTTTACCAGGCTTTGAGTGAAGACGCCTGCCTGGAAGACGCGCACCGCCTGGCCATGCGGATCCACGCCGCTACGGGCAACCGGGCCGCGATCGTACGCCAGTACGAGCGCTGCCGCGCCGCTTTGACCAAAGAGATCAACGCGCCCCCCTCTCAACAAACCCGTGATCTTTACGAAACCCTGATCCAAAAATAAATCCTCGCCTTGCCCCGGTATTAAACTTGCACATCAGATGACTGGATCGGTTAAATCTGGCCTAAAAAAGTCTGCTCAAGGTAGGTTTTGGGTGCCTGACCTAAAGATTTAATCGAGCCCTGCAGGTTTTCTTAGTATATTTTTAGACTTTGACTGGTAATAATTAAGGTAAGAAATGAATGATAAGTTTTAGGAATCGGATGGTCGTTTTTCTTTCTAGCAAATGAAAGGATTTGCCATGAAAAAGTCTTCCCAAAAAATGAAAACTTTGTTAACCCGCTTGGATAAACGTGCCGTTAATTTGATCGTGACCGTTGTTGTTCTGATCTTGTTTGTCCTGGCTGCCGGTGCGCCTGGTGGGATGGGCGGAATCGGCATGCAGTCCGTAGAAAGCCCGGACAGCGGTGGTCAATGCCTGATCAATGAGAACGCGCTGACCCATATGAACGCAAATGCGCTGGAGCATATCAGCATGAATGCGGCTGGCCATTTGTGCCTGCCTTGAATTTTTACCGGATGACCTGCAGATTTCACTGGGCAAGGCTGAGAAATGGGATGCTGGTGTAAACCGGCCCTGAGCATGTTGGCTGCAGCCTTGCCCAGGTGATGACTGAGTTTGGGAAGCAGCCGTCCGCTGTGCGTTTTTTTCAGCGCGCTTGGGCTGTGGGCGTCAACCCGGTTGCCGCCGCCGGGGGATTGTAAGCGCCTGAGCAGAATCCGGTTCTGGATGACTGGTTTTGTGAGAACACAACTTGGCCTTTTGGCCTTGAAGATCACTCATCCTTTTATCTGTCCGGTGTCTTCTGGTTGGACCCGTAATCAATGCGCCCCCAAATTGGATTGGATTTGGGGGTGTTTATGTCCATAGATCCGGTCAACCCGTTTTGAATTGGGGGTCATTTTGTGGGGGAAGCCTTAAAGCTGTATTGGCTCCTAAGTTTAGACCTGGCTCAAATTAGCCTGGATCATTGCTGCCTTTTTTAAAACCAAATACAGAAAATTGATCTGACTGCCAACTCTGTGGCTGCGCCTGGTTTTTTGCGGTAGCTTCAGATCCGCTGGTGAAAAGGGTGGAGATGCCGGCTGATTTTGAAAAGATTAATTTAATGAGCCTGTTTTGCAGAGTCTTTTGAAGCCTTTCGTATTGGATAATTGAGTTGTCTCATGAAGGATTACTGAATTGTAGCTTTCATAAACACAACCAACCACAGACACACGAAAGGATTTACCATGCACAAGCTCTCAAGCAAAATGAAATTATTCCTCAGCCGTGTTGACAACCGCACCGTTCGTCTGATCGTCACACTCACGAGCCTCGTCTTATTCGTCCTGGCAGCCGGCGCACCAAACGGAATGGGCGGCATTGGCATGCAATGATCCTGGTCTTCGCTGTCGCAGTCGGGCTGGCAGCAGGATGGATCCGGGCAAGGTTAAAAAATGAACCTTACCAACCGATCGAGCTGAAGCACCTCTGGCTTGTCCTGGTTGGCGCTTTACCCCAGGTCCTGGCTTTTTTTCTACCAGCCACACGCGAAAGAATACCCGACTCATGGATCCCTTATCTCCTGATCAGCACCCAGCTCATCCTCTTGGTTTTTATCTGGGTCAACAGGAAAAAACCCTTCATCTGGTTGTTGGGATTAGGCCTTCTGCTCAACTTCATGGTCATCAGCCTGAACGGCGGGTGGATGCCAATCTCACCGGAAACGATTGAATCCCAAAATGTTCCGGCAGATCGATGGGAAATCGGGTCCAGAATGGGGACCAGCAAAGACATCGTCCTCGAAAAGGAAAACACCACTTTATGGCTATTGTCGGACATACTGACACTCCCCAAATGGATCCCTTATCGTGTAGCGTTTAGCATTGGCGATGTATTGATTGCACTAGGCATTATTGGTTTACTGCTTCAGAGCGAAGGCTCTGAGCAAAAAGCAGATCATTTACAGGAGAGAATAAAATCATGACCAAGAATTTTCAGATCCAGCAAGAATTCAGCCGCTTACTGACCGCTGCTGTCATCAATGGTTCCTTCCGGCAGGCGCTCTTGAACAATCCTGGGGAAGCGATTTCCTCCGGATTTGGCGGGGAAGCCTTCAATCTGGGTGCAGATGTGGTGAAACGTCTGTCTTCGATTCAGGCCAATTCCCTTGCTGAATTTGCCTCCCAGCTGTCAAATCTCTAATTCGTCCACTGGCTTAGGTTTGTTCCGGTTCGATTGCACCTTTACCAATTGAATGAATAAGGACGCGCGGCCAAATTGACATCCAGTTGGGTGGGGTGTCAGCGCAATCCGCAAGAATACTGGATTGTCCGTACCCGCAGCTGGCATTTCTATTCTGCTCAACTATAGGCTATAATTAAGCCAGAGTGAAATCAGATAAGAAGTGGAGGCGGATATGCGTAAATTTGGCAACTTGATGTTAGGCGCCATCCTTGGCGGATTGATCGGCAGCGCGCTGGCCCTTTTATTTGCGCCAGCATCTGGAGAAATAACCCGTTCTGAGATTGAGTCGTATTTTAAAAATCTCCAGGAAGAGGTTAACCGGGCAGCCGATGAAAAACGTGCGGAACTGGAAGAACAATTGAGAAAATTGCGTTCTGGTGAAAACGTCACGATTGAAGAAAAAACAGCTTAACCTGAGAGCTTAAGCACAAACAATGGTATATTTCGCCCTCCGAGAGATCGGGGGGCATTTGATTTAAATCAACGGGGAAATTCTTCCTGAGCTTTGAAAATAATGACCACAAAGGG
>CAZLEK010000010.1:8654-20627 GCA_964558525.1 uncultured Candidatus Brevefilum sp.
CCAAGGGCACAAAGCAAAAGATTTTTCACCTAAAGGGCTTGGAACACGGTCGCTGTCCCCTTCTTGTTGCGGCAGATCTTGGGAATGGGCTTGACGCGATTCTAACGAAAAATCAAAATCTTTCCCGGATTAAATCAATTTTGCCTTGACGCCTAAGGTTTCTACCAAACAGCCATCATTTTGCGCAAGAACAACGTCAGGGTCTAGGGGTAGGGTTCTGTACTCGTGGGCTCAGGCGCTGGATAACCCGGTTCAGTGGGTGTCAGATCTGTTCCAGGGGGCGCTGGCGCCTCAGAGGTTGGGGTGGCCGTGGTGTCGGCTGTCGGTGTGGGCAGTGGGACAGTGGGGGTTGGCAGCGGTGTGGGGGTGGCCTCTGCCTGGGGGTCCTGGGCGATGTCTTCCACATAGTCAATGCTGGCCTGGCAGGCGCCCGGTTCGAGGAATAATTTGACATTCTCCCAGTTAAGGGGCGCGTTGCCGTTCAAGGCCCCTTGAATGGCATGGGACAGACAGCCCGAGCCGGCATTGTAGTTGACCAGTGTGTAACGCCACAGGTCTTCATAGGCGCTGACCTCACCAGCTGGGCGTTGGGTCTGGTTGTATAAAATTTGGCCGACCTGCTCGCAATTGGCCAGCAGGCTGCGGGCAAAGATGCTGATGCTGAAGTTGACCTGGCGCAGGTCAATCCCTTGCGGGCAATCAGGGCAGGCTGCATTAACTTTTTGGACCAATGCGCCTCGCAACATTTCTTGTTCGGCGATGTCCAGGTTGCCAAAGCCCTGCTGGCAGCGAGTGGTTTCCAGGACCAGAGGGCAGAATTGGCTGAAAAAGCTTGGGTTCCATAAGAGCACCGTATCTGCCCCCAGATCGCTCAGGTGGCCCAAGCCTGCCTCTTTGTAGTTGGCGGAGAAGCCCGGCCAAAACTGGCTTTCTTTGCTGAAGATATTCTTCATTAGCTGGCCGGGAACGCCGGTGTCTTTTGCGATCTGGATGATCTCAGTATTGAACTGGTTTTGCCACTGATGGATCAAAGGACGGGCAGATTCCAGGCCGCATTGATTGGCAATATTCGGCGATTCCAAACCGCCATTTTCACACATCGCCGTGTCCACCAGGCCCTGGTTGATCAGGTTCCCCGCCAGAAAATAATATGGCTGGTTGGTCACAAGTGCATCCGGATGGTCAGGAGAGGAGAGCCAGACGGGCGGGCCCCCAACCGGAGGAAAGGCAGACCAGATCTGCGAGCAGGTGGATTCATTCTCGCCCATGTATTGGGAGCTGAGAATGTCAACATACCACTGCGGGTTGTCCTGAACATCTCCATCCGGGGCGCCAAAATCTCCCCAGGGGATCACCCGAACCTGGGCAGTGAAAGTTTGCGAAGCGTCCCCAAAACTGGATTCAGCCCAGAATTGGACCTGGATTCCTTCACTCCCGGTTGCTGGCAGGGGCAGGGTGCACTCGCTGCCTTCACAGGAGAAGGGATCCTGCCCCAGGTAGCCCTGGATGTTGATGATTTGCTCATTGGGAAGCGGCTCCTCACCGATCAAGCGGAGCTCAGGTAGAACTTCACAGCGGTTTTCCGGCGGCTGCGGGGCGCAGCCAGCGATATCCACAAAGACCTCAGGCGGCAGAAGATCGACTTCAATTTCACGGATGCCGGGTGTGATGTTGACCAGGTGAAAATATAACCCAGGGCATTGTTCAGCCTGCGTGATCTCGTCGGAAAAACTACAGGGGGGGGTTGCCAGCCAATCTTCTGTGATTTGGTTGCCGCAGTAATATTCCACTTCGCCAGGCTGAGGCAGCCCTTCATGCTCGACAAAAACCTGGCAAACTGTCTCTGAATTGCTCCACCGCAGAAGCCACCATTCATAGGTGGTGTAGGAAACGTTGATGACGGCTTTCCGCTGCGGTCCGTCGAATCTCAGCCCGTATGCATCGACCTGGCCGGCACTTGTGAAACTTAAACCCATCACAACACAGACCATGATTGCCATGGCTGAAAAAATGATCCATCTGTGTTTTAGGGTTGCTTTAACCATTTCCTCTTCTTTTACGGGTAGCCCGGCGGTGAAGGTGTGGGCGTTGGTGAGGGCGTTGGCGTTGTTAAAGTGATCGTTTGTGTCCCGGTGATCGTTGGTGACGGTGTCTGCGTGGCGGTGATCTGCGTTTCAGGCTGGTGCGTCTCTTGATAAACAGCGGTGAGTTGCGCCTCAAGCGTGGCAACCCGATTGGTGAGTGGATCAGGGACCATCACTGCGTCAATGGCGCTTTGCAGTACGCTTTTGATCGCGCCCGCTTTGGGCAAGAAGACCTGCGCTTTACCCTGGCCGGGAACTTCCCATAGTTCGGTTTCATCCCAACCGATTAGATAGGTTCTGATCCGGTCCTGGTCAGCAAGCCGCAGGGCCAAAGGGATGTAGCTCAGCGCCTCAGACAGCGACAGGTCCGTTTTGACCCAGCCTTCATAGCTGCGGTAAAGTACAGGGAGCTGGGCCAGGTTCCCATCTTGTGTCAGCTTGTTGAAGATCACTCGCAAGACCTGCTGCTGCCGGCGCATCCGGTCCACTTCATCCATGCCTTCACGAAAACTGGCGTAGCATAAGGCCAGCGCGCCATCCATTTGCTGTTGTCCAGCCCGTAAGCCGCCGCATTTTTGCGGTATGGGGTAAAACACCGTAACTTCAATGGCCCCGATGTCGTCAACCAGCCACTGAAAATCTCCCGGATGGGCCAGAACGAACCGGCTGGGGTTTACCCCAAAATTATAGGCCAGCGTCACCCGCAGGGTCTCAATCCCGCCCAAGGCGTAAGCCGTCTTGAGCCGCTGCATGGTGTAACCGGGGATGTAAACGTACAGGTCGCCTGGGATTGACACCAGGCTGGCTTTCGAAAACCTGGGATGAATAAAGAGCAGGTGTATGGCCGGGGTGCTGCCAATGAAGGGCGGTTCGGTATCCGATCCCAGTAAGATCCAAACAAGGATTTCGTCATCCACCACCAGATCACTCAGCGGTGGTGGAATCGGCGTTGCCGGATCTATGCTGGGTGGTGGGAAATCCTCCCACACAGGCTGGTCTCCCTCGAGATCCGCTTCACCAGGTGAGGTTTTCGCCGGATCAGGCTGTCCAGTTTGGGTCGGTGCGTTGGGGGAAAGGATCGCTTCCGTCTGGAGATGGGAAGCATTGGATCTGTTTTCCGCATTTGGTTGATCAATTTGACACCCTTGTATCCCCGATCCTAATAGCACAACCATGAAGGTTAGAAGCGCACCCAGAATGGCATTGTGACGGTCATTTCGCGCTTTGTTCATATGGTTTCAGACTTTGATTATAGCATGAATCAGTCACACACCGATCTCAAGCCCCCGGGTTTTTGGAAGGTCGTGAAGCCAATACTTGTGAACCCTTCAGAGTCAGATCCACTGAAGGGTTTACATGCCGCCCTGGGGATGTTTTTGCCCTCCGGTCAGAGAGAGGCGCAAATGCGGTCAGTTTAATGTAGATCAGGCTAACAAGATGGTTTCGGCCTGTTTAACGTCGCTGCCTGGGGGGCTGTTTGAGCGCCGCTGGTCGCGCTGCAGGTTAGCGCAGCTGCTGGTCCTCCTCGCCGTGAGCCAACGCCTCAGCCACAACCAAAAAATCTGTTGCCGAGACCATCCCCACCACATTGCCGTCATTATCCATCACGGGGAGATGATGGATATGGTGTTGGCTCATTAACTTGGCGCACTCGAAAATGCTTTCTTCAGGGCGGATGCCAATCAGCGGGGAGGTCATGATCTCGCGCACCTGTATCTTTGCGGGGTTTTGATCCTGGGCGACAACCTTGTCACAGATATCTGTGGAGGTGATGATCCCATAATCGGGATTATCGCTGGATTTGTTCACGATCAAGCTGTTGAGGTAGCGCCGGCGCATTTTTGAAAGGGCAGCCAGAACTTTCTCGTTAGGATCAATATAGACAACCAGGTCGATCATCCAGTCTTTAACCAGGGCCTGCATGTTCATCTCCTTTACTGGGTGGTGAGGAAAAATCAGCCAGCTTGCTTATAATGTATCATACAGGATTAATTCACGGTTGTCCAAATTGAACCAGGCAGTGGGCACTCAATTATATGACGATCAAACCAGGTTTCGGTTATACTTATATAATGAAATCAAACATAATGATCATTAAGGAGAAAAATCTATGAACAACACCAAAAAGGGACTTTTATTGCCGATTATCGGCGGCCTCCTGTTGATTGCCGCTGGGATCCTATTCCTGCTGAACAACCTGGGCATGATCGCATTGGATTGGGAGATGGTCATCGGCCCCATCTTTGCCCTGGGCGGATTGGTTTTCCTGCTCGTTTTTATCCTCAACACAGAGAATTGGTGGGCGTTGATCCCTGGGTTTGTCCTGATCGCTATCGGCGTGATCATCTTCATGGGCCAGAACCTGGAAGACATCGCTGATTTATGGAGCGGGGCGATTTTCCTGGGCTTATTGGGCTTTTCCTTCTGGTTGATCTACATCTTCCATTCGGACAATTGGTGGGCCATTATCCCGGGCGGTGTACTGCTGACCCTGGCAGGCGTCACCCTTTTGCCTGATGAGGGCCTGTTGGCAGGGGCAGTTTTCTTCCTTGGATTGGCGCTTACCTTTGGCCTGGTATACATCCTGCCCAAACCCACCGGCAGGCTCAAGTGGGCCCTTTACCCGGCAGGCATCCTGCTGGCTATTGGCGTCTTGGTGTATTTAGGTGCTGAGAATCTGATCGACTATGTCTGGCCCGTGGCTTTGCTAATTGCGGGCGGCTATGTGGTTTACCGGGCGTTGAAGAAATAATTCAGCGCTGCTCGTGATTCAGCCCTGCGAAATGTCTCATCGTGGGGCTGTTTGGATTAAATGGGGGGGACCCAGCTTGAGACGATGAGACTGCTTGGCTCCTGGCGCTCAGGCATGCTGATCCAGAAAGGCGCTTTGGGATGCAATGATCTGGCGGATTCCGCTATCTGCCAGGTTGAGTAATTGGTTCAATGCATCTCTTGAGAAGGCCTGTTTCTCAGCTGTTCCCTGAACCTCCACAAACTCTCCGCCTTGTGTCATGACGACATTCAAGTCCACATCCGCCTGGCTGTCTTCGGTGTAATTTAAGTCCAGGATTGGCTGTCCCTGGAAGATTCCAACACTGACCGCGGCAATGGGCGGTTTAAGCGTGTCAGGCGGCGCTTCGCCAGATTCGATCAGCGGCTTCAGGGCTATCGCCAGGGCGAGGTAGCCCCCGGTGACGGCTGCAACCCGGGTGCCGCCATCGGCTTGAAGAACATCGCAATCAAGCAAGAGCGTTCGTTCGCCGATTTTCTCCAGGTCGACGGCCATTCGCAAAGCACGGCCGATCAGCCGCTGGATCTCCTGGGTGCGGCCTTTCAAACCATGGGTTTCACGCTGTATGCGGGTCTGGGTGCTGCGCGGGAGCAGGGCGTACTCCGCAGTCACCCAACCCTGCCCCTGGCCGGCCAGCCAGCCTGGAACGCCTGGCTGGATCGTCAGGTTGCATAAGACCCGGGTGTTTCCCCAATGGATCAAAACTGATCCCTCCGGGTAGGCGATGAAATCAGGCGTGAAAGAGATGGGACGCAGTTCATCAGCTTGACGCCCGTCAGGGCGTGTAAATGGGTTGGTATTCATAGCTTTATTATAACGAGGAGTGGCCTTCGCTGGTGAGAAATAACGGCGCGGCGATCCAACCAGCCCTTCCAACCCGCAAGGCAATCGCAAAACCCAATGAAAGAGAGGCTTGATCTTATGACGATCCAATGGATGCCCTTACCATTCGGTCAAATCCCGCTCTCGCTGACGTCCTCGTCGGCGAGAGCGGGAAAGTTGGGATGCGATACCATCGATCACCCTTCGGATAAAAAGAATTTCAAGCATAACTTTACGTGGAGATCTTGTGATTGCCCTGACCAACCTGAGCTTTTGGGGTTGTTGAGCTTGAAGGATGATAAAATAATCCTGGTTTTATTCTGTTTGAAAGGTCTTATTCATGACAAAAAATTTGGGGCCGGCAGCTGCCGATAATCGGGTAGCGCTGGTTGCCTGCGAGGATTATGGCCGGGCTGAGGAAGCTGTGGGGTCAGGGCTGGCATTATTGGGGGGGATCCAGGCGCATTGTCCCGCAGAGCGCTATTTGCTCAAACCCAATTTGCTCCTGGGGGATAAGCCGGATCGTGGATCCACGACCCACCCTGAATTCTTCGGTGCAGTGGCTTCACTTTTTCGATCCAGCGGATTTCGCGTGTCTTACGGTGATTCGCCGGGCTTTGGTTCCCCGCAGAGCGCAGTCTGGGCCGCCGGTTTGGCGCAAATTGCTCAGGCGCTTGATATGGATCTGGCCGATTTTTCCCACGGCGCAGACATTTCCAACCCGGATGGCGTTTTGATAAAGCAATTTCACATTGCAAAGGGTTTGCTGGATGTGGATGGGGTCATCAACCTGCCCAAATTCAAGACCCACGGGCTGATGCGGATGACCGGGGCGGTAAAAAATTTATTTGGCTGCCTGCCGGGTGTGCAAAAGGCTGCCTTTCATGCCCGTTTACAGGATGAAGCACAGTTTGGGCAGATGCTGGTGGATTTGGCAGAACGGATCGCGGCGCCTTTACATATCATGGATGCGGTTTGGGGGATGGAGGGAAATGGCCCTCGCAACGGCACGATGCGGAAGATCGGGCTGGTTCTGATCGCGGCCAATCCTCATGCTTTGGACCATTGTGTTGCCCAGCTGATGGATCTGGATCCCATGTTGGTGCCCACCCTCAAGGCGGCCTGTGATCGGGGCTATTATCAGCCGCAGGCAATCGAGGTTCTGGGTGAACCGCTCGAAAAATATGTCATGCAGGATTTCCAGGTCAACCGCTCCCGTGCCAGCACCACTGGCTCCGGCAAGTGTTATCTGGATCTGTTCAAGCGATGGGTGACCCCGCGCCCGGTGATTGACCCTGAAAAGTGCACTCGCTGCGGCCGCTGTGTCCAGGTTTGTCCTGCATCCCCCAAGGCGGTTCAATTTTCTAGCGGACGGGAACATGTTCCCCAATACGATTACTCGGCATGTATCCGTTGTTACTGCTGCCAGGAGATGTGCCCTGAAGAGGCCATTGGGATCAATACGCCTGTAATTGGAAAGCTGATCGAGCGCTTGCGGGTGTAGGGTGGATTGGGGAAGGATCTTATTCTGAAGATATCCATTAAACCCGCGCCGAAGACAGGGTTTAAAAAGTTTCGTTTTCTTGGCTTATGGCCTCGAAGGCCGCTTTGACATTGGCGCTGGGTGTCTGCCAGGGAAGGTCGCACCCGGGAGATAATATCAGCTGCTTTGGATTGGGCATGGTTTTGAGTAAGTTCCGGACGTAGACCTTCACGTCTTCAGGGGCGCCATTTAAGAGATGGGAGATGACCGGGATATTGCCTTGAAGAAAAACATCATACCGCTCTGTGATCGGCTGGATCTTGGGTAAATGAACCTTTTCATCCAGGGAAAGGATCTTCGCGCCGGTCTGGCACATCAGATCGATAATTCTGGTTGCATTTCCACAGATATGAAGCATTGAAAAAGCGCCTGAACGATGAATGCGATCAAAGAGCGCCTGGTAATGGTTGAGTAAATGCTGGTGAAAGGTGTGAGGGGAGATTTGCGAAGCAACGGGTTCGATCACGCCGATGGCATCCATCCCTGCCTGGGTGTAAAGTTTGGCAAGCTTTTCAGTTACCCGTGCCGAAAAAGCCAGTAAGTGGTTCAAATGATCTGGCGCTTCCAACAGGTCAATGAATAGGGGGTTGCCGCGCAGATGATAGGCGATGGTCAGCGGACCGGTAACCAAACCGAACAACGCCGTGGTTGTCCCCAGACGTGATCGGGCTTTTCTCATGGTTTCTAAGATCAAAGGCAGGCGGCCATCTTTTTCGTCTGGCAGTTTTTCAGGCAGTTGAGGATTGTTTTCTAGGGGATGTATTTTGACAGAGGGTGGCGCATTGTCCGCCCAGGATAATTCGCACCCGAGGATCTCTGCTTCGACCTGAATATCGAAATATACCGGCAGCCCATCCGGGTGATAGGCCTGATTTGCAGCTGACAAGGAGTCAAGCAGCTGGGTTGGATCCGTCAGGACGCTCCTGGCGGAAGCGTTGATTAGTTTTCCAAAATGAACGCCTGCCAGGGGGACCCAGGGATTGCGGTCGACCTTTTGATGGTTTAGAAAGGCGCGGATTCTCTTTTTTCCGGTTATGGCTTTCATCAGCTCACATTTTTGTGTGGTTCGCTTAGGCGTATTCCTGAATGGCGTGGATGAGTTCACGCTGGCTGGGAATCAGGGAGGAAAAGCGCAGTTCCCCATTGATCAGAATGCAGGGCAGGTTTTTGATTCCCATCTTCTTCATCCGGGCCACATTTTCAGGCTGGGTGATTTTATATTCCACCATTACGACTTGACCTTCCAGCGACTGGGCGGCCCTTTCAGCGGCGCTACGCATGTAGCCGCAGGCGGCGCAGGTGGCTGAATCCAGTGTAAAAACTTCCATTAAAGGAATTTCTCTTGTGGCGTAATCAGGTATCTCAATCGCATCCAGGTCCATTTCTGCTGCCTGATAGTTGGCCAGGATCCTGCGGGTGTTCACCGGGTCGCGAATGGCCTCTACAGCTGCGATCACATTTTCAACGGGTGTGTCATAGGGCATATCGCAGCCGGGGGAGATGATCAGATTTTGCTGATTGGGAAGGGCCTCAAGCAGATCCACGACATATTTCATGTTGTCTGCTTGATTCCCCAAGAGCATGCGGGTCGTCAGGGGAATATTGCCCTGCAGGACAATATTATGCTGGTCGGTGATTGGTTTGACCGCCACCATATCGATGTTCTCGTCGACGGCGATGCAGTCCGGGCCAGTCTGGCACATGACTTCGATGTTCTTGGTGGCGTCGCCGCACACAAAGAAAGCGGAATAGGCGCCTTTCGCGCGGATGGACTCAAACACTTTTTGGAACGGCTCAGCCAAAAAGCCAGAGAAAGTTTTGGGTGAAACCTGAGAGGTGACGGGATCAACCACGGCGATCACGTCCATCCCGGCCTCAAGGTAGAGGGCAGCCATTTGTTCGGCCACGCCTTGGGTGAAGCCCATCAGGGCCCGGAGGTATTCTGGGTCGTCCATCGTGTCAAGGAAGATATCGGTGCCGCGCAGGTGCGAGGCCAGGGTGAAAGGACCGGTGATCAAGCCATACAGGGCGGTGGTTTCACCGACAGCGGTTTTCATCTTTCGCATCACATCCAGGATCATCGGCAGGCGGCCCTCCCCGGCCTGGGGGATCTTGTCTGGGATGATCTTTGTCCCGGCCAGCGGGTGGCTGGCGACCGAGGGTGGAGCGTCTTCTGCCCAGGCCAGGTCGCAGCCCAGGATCTCGGCCTCAACCTGGAGGTCAAACAACACCGGCTGCCCATCAGGATCGTAGAGGCGGTTAACTTCCAGGAGGGACTCGAGGAGTTTGTCTCCCTTGGTTAACACTTCAAACGCCGTGTGGCCTTTTAGCTTGCCGGCGTGGACGCCGGCGAAAGGCACCCAGGGGAGGCGCGGCACAGTTTCATGGTTGAGGGTTTTTAATAAGCGAGATTTCCCAGAAGAGCGGTCCATTGGCTTTCCTTGTCTGGCGGAAAAGATGATAAGTTGATTATAGGTGTTCCTGACAACGTTGTCAATGCTGTGGACGTAATTTCAGGGCTTGAAGAGGGTTGATTTTAGGGTTGATTGTATGAATTTCAGGTCAATTAGGCATTTAAACTTGTTTAATTTCGGCGCTCGGCATTATAATAAAGGCAGTATTGAAGTGTTTATTGACAGCGTTGTCTGGCTGGGAAAAGGGTTATGTCGGTAACGATCAAAGATGTGGCGGAACTGGCGGGGTGTTCGATCAAGACCGTCTCGCGCGTGGTCAACGAGGAGCCCCATGTCTCCGAGGGCACCCGTCGGACTGTGCAGCAGGCGATCGATACTTTGGGCTATGCCCCCAATTTCTCTGCCCGGCGGCTGGTGCAGCGAAAAGCGCACATGATTTGTGTCTTGCTGCATGAGGCGGGTTTTTATCAGGCCCAGGTGCTCTCCAAGGTGATGGACATTGGCTACCAGCACGATTATGACATCCTGATCCAGACCTATTACCCCTCCCATTCCCGTTCTAAAGAGAAGCTGGACTCCCTCATCCGGGAGCGGCGGGTGGACGGCCTGGTGATCACGCCGCCCTGTGATGTGGATGGATTCTTGACCGACCTTCTGGCCCGTTCCCAGGTACCCACGGTTCAAATCACCCCTTTGAACCGGACCGCCGATATGCCCTATGTCACCGGGGACGATTATCAGGGGGCTTACCTGATGACAGAGCGATTGATCTTGTTGGGGCACTGGCGGATCGGTTTTCTAAAAGGCCCGCGCAACCACCGGACGAGCCTTGACCGGCTTTTCGGCTATAAGGCCGCTTTAGAGATGTACCGCATCCCATTTGAAGATGGCTTGGTGGCGGATTCATTGTATAATTTTGACGGCGGGTATAATGCCGCCAGGATTTTGATGGATCAAGCCGCGCCGCCCAGCGCGATTTTTGGCGGCAGCGATCAGGCTGCGATTGGCGCCCTGTATGCCTTGCGGGAACTGAAGGTGGATGTGCCGGGGCAGGTCTCTGTGGCTGGTTTTGATAACCTGCCGCAATCCAATCAGGTTTGGCCAGGATTGAGTACGGTGGATCATCCTGTGGAAGACATTGTCGCTAAAGCGATTGAGATGTTGATGGCCGTCCTGGCAGGGGATGCGCCTGAATCGCAACAAGTTGTTTTGCCCTGCCGGCTGGTGATGCGCGGCTCAACCGGTGCGCCGCCGCCTGAGAAAGAATGACTCACGATCAAATTTTTAGATGTTTGAAAGGAAATCGACCATGGAAGGATTGCAAAAGGAACTGTACCAGGCAATTTTGGAAGGGCAGCGTGATGTAGCTAAGGAAAAGGTGGAGCAAGGCCTGGCCGAGGGGATGGCCCCGGGTGATGTGCTGGATGTGATGGTGAACGCCATGGGGGAAGTTGGCCGGCTGTTTGAGGAGGGTGAGTATTTTGTGCCTGAGATGCTGATCGCAGCTCGCGCCATGAAGACCGGGATGGAAATCCTCAAGCCGCGTTTGGTAGATGCTGATATTAAGCCGGCCGGGATGATCATTGCCGGGACGGTGAAAGGTGACCTGCATGATATCGGTAAGAACCTGGTTTGCATGATGCTGGAAGGGGCAGGCTTCCAGGTGGTAGACCTTGGCGCGGATGTTTCACCGCAGGCTTTTGTGGAAGCGGTAAAGGAGCACAAACCTGATTTTGTGGCCATGTCTGCCTTGCTGACCACGACCATGACCAATATGGAGTCCACAATTGCCGCCCTGAAAGAGGCAGGCGTGCGCGATCAGGTCAAGGTGCTGATCGGCGGCGCCCCGATCACCGACGCCTATGCTGAGAAGATCGGCGCCGATGGGTACGCGCAGGATGCCAGCCGGGCGGTGAAGCTGGCCAAGTCGTTGGTTTAGTGATTCCGCTTTTTAATCAATGAAGCACCCTGTCCGGGTGCTTTTTTTTTGATCTGAGCTTGGTGTGGTGATGGTTTCTCCACACAGATTGAAAAGGAAGTGAAAACTGCAGATCTGAAGAGCCGCGCTGCGGCGAGGTCGAAGCCCTTTAAGCACAAGCGGCGCTTTGGAGAGGCAATCTGCCAGGGTGTTTCCACTTGGTTTATTCCGAGATGATGGGGTTTTGAAAATAGACGGTGCGTACAAAACAAGGGCGCGCCCTACATAAAAATGCCCCCACGGGAATACCCAGAGGGCACTTTACCCTTGTGGGGCACTTTACCCGGAGGGCACTTCGTTCGAATCCCGGTTTTGGCGCCTGCACCCTCTTCGGGTGTTGA
>CAZLEK010000010.1:20727-47977 GCA_964558525.1 uncultured Candidatus Brevefilum sp.
GAGGGCACTTCGTTCGAATCCCGGTTTTGGCGCCTGCACCCTCTTCGGGTGTTGAGAGGGCCATCTTGAGATTATCGTTAAATAAAAAATGTCCCCACGGGAATACCCAGAGGGCACTTTACCCAGAGGGCACTTCGTTCGAATCCCGGTTTTGGCGCCTGCACCCTCTTCGGGTGTTGAGAGGGCCATCTTGAGATTATCGTTAAATAAAAAATGCCCCCACGGGAATTCGAATCCCGGTTTTGGCCTTGAGAGGGCCACGTCCTAGGCCACTAGACGATGGGGGCGTGCACGCAATTTTAGCATAGTCCGAAATCAGCGTCAATGCCAGATTTGCGCGGTTTTATTCAGTGATTGATCAACAAATTCAGCCTTAGCAGTCGCTGCAGTCACCCGAGGAACAGCCGCTGCAGCCGCTGGCCAGGGAGCCGCGTTCGATTTCTTCTTCTGTTGCGGCGCGTAAATCCTTGACTTGGGTCTTGAAAAGCAGATCCTTGCCAGCCAGAGGATGGTTGAGGTTCATCTTGACTGCCTCGTCTGTGATGGCGACAGCCACGCCAGTAAATATCCGGCCTTCGGTGTCTTGCAGGCGCATGGGGCGGCCTAACTGGATATCAAAATCCTCCGGGAAGCTGGATCGTGGGAGATCCATTTCCAGATCCGGGTCATAATGTCCGTAGGCATCCTCAGCCGTGACATGGACTTCTTTTGCTTCACCAAGTTCCATGCCTTCAATTTCACTCTCAAGCCCGGGGATGATGTTCCCGTGGCCGTGCAGGAATTGGATTGGGCCGGAATCGATTTCTTGACCTTCAACTTCCAGGCTGTAATCAAGTGTAACAACGACGTTTTTCTCAATCGTAGAGATTTCTTTTTCTGCCATTAAAATGCTCCATTCATTCAGGCTTGAGGGAATAACCCCAAGCGTCAATACTATGACTTCAGTTTGGTAATTATACTGTAGGGACAGGCTTCCTCCAATTTTTGTATCACTTTCTGATAGGCCTCTTATATAACCGCCCAGGGGAAAATTCTAAAAAATCCCGCGGTATAATGAAATTAACCGCAGTATGATTGACAAAGGATTGAGAAATGGACAAGAGTCCCCTCGCCGGAAAACCCGCGCCACGTGAATTATTGGTTGATCTCCCCAAATTGATCTCAGCTTATTATACTGAAAGGCCAGATCCTTCCGATCCCGCCCAGCAGGTTTCATTTGGCACCTCGGGTCATCGCGGTTCTTCATTTGACCGGTCTTTCAATGAAGCGCACATTCTGGCGGTCTGCCAGGCGATCGTTGAGTACCGCCAGTCTGAAGGGATTAACGGTCCGCTGCACATTGGACGGGATACCCACGCGCTGTCTGAACCCGCCTTACGGACGGCTGTGGAGGTGTTTGCCGCCCACGGCCTGGACATCCGGCTTCAACAGGGCCTGGGTTATACCCCCACACCGGTCATTTCCAATGCGATCCTCAATTACAACCGCGCCCGCAAGGCAGGCTTATCTGATGGGGTGGTGATCACGCCCTCGCATAATCCCCCTCGTGATGGAGGGATCAAATACAACCCCCCCAGCGCTGGACCGGCCAGCACACAAATCACAAAAATGATCGAAAATCGCGCCAATCAGATCCTCAAGAAAGATTGGGGCGCGGTAAAGCGGATCCCCTGGTCTCAGGCCCTTAAAGCTGAAACCACCCATCATTTTGATTATGTCAAACCCTATGTGGACGACCTCAAGCATGTTTTGAACTTGGGCGCCATTGCGGCCGCAGGGGTCAAGATCGGTGTGGATCCCCTGGGCGGCGCCGGGATTGATTATTGGGATCCGATTGCTGAAACTTACAACCTGGATCTGGAGGTGGTTAACCGGGAGGTGGATCCAACCTTCCGCTTTATGACGGTGGATTACGATGGTCAGATCCGCATGGACTGCTCTTCACCCTATGCTATGGCGGGCTTGATCAAGTTGAAGGATCGTTTTGACATCGCCTTTGGAAACGACCCGGATTACGATCGGCACGGGATCGTTACCCCGAAAGTCGGCTTGATGAACCCCAACCACTATCTTTCTGCGGCTGTTTGGTATTTGTTCAGCAACCGCCATGATTGGCTTGCAGAGGCCACCATTGGCAAGACTGTCGTGACCAGCGCCATGCTTGACCGGGTTGCAAAATCCCTGGGCCGAGAAGTAACGGAGGTTCCGGTGGGATTTAAGTGGTTCGTGCCCGGGCTGTTAAACAACCAGCTCGGCTTTGGGGGCGAAGAAAGCGCCGGGGCCTCTTTCCTGCGTAAGAATGGGACCACCTGGACCACAGATAAAGATGGGATCATTCTGGACCTGCTGGCCGCGGAGATCCTGGCAGTGACGGGGATGGACCCGTCGGTGCACTATCAAACCCTGGAGGAAGAATTTGGCCGTTCATTTTATAAACGGCTGGAGGCCAGCGCTACATTGGCGCAAAAAGCGGTGTTTGATAAGCTGAGCCCGGAAATGGTCAGGGCGGACCAGTTGGCGGGTGAGCCGATCCAACATAAGCTGACCCAGGCGCCGGGGAACAAGGCCGATATTGGCGGGTTGAAGGTCGTCACCGAGAACGGTTGGGTGGCGGTCCGCCCCAGCGGCACGGAAGATATTTATAAGGTTTATGCGGAAAGCTTTAAGGGCGAAGACCACCTGCAGGCCATCCTTGATGAAGGTCAGGCGATCGTGCAGTCTTTATTTGACGATAAACTTTGATATCCTAAAGAAAGTTGGCAGGCTCAGTCCGGGGTTGCACTTGAGTGACCCCGGTTTGTTTTTAAGGGGGGCCTCCGCAGCGAATTCCATGATATAAAAGTTGTGTAGGAGATCGAATATGGATCTCTGTGAAAATAATGTTGAGAATTCGGTTATGTGATTTGCCATCAACCTTCCAGGCAGGATCAACGATATGCATAAAAAATATCCACGCACACTTGTTGGCGGACTTTCTTTACCAAGGTTGATCATTGGCTGCAACTGGATATCAGGATGGAGCCATGTCAGCGATGCCTGCGACCGCATGATCCATCAGGCGCACAAAACGCCGGATTCAGTCAGCGAGATCTTTGAAACTTTTTTGGCGTATGACGTCGATACTGTCTTGGGGGCCTTTGGTGTGGATAAAAACCTGATCCCGGCAGTTAGTCTGGCCCAGGAACGAACCGGAAAGCAGATGATCATCATCGATGAACCCATCCTGAATGTGGATGATTCCAGGCAGGCTCGCCAGGATGCCAGGCGGATGATCGAAGCCTGCGCCCGGCGCGGAGCAAGCGTGTGCATGCCGCTGCACACCTGTGTTGAGCAGCTGGTCAATAAGAACACGCAGACCATTGACCGGCTGCCCGACTACCTGTACATGATCCGGGAAGCCGGCATGATCCCTGGCTTGTCCGCCCATATGCCGGAAGTGGTGCAGTATGCCGATCTGAACGAGTATGATGTTGAAACCTATATCCAGATCTATAACTGCCTGGGGTTCTTAATGCAGGTGGAAATTGAAAGCGTCGCCAAGATCATCCAAAATGCAAAAAAGCCGGTCATCACGATCAAGGCGCTGGCGGCCGGGAGGACCACGCCCTTTGTGGGCCTCAATTTCGCATATAACACCCTCCGGGACCAGGATATGATTTCCGTGGGATGTTTTAATGCTGATCAGGCGCAGGAAGTGGTTGAAATTGGACTGGCGGCCATTGAACGGCGTCCGCCTGAAATTCGAAGCCGCAGCAGCCTGGCCCCCTCTTCCATTATCGAGGGCGCCCTTGATGCTTGAAAGGTTTAGTGTCGCTGATCTTGCAATCTGCCTGGACAGCATTTAACAGAAAAACAGGCCCTCAGCATCGGTATGGCCCTAAGGCTAGAGGCATCCGAATCGAGATTTTTCCTTAACCGCAGTTAGCGCAGCTGGTTTTAAGATAAAATCTGGATATCACCGTATTTTTATATTTCACTCTTTAGGAGGTCATTTTGTCTGCTATTCATGCAATCGAAATTGTGGTCAATGAGTTCTTTCAATCTCTGGGAATATGGCTGCGGGGGCCGATGCAGGCGGTCACCGCCTTGGGTTACGAGCAATTCTTTGTCCTGCTGCTGCCCACAATTTACTGGTGCTTTGACCAGATGGTGGGGCTGAGGGTCGGTTTGGTGCTGCTGTTGAGCAATGTGGCCAATAATTTCTTTAAGTTTTTATTTCATACGCCGCGCCCCTACTGGGTCAGCGATACCGTGCAGGCCTACTCGCATGAGACATCCTTTGGCCTCCCTTCTGGCCACGCACAAATCGCTGCCTCGGTTTGGGGATGGCTCGCAGTGGAAGTGCGCAAGCGCTGGTTTACCCTCCTGGCACTGGTTTTGATCTTCATGATCGGCATCTCCCGGATCTACCTTGGGGTCCACTTTCTGACGGATGTGCTCCTGGGCTGGCTGATCGGCGGTTTGCTGGTGTGGGCTTTTTCCGCCTGGTATCAACCGGTCGGCGCTTGGATCAATCAAAAAACGCTTTGGAGCAAAATTGGCCTGATCGCCGGCAGCGCAGCTTTGATGATGGCCCTGATCCTTGGCGTCCGATTGGCCGTGGGCGCCTGGGTGATGAATGCCGACTGGGCGGAAAGGGCCGGGGAAGTGGATCCATACAGCCTGGATGGGGTCTTCACCGTGGCCGGCACCTGGTTCGGGATGCTGTGCGGCTTTGTGGTCGTCACCGAAAAGCGGGGCCGTTTTCTGGCGGGAGAGGGCGGCTGGCGGCGGCTGCTCAGGTTTGTGGTGGGATTGGTGGGAATTGCGGTCCTGTATCTTGGCCTGGGCGCAGTTTTTCCAGAGGGCGAGAATTTGATTAGTTTTGCCCTGCGCTTCCTCCGCTATACCCTGATCGGCTTGTGGGTTTCCTGGTGGGGGCCGCTGGCGTTTGAGAAGTTGGGTTTGCTGGCGTTCGAATCATCCAGGTTGGCCGAGAAAAAAGCTTAACATCAAAAACTGTGCAAAAAATAGTATCCATAAAAGCGCCCCAGCGGGGCGCTTTTTCGACTCACAAAATTGGATTAGACTAAGCTAAATGCATTCCTTGCATATCATTCTAATTTAGCTGCAGACCGCGTTCCCCTCGATCACATCCCGGTACCAGGCATAGCTGGCTTTGGGGGTGCGCTTGCGCTTCGGGTCGTCAAAATCCACGTTGATCAGGCCAAAGCGGACATCGTAGCCTTCGGCCCACTCAAAATTATCCATCAGGCTCCAGACGTAATACCCGCGCAGGTCGGCGCCGTGGGACAGCGCTTTGTGGGCCGCGCTGAAATGCGCCCGCAGGTAGTTGATCCGGCCCTGGTCGTCGACATATCCATTCTGATCTGCCGGCTCTCCCAGGGCGGTGCCGTTTTCTGTGATGTACATGGGCGGGTTGCCGTAATTTTCCTTGAGATGCAGCAGAAGCTCGCTGAGCTGCGAAGGGCAAACCCCCCAGCTCTTAAGGGTGGTGCCCCAACCGGGATCAATATTCGGTTCGGACCGCAGCTTCAAAAACCCATGCGGGTTGAAGCGCACAATC
This sequence comes from uncultured Candidatus Brevefilum sp., assembly GCA_964558525.1. GTDB lineage: Bacteria > Chloroflexota > Anaerolineae > Anaerolineales > Anaerolineaceae > Brevifilum. Next base: position 26,294 of record CAZLEK010000010.1, read on the forward strand.
TGGCTGAAGTAATAATTCACGCCCAGGAAATCGACCGGTTCACTGGTCACGGCCAGATCCCCGTCCTTGACATCTGGACCCATTTCCCCAATCCAGTCCATCAAATCCTCAGGGTAGCTGCCTTTGAAGATCGGATCGAGGAACATGTGATTGATGAAGTCCTCTAATCGGCCGGCCGCAGCAACATCTTCAGGTGCGCCTGTCTTTGGAATAAAGGTCGCCAGGTTCAAAACGACGCCGATCTGGCCTGGCAGGCCGAGCTGGCGGTAGAGCTGGACCGCCCGACCGTGGGCCAGGTTTAGGTGGTGGGCTGCCTGAAAGGCCAGGGGGTAGCTGGCAACCCCGGGCGCCATGGAGCCCTCGGCATAGCCCGGAAAAGCCACCACGAAGGGTTCGTTATGCGTGGCCCAGTAGGCCACCCGGTCGCCCAATTTCTCAAACACGACCCGGGCATATTCGGTGAACCAATCCACGCTGTCGCGGTTGGGCCAGCCGCCCCGGTCCTGGAGCGCCTGGGGATAGTCCCAATGGTTGAGGGTTGCCATGGGGAGGATCCCGGCTTTGAGCAGCTGGTCCACCAGCCGGTCATAGAAATCCAGGCCGCGCGCTTCCACCGCGCCGACGCCCGCGGGTAGGATGCGGGGCCAGCTGATCGAGAACCTGTAAGACGTCACGCCCAGATCCTTGATCAGGCCGACATCTTCCTCCAGATGGTGATAGTGGTCGCAGGCCACGTCCCCGGTATCCTCGTTGAGGATCCGGTAGGGCTGGTGAGAAAAACGGTCCCAAACGCTCTCGCCCTTGCCGTCCTCCTGCCAGGCCCCTTCGATTTGATATGCTGCGGTGGCCGCGCCCCAGATGAATGCTTCTGGAAATGTTAAGTTGGTCATCGGTGTTCCTCTTTTCTAGGGTTTTCTCCCAACCTTGGGATCGATCCCATTATACATGGTTTTTCCGATTATTTTCAGTTATCGAAACAAATACAGGGAAATCACAAAGGCAGAGGAATTGAAAAAAATTGGCCCCCCGCCACGTCCTCGTTGCGGGGAAATGGGTAAAGAAGGCTTAAATCGTCATTCAATAGAGAAATTGGCAGTAAAAATGGCGTTTTTTCGCCGACGTCCTCGTCGGCGAGCGCGGAAAGTGGCAAAGAGATACCATCGATCACCCTTTGGATAAAAAGAATTTCAAGCATAACTTTTCTTGGTGATCTTGCGATTCCCTTAAAACAAATGATCTTAACCGCGCCATAATCATTTCTTGAGGTGATTTAGCTATACTAGATTTGGTGAAGCGTTGAAGGAGATGACATATGTTTGATCTACTCATTATTGGTGCTGGACCTGCAGGATTAGGCGCTGCAATTCAGGCGTCAAAACATGGTTTGGAGGTTTTAGTTTTGGAGCGGGGAGATGCTCCTGGATACCTGAGCCATCCCTGCGGCGGCGCGGTTGCCCCTCTGCCCGGTTTTGTCTCAGGGGAGAAAGTTGCTGGTGGGATTCGCTTTCCTGAGATGGACCTTTTTATCCCTGATGGGATGGTTGTGGGCACGCCCCAAGTAATCCGCTATATCAGCCCCAGCGGTTATGAAATCCGAGCTGAATTTCATGCCAGGGAAGATTTCCCGGTATTTGTCCTGGATAAGGCCGCTTTGCTGCGCGAGATGGCCCGACAGGCACAGGAAAATGGGGCGACCCTTCACTTTAATACCAAGGTTACCGGATTGATATTGGAAGATGGGTGGGTTAAGGGGGTCCGTATTGGACATAAAGAAAGAAATGCGTTTTTGGTGATTGGCGCAGAAGGCAATTCCCGCACTTTTGCTCAACAAGCTGGTTTGTATGAAGATGTCCCCCCGGTGCGAGAGTCAACCTTAATTGGCTATCAATCGCTTGATGCGCCGTACATCACCGAGGATGACGTTGGACAACTCTCAACTTTTGGCACAAAATACACTGAAGTTGATCGTGCGATTGGTACTGTCGACATTCCCTCGCCAGGAAGGGTGGATGTTTATTTCAGTGTTTTTAAAGACGATCTGAGCAAGGCTCAACCAATTCCCGTGATGTCATACCTCGAGGAATATAAATCTAAAGATCCGCGAGTTAAGGACTACTTTAAAGATGCCATTGTGGTCTCCCAATCCGCCTGCCAAATGCGTCTGCGTGATGTGCCGCCGCAGGTCGTAACTAATGGATTCATTGGGGTAGGTGATTCTATTTCACCGGGGGGACATCTTGGCATCATTCCAAGCATTTACCTTGGCTATCAGGCCGCGGAAACAGCCGCAGCGGCGGTCAGAAGCGGGGGAGATACATCAAAACTGGGATTGCAGAGCTATGACCGGATGTTTAATACACGGTTTATGCGTGGGTTGGAAATTGAGGGAAAGATCATGCAGGGTCTGGCCCATATGACCGACAATGAGATTGATCGCTTATGCCAAAACCTGGGCAGAGTGAATATTGCGCCGTTTTTTATGGGTGAAAAAAATCCCATGATTAAGGCTTCTATTCTATGGTTTATTCGATCCTTCCCATTGATCATTAGGGATTTAGGTCTCCTGCGCAGAATATTTTAGGCGGTTATAATTTCAGTTCGTTCACAAATGGAGAGAAAATGCCACCCAAACAACGCGTCTACGATCAAATCTCGCACAACGAAACAGATCCCTTACCTTATACCCTTCCTTTTGAGACAGCTGAATTAATGGCAATGCTGGACCATTACTTCGGCGATCCTGCCTGGCGTGAAAACCTGGTCAACCATATCCTGGATGCGCCCATGCCCCATCCGCTTCTGGGTATCCCGGGTGAGCGCACCGGGGAAACTGCCTTGTTAGCGGACCTGTTCGGGGCCAGGTGGGCCATGCACCAACGCCCCGCCCATCTGGTGGCGCCGCCGCTCAATGCGCCCAGCTTACTGGGCTATGATTTTCCTGCTGTGCGTGCCTGTTTTATCCCTGATTGGGAGGACCAGGTCCGCGCGTTTGTGGACGCACACCCAGACCGGTTTATTGTAGCCAGCCCGGGTTTTGGGATCTTTGAGCGTACCTGGGTGCTGCGCGGCTTTGAAAACATGCTGGCGGATGTGGCGATCGAACCCGAATTCTACGCTGAACTTGTGGAAGCAATCACCGATCACCAGCTCCAGATTGTGGATCGGATGCTGCAGGCGCCGCTGGACGGGATCCTGTTCAGCGATGATTGGGGCTACCAGGATGGGGTCTTGATTGGCCCGGACCGCTGGCGGAGGTTCATCAAGCCCCATCTTAAACGGCTTTACGATCGGGTGCACCAGGCTGGGAAAATCGCATTGAACCATGTCTGCGGGTCCGTGCGGGAGATCCTGCCCGACATCATCGAGATTGGGCTGGATGTACTGGAATCCGTGCAGCCCGAAGCGGCTGGGATGGACCCCTATGAACTCAAAGCAGAATTCGGTTCTGAGATCACATTCTGGGGCGGCCTGGGCTCGCAGTCGATTATCCCCCACGGCTCGCCGCAGGAGATCAAAATGGAAGTCCATCGGCTTGTGACTGAGATGGGGAAGGGCGGCGGCTATATCCTGGCCCCGGCCAAAGGCGTCCAGCCGGAAACGCCGGTGGAGAACATGGCGGCCCTGGTGGAGAGCTTCACCAACCAGAGGCCTTCACGCGATTAGCTTCGAGTAAAAGGCATCGATTTGGGGGTGGGTGGCCGATGGGTCCGCCCGTTCAGTGAGTATTCCCAGGTTCATGCTCACCGCGCGATCCCGGATTTGGGGGTGATCCAGCGCCCAGAGGATGCCATCCGCCAGCGCGACCGGATCTCGGGGGTCTACCAGCAGGCCGTTGTCCCCTGGCTGAATCCATTCCCGTAAAGATTCAATATTCCCGACCACTGGGAAGCAGCCGCAGGCCAGGGCCTCCAGGAAGGAATTGGGGGTCCCATCGTGACTGCTGGGCGAGACGAACAGATCGGCGCGCTTCATCAGGGACCAGAGTTCCTCCTGCGGCAGGTGCGGCAGAAGGAAGGTGGATCCCTCGATGCCCAGAGAACGCACCCAATTCTCAACCATGGGTTGGCCCTTTAATCCCGGGCAGATGAAAATTACCCCAGGACGGGCGCTCAGAACCTTTGGGATCGCCCCAAAAAAGGCTTTTTGATGGACGGATCCCGGGCGGAGACCTCTTGGGTTGAGGATCCAGGCGTCGGCCTTTGGCAGGCCAAAGCGGGCTGGATCGGCAGGCCTAGCTTTATTGACGGCGTCCAGATCCAGGCCGCCGGAACCGGGCACAACCAGGGTGGGCGCGCGTGGGTCAAGGCCCCATTCACTGGCCAAACGCAGGTCTCGTCGGGCATCGGCTGTCAGGCCGTCGGCGCGTTTTAGGCAGCGGCGCGTCCAGCGCCGCATCACTAAGGCGCCCCTGGCGTGCAGCGTGAGGTCGTTGCCCCAGATGGCAACTGCCAGGGGGATGCCTGCCGGGGTCATGCTGGCCAGCATGCCTTCAAAGGGGATTCGCAATGCATGCACCAGGTCGGGCTGCAGGTCTTCAATGATTCTTTGATATTCGCCGCGCACCCGGGGGAGCGTCAGGGGGCCCAAGAAGTAGCGCAGGGTTTGGAAGGCCGGGGTCAGCCGTCGTATCCAGGATTTCAGCCTGGATTTCTGAGTCGGCCGACTGCTGGTTTTGCTTCCGCTGCTGAAACGGCTGAAGGAAACCGGCAGGATGCGGACATCCGCCAGGTTATCAGGCGCGTCGCAAGGATAGGTTGAGACCAGGCTGACCTGGTAATCAAGCGACTGGATATTGTCGATCCAGCTCTGGGCGGTTGGGCTGCGGCCGTCGGCGACGATCAGGATATGGGCTTTCATGCCGTGCACCTGTTCATCACGTCCAGGAAGACTTGGACCATTTGGTCCAGGTTGATCTCCTCCGCCACGATCCGGTAGCTGTTCGCTCCCATTTGACGCAATTTGGCGCGATCTGCCAATGCTTTTTCAAGGGTTTGGCGCAGCGCTGCCTGGTCATCTGGCGGGATCTGCCAGCCGTTTTCCGGCCTGACCAGGTCCGCCTGGGTGCCGTCAGCCTCGGCGGCGATCACCGGCAGGCCGTAGCTCATCGCCTGCTGGATCGCCAGGCCGCCCGTCCCGGGCAGGACGAAGAGATCCGCCGCCCGAAACTGGTTGGCCAGGTCTTTGCCGTACAGCGCGCCGGTGAAAACAGCGCCGGGGTAAACGTCGTCTGCCAGAGCTTGCAAGGCACCCCTGGCAGGGCCGTCACCAACGATCACCAGTTCAGGCTGGCGCGAGGTGGGCAGCTGCGCGCAGGCCCTGATCAGGTTGTCCAGCCGTTTTCGTTCCTGCAGCCGGCCGACAAACAGCGCTCTCAGGCGTGCGCCTGGGTCTTTGATCGTCCGTTGGGGAAGCGGGTGCGGCGGGGGCGGAGTGACCGCGTTGACGGCGATGAAGATCTGATCCTCCCGGTAACCCAATTGGGCATACTCCGCTGCGCCGGTCTGGCTGTAGGTGATCAGGGCGTCAAACTGGCTGATGAATTTCCTCCGCCGCATCCGCCGGAGGGCAGCAAGGGGACCTGAAAGCGGCGGCGCGCCTAACCCCCAACCGATGGCCGGTCGTCCCCGCCGGTGCATCCACCGCACAGCCTGGGCTGTGCGCAGGTAGCGCGGGTTGGCTTCCAGGATCAGGGTATCCGGATTCCAGTCCTGCAGCCAATCCAGCAGCCTGGTTTGCAGGCAGAGATAAAGTGCGCCTTTGAAAAGGTGGAGATTCTTTCCCTGGGTGAATGACGCCTTTTCAAGCTGGTCCACCGGCTGGATCATCTCATCCGGGCGTGGGTCGCCGGCGAACACACCCAGCCCTTTTTCGCAGCTCTCCCCGAGGGCGTTGAAGAAGGGGGCTCGGTAATTGGGCAGCACGCGCTGGACCAGGCCGGCTTTCCCGCGAAACAGATTCATTGCACCCCCATGGCTGCCAGGTAGCCCTCAACCATTTGGTCCAGGCTGAAGGCGGCTTCGGCGCGTTGGCGGGCTTTTTTGCGGTAGGTGGGGTTGTCCTGTAAAATGTCCAGGCAGGCTTCTGCCAGGGGTTCAATTTGGGGCGTTTCCAGCTGCCAGACGTCTGCGCCGTAGGGGACCACCTGCCCCGCGCCATCCTGCACCAGTTCTTTTAACGCGCCGGTGTCGTAGGCCAGGACGGGTGTGCCGCAGGCCAGCGCTTCAATCACGCTGTTCGGGCAGGCAGCGTTGAGATCCGTGCTGAACAACAGGTGGGCGCTCCGGTCAATCGCGGGAATCTCCGCCCGGGGGACGACCCCGCGCCAGGTGACCCATAGATCGCTTTCAGCTTTGACCTTTGAGATCAATTCTTCGCTGGCTGCGCCCACGATCATTAATTCGACCGGTTGATCAACCTGTGATTGCAGGGCTTGTACCAGCCGCAGGCTGGTTGTCACGTTGCGGGCATAACTCCCGGTAAGGTGGCCCTCCACCAGCAGGATCCGGATGTGGTCTTGTGGCGGCGCGCCTTCGCCTTCCGGGGTGTAATATCCCAGGTCGACGCCGTTATAAACCAGGCTGGTGGGCTTTTCCATTTGGCCGAAGACGCGCTCCCACCAGATCTGGCTGAACCCGCTCTGGTAGATGATCCCATCCGCCAGGGCGCGGCGGATGAAGGCCAGGGTCAGGTTGTTCGCTTCAGCTTTTATTGTTAGGCCCAGGGGGGTTTTCTCAATCCGGTGAGTCCAGTTCATCCCGTTCAAGCGTTGGTAGAGCCGAACGCCGCGCCGCTTTGCCCGGTGTAATTTTAGAAGCTGGCGAGTGCCGCCAATGATCAAAATGGCTGTATTGTCGGGATGAGACAGGTCAAAGGTGTATGGGATCTGGCGGGCAGCCAGCCCCTGGATGAATTTCGCCTGAAAGGAGACCATCCCCCCCAATCCGGAGAGCTCAGGCGCCAGGCCGATCTGGTCTTTCATACCCGCTCTCGATCCCCCCGGGGGCGTTGGCCCACGCAGCGCGCCGGCGAGCCAGCCCAGATCTCGTATTCGCCAGTGGATTGCAGCAGGACGGCATTCGCGCCCACGACGGTACCGTTTCCGACCTTCAGGATCCCCTCGCCGCACAGGACTTTACAGCCCGGGCAGAGGATCACATCATCCCCAATTTGGAGGCCTTCAAATTGGGAGTTTTCCATGGGCTGGTAGATATCCGCCCGGCCCAGGGTGACCCCCTGGTACATACGAACACGGTCGCCAATTTGGGCTCTACTGTGAACCACCACGCCGTGGCCGCCGTGTTCGAGGAGAAAATCCTCCCCAATGCCGACGGAGGTGGGGATTTCGGATCCGAGCAGTTTTAATAAATAATAAAACAGCTTGCCGATGAGGGGGGTTTTCCGGGCGTAAACCAGGTGGGTGTAGAAATCTCTCTTCGCCATCAGCTATGTTTCCAGTTCTGGATTAAGATGGCGGCAATCCGCTCCGCGGCGTGGCCGTCGCCGTAGGGGTTGACCGCCTGCGCCATTTCTTTGTGGGCTTGGGGGATGTCCAGCAGGCGGCTGGCTGCCTTAAAGATCGTCTCTGGATCGGTTCCCACCAGCTTGAGCGTCCCGGCTTCCACACCTTCCTGGCGTTCGGTGCGCTCCCGCAAAACCAGGGTCGGGATGCCCAGTGAGGGCGCTTCTTCCTGGATGCCGCCGGAATCCGTCAGGATCAGGGCGGCTTGTTTCATTAAATGCACCAGGGGCAGGTAATCCAGGGGCGGCAGCAGGAGGATGTTCTCTACATCCGAAAGCAGTTCCTGCACCGGTTCCTGGATGTTCGGGTTGAGGTGGACGGGGTAAACCAGGGTGATTTGTTCTCGGTAGGTCTCGGCCAGGCGTTTCAGCGCCCGGCAGATATCTCGAATCGGCTTGCCGAAGTTCTCCCGCCGGTGGGCAGTCACCAGCACCAGCCGCTTACCCGCCTTGCCTGCACCGGCCTGTGCCAGGATCTGTTCGGTTTGTTGGGGCACAGGCTGTTGGATGATGTACTGCAGCGCATCAATGGCAGGGTTGCCGGTGATGTGGATGATCTCATCCCGGATGCCTTCGTTGAGCAGGTTTTGGCGGTTGTTTTCCGTTGGAGCAAAATGCAGATCGGCCACAACCCCAGCCAGACGCCGGTTTACCTCTTCAGGGAAGGGGCGCCATTTGTCGTGGGTCCGCAAACCCGCTTCTACATGACCCACTTTGACCTGGTTGTAGAAGCCCAAAATCGCTGCTGCCATCACGGTGGTCGTGTCCCCCTGGATCAGCAGCCAATCCGGTTGGTGGGCTTTGATGACGGGGTCGAGTTGGGTAAAAATGCGCCCGGTCAATCCAGCCAGGCTCTGGTCTGGTTTCATCAGGTCCAGGTCCACCTCGGGATGTATCTCAAATACCTCCAATACCTGGTCCAGCATTTCCCGGTGCTGGGCGGTGATGCAGACGGTGGTATGGATCTGGTCGGCGTGACGCCGGAGTGCTTTGACCACCGGCGACATCTTCACCGCTTCAGGGCGTGTGCCAAAGACAACCATGACCCGCAGTTTGTGTTCCATGCCCATTATTATACTTTAAGCTTTTTAGGAGACGCTGCCATTTTAGTCTGGCTGAAATCTGGGTGATGATTCCGGATGGGTAGACACCGTCCATGATGTGGTTGCCCAGCAAAATGGTCACTGCAATGTCCTTGCAGCGGTCAAAGCCGGCCAGGATGCTGGCGGGATCAAATTGGAAGCGGCCGCCTGGATAACATTGGTGCGGATATCTACGGCCACCCCTGTACGCCGAGGTTTTCTGTAATGCTCGGACGGACAACCCTGCAGGTGATGCTGCCGCAATGCTAATTTTGACCCCATTATGCTATACTTTATTTATGGAGCGCAGCTACTGGCCGGCATGGGAACGCAGTTTAAGACAATCCGGATGGATCCCCACGGTGAGGGATCTGCTGGGTAACGCCCGTTCAGTGTTGTTGCTTTTCTCACAGGTGATGGTTCTAGGGGCGCCTTTTTGTCAAAATTTATCCTGGGGGCGCGAAACCCTGGCGCTGGTTGAAATGCTGGGTGATGATGAAAAATTGGATGCATTTTCTGATTTTCTGACGGAGGTAGGGGCATGAACCTGACACTCATCGGTTGGGGTTTCATTGGATTGTCTGTGATCCTGCTGGTCTTTCTGAAATTTTTACCGCTTGCTAAAACTGGCGCTGTTCAGGAGGAACCCGCCCTGGAACACCTGCGGGAAGCTCAGGTCAAGGCGGTGGAGCGTGGAGAAGTTCGAAAATTGGTTTTAGGCGACCAACTTGCTCCCCCGGGGTATCCAGGTTTGGGTTTACAAGCCCTCTCGGCGCTGCCTTTTTTTCTAGATCCAGAATCCGGTGTGGATGGACACCTAACATTGGGGACTTCGGATGGCGGCCTGCTGGTGTTTGCCCGCCAAATTGTCCAGAACCGATACCGGGATGGGTTTTCCCCTGTTCTACACCAGGCAGGTGTCCGGACCCGGCTGCACGGACCGACGCCGCTGGCCTTTACAGCCGGCATCCTGCCAGAATTGAATGCTTCGCCGCGCGCCCATCTGGCCTTGTTTGGACATTATGGGCCCGAAGCCTTCCTATGGATGGATGCGGTTCAAAGAAAGGGGGGCCAGGCCTTGGCCCTGGGCGGTTCACTGGCTGCCCAGGCTGTTTCATATCCGGCCGTCGAGGATCTGTTAATAGGTGAATCGATTTTTAGAACCTCACATCCCTCCCCAGAGAATGGATCAAAGCTCCTGGCGGTTGAAGATGTTTTACGCTGGGTTTTGATCCTGGGGATCTTGGTGGCGGTCGTCCTTAAGCTGGGAGGTCTCCTGTGAGAAAATACCTGGCAGCGGGGATTGCGGCTGCCTCGGGCCTGCTGGTTTTGGCGGGATATGCTTTTCAGGCGCAGCTGGCGCCGTTGACGACCTTGATTTTGGATTGGGGCGTTCTGGTTTTAAGCTTTGCGATATTAATTGGGATCGGCGCCCTCCTGCGGAGCCACCTGGTGAAATTGTTCACGGCCCAAAAAGGCGCTGGTCTGAGCGCTGTTACCCTGATCGTGTTCTTTTTTACCCTGATTTCTGGTTTGATCCTGACCACCCAAAGTTCATTTTTTCGCCAACTGATCATCAATATCCAAACGCCGGTGGAGGCGAGCCTGCTGGCTGTCCTGGCAGTGATCCTGTTCATCGTCAGCCTGCGTCTGATCCGCACCCGGGGATGGACCCCGATGTCGATTGCGTTCCTGGTGAGTGCGGTGATCGCTTTGGTGATTGAATCAGGGGTGCTGCCCTTTGCGCCCGAATCGGCCGCCGGGCAGGTCGTTGGTTTCCTCCGCCGCCTGCCTATCGCTGGTGGGCGCGGTATTCTCTTAGGGATGGCCCTGGGCGGATTATTGGTAGGTCTGCGGGTTCTGCTGGCAGTTGACCGGCCGTATGGTGAGGAATGATGCTGAACTTGATTTGTCCCAACTGTGGCGCTGAAAACGATCCTGGAGAAGACCGCTGCCAGGAATGCGGTGTTCTGTTGATCCCGGAAGAGGGCCTGCCATCTGCAGCAGATGGAGGTTTTGTGGACTCTTCCGAAGATGAACAAGACTTACCTGACCTGCTGCATGCGTTGAAACATGATGTAGACATCTCACCAGGCTCTCAGCCTTTGGGCGGGGGGCGGATGCAGGACCCCGCTGACCTTAGTGAGCGCGAGGCGGCTGAAGAAAAGGATGTCCCGGAATGGTTGAAACGCATCCGGGAGAGGGCTAAAAATGAAACCGATGCCCCGGGTGAGATCACACAAAAAATCTCAGCCGCCCAGGAAAGCATTGCTGAGGGAAAGTCTGACGTCCAGCATGAGAATTTCACTTCCTGGATCCAGGGCTTGCATGGAGAAAGCCGTGAGGAAGACCCTAAATCGCCCCCGGAAGGCCAGGCTGCCGGCCAAATACCCGCAGGTGGCGTGGATAAGCCGCCAGAGTGGCTGTCCAAGATCCGCAAAGTGAAGGGTGGTCCTCAAGGCGCCCGGAAAGACCAGTTCGATCCGGAAGATAAAAAAGGCGACAGCCTGTTACAGTGGTTGGTTGCCCTGGAGGAAGGCAAGCAGGCCAGCCAAGTCCCGCCCGGCGAAACCCTTGAGGAACAAGCCGCCGCTGGGGAATCGAAGGAAAGACCCATTGCGCCGCCAGAAGAACAAGACGCGGCAACCCGTCAGATCCCTGTGAGCGTTGCCAGGCAGCGGCGTGTCCCCGCGTTGGATGTCAGCCGTGAAGAGCAGATCTGGGCAAATCTGTTCAGCAGCCTGGTTGTGGATGAAAGCGCTGAACGCCCCCAAAGGGCGCCGTTGGCGCAGCGCTCTTCCTGGGTGATCCGCCTCGTCGCAGCGCTTGTATTGTTTGGAGCGCTCAGCATGGCTTTATTTGGCGGTTGGCCCGGGGTAGGGGCCGCCAACCAGGCCTGGGAAGCCCCTGAGATGCTGCCGGCTTTTGACGCTTTCCAGGAGGAGGATTCCGTTCTGATTGTGGCAGATTACCAGGCTGGTTTTTCAGCCGAGATCCACCAGGTCGCAGCGCCTGTCTTTCGGGCTGCTTTACAACCCGGGATGGAGATTGCCTTGATTGCCACCCAGCCCACGGCGGGCTTATTATCCCGGCAGCTGCTGGCTGAACTTCCTGGTGATTGGAATCTACGGATCGATGATCTTGGCTACTACCCGTCCGCCGCATTAGGGGCTTATGCAGCTGGCAGTTCTCAAGTTCAGGCTGTTTCCTGGCCGGGGCTTCCCAAAACGAAAGGATTGACGCTCCCCACGGATCTGGAGGGTGTTTTCATTTTGGCGGATTCTTATGAGGGTGGCCGCTATTGGGTGGAGCAGCTCAGCGCGCGTTCTCCCCACCTGCCGCTTTACTTGCTGGTGACAGCCCAGGCTGGCCCATTGTTGAAGCCTTACCAGGACTCCGGACAGGCGGCGGGCATGGCAGCCGGCATTTCTCAAGCAGCTGAAGCGGAGATTCCTGCCAGCGGGGATCGATTGGCCTTACACTGGCGGGCTGCTTACCAGGTGGGAACGCTGCTGCTGGCCGTCATGCTCATATTGGGCGCATTCCTCAACATTAATTTCAAGAACAGGGAGCGGGCAGAATGAATTGGACCGATCTGGCCTGGGGATGGGTGGGTTTTCTTCTTACCCTGATGGTCCTGAGTTATATCCTCGGCGACAACTTTCTTTTCCGCCTGGCTGCCGCGCTGTTTGTTGGCCTATCAGCAGGCTACCTGGCGGTTTTGATCATTCAGGATGTCCTGGGACCGTATCTTTGGGAACCGCTGGTTAGCGGGACCTGGACAACACGGATGTGGTCAATGATTCCCGTGATTTTAATCGGGTTGCTGGGCTTGAGCCAGGTTTCAAGATTTGCCAGGCTGGGATCGATTCCCCTGGCGTTCCTGGCAGGGTTGATCGCAGCGGTGACGGTTGGCGGCGCGGTGTTTGGCACGCTGATCCCCCAGTCGAGCACACTCATTCAGCGATTCAACCTGGAAACCTGGCGGAGCCCTGGAGGCTGGCTTCAGGGGGTGGATGCCTTGCTCATGTTGTTTGGTGCTGCGGCCACATTGAGTTACTTCCATTTTGGAAGGAGAAAACCGGCCTCTCCCGCTGATCAAACCAACCAGCGTCCGAAGGTGATTGAGGCCTTGAGCAAAGCGGGTCAGGTGTTCATCGGCGTCACCCTCGGGGCGATCTTTGCCGGGGTGTTTTCCAGCGCACTGTTTGCACTCATCAACCAGATTGGCTTGATGGGGCAGTTCCTTGCCCGCTGGATCGGAGGCAATTGATGACCGAATTCGGGCGGGCCGAAACGTTCATCGGGTTGGATATCGGGAGGGTCAATACCCGGGTTTCGGTTTTTGGCGTCAGCGATGGGAAATACCGCCTGCAAGCTTGCGCCAAAGCGCAGACCGATTATGGTTATGATGGGCATCTGGCCGCCGGCATCCAGGAAGCTTTGGGAACCCTTGAGACGACACTGGGCCGTCAGTTTTTGCGTCCTTCGGCAGGTGAAATTGAAAAAGTAGCCTTTGACCCGGGAGCTGTGGAACAGGTTGGCCTTTCACTGTCTGCCTTTCCGCCGATTAAAGCCGCCCTGTTTGGCTTGGCCGGCCGGGGATCCCTGGCGGCAGGATTGGAACTGGTCGGAAAACTGCCCCTCGAAATGGCCGGAGCTTACGGGGCTGCAGATCTCGTGAATGAGCCAGCGGTTCTCGATGCCTTGCTGGATTCCCGTCCGGAGATCCTGATCCTTACGGGTGGGACGGATTCCGGCGCAGAAAGCCTGCCCTCCCGCTGGATTGAGGTTTCCAGGCTGCTCTGCCGCGCCCTGCCCGATGAGGCCAGGCCGAGGGTCTTTTATGCGGGCAATCCAGATCTGCATCCGCTTGTTCGAAGGCGCTTGGAACCGGTTTGCCGGCTGTCGATCCTTCCAAATCTACAGCCATGTGTTGGAGAACGCGATGATGTGCCGGCCCAGGCGGCGTTGGGCCAAGAGATCCTTGAGCTGAGCAGGAAAAAGCTCCCCGGACTGCAGGGCATCAGCCAGCTAACGGGTGACCTGGTCCGGACGCGAGGGTTAATGCTCGATCGCATGGTACGCTTTTTCAGCCGAACACTTAACCAGCGATCTCCGGCTGCAAAACAGGGTGGGGTCCTGGCGGTTGACCTCGGCGCAGGGTGCACAGGCGTGTCTGCGCGCCGGGAGGGCCGCTCGATGGCAATCAGGCGGCGCACCGATGCGGATTTACCCGGCGCGCCTGGCTGCGTGTACTCCTGGACAGCCGCGCCAACCGGGATCGATAAGGTGGAGGCTTACCTTGCCAACCAGCAATGTTTTCCGGGCCGGATCCCCCAGACTTTGGCGGAACTGGCGATGTCCCAATCTCTGGCACGGGGCAGGCTTGACGCGGCCATGCAGGCTCTGGCTGAAAGCGCACAAGGTGTGGGTTTCGACCCTCAAAGAGGCCTGTTCGCGCCTTATGAAATGGTCATTGCCAGCGGATCTGCCCTGACAGAGGCGCCCACACGCGGCCAGGCGATGTTGATCCTGCTGGACGGTCTGCAGCCCTGGCAGGAGACCAGGCTGGTTCTGGACCGTTATCAAATCCTGCCGGTGTTAGGAGTGCTTGGTGAAACAGAACCCCTGATCCCGGCCCAGGCGCTGAACTCGGACGCGTTTGAACATCTTGGTACGGTTATCCCGGTGGTAAGCCCGCTTCAGGAAGGGGTGCTGGTCCTTTCGGTGCAGGTGTCCATGGACTCAGGCAAGTCTTATCAGGTTGATATCCCCCAGGGCGCGCTGCGCCGCCTGCTGATCCCTGCCGGGGACTCCGTCAACCTCACTCTGGACCCCGCCCAAGGCGCGGATGTCGGCCTGGGGCCCGGCGTTGCACGCCAAACCAGGGTGACCGGCGGGACGTTAGGCGTGGTGATCGATGCCCGCGGCAGGCCCTTGAAGCTGCCCGAAGAAAATGATGCCCGCATTGAGCAGCTGCGCCATTGGTTATGGTCCTTGGGTGGATGAGATGAGAAGGTAGGGTCAAGCATGAAACAACCGGCATTGAACAGGCTGGCAGCCACCGAAATCCGCAGAGTCAGGCAGCTGCCTTTCCCAGGACAGGTGCTTGTGGAGCCAGGGCAGGCGGTACACCCGGAGGATCTGATCGCACAAGCGGAACTGCCCGATGAAATTTATTCCCTGGACATCGCTCGCGGCTTGGGCGTGGACCCTTCTGATGTGGTTTCTTGCCTTGTTCGGGATCTGGGCGAAGAACTTGCCCAGGATGATATCATCGCTGAATGCGATCGGCCCCTGCCGCGCTTGGTGCGGGCGCCCCAGGCCGGAAAACTGCTCGCCTGCCGGGATGGGGCGGCCTTTATCGCTGCAGGTAAACGCTTGGTGAAGGTTCATGCGGCCATGATCGGGGTGGTATCCACGATCCTCCCTGAGCGAGGGGCGATCCTAACAACGGAAGGGAGTCTTATCCAGGGCGTGTGGGGGAATGGATGCGTCGGGGCAGGTATTCTGCGCCTTCAGACGCTGGATCTCTCGAAATCCAGCAGCGCGGAAGGTCTGGAGCAAATTGATGAAGGCCAGGTGATTGCGACGGGTTCTTGTGCGGATGAGGCCCTGTTGGCCAGAATGATTGAGAAAAAGCCGACCGGTTGGATCCTGGGGTCGCTCAAACCGGATTTGATTGACCGGGCAGCCGGGCTCCCCTTTCCAGTGATTGTGTTGGGCGGTTTTGGTGAGCTGCCTCCAGACCAACGAACCTTCCAACTTCTCCAGGATAAAAAGGGGGAAGTGGTGTGCCTGAATGCCTGCCACCCGAATATCCTGGATGGGGTCTGGCCGGAGGTCATCATCCCCAGCAGTCATGGCGATCAACATGCCTCACTGCCCTTTCAAGCAAAAATCGAGATCGGCCAGCGGGTGCAGGTGCTTTCCGGTCCGGAAGAGGGGGGTGTCTTTTGGGTGACTGGCCTGCCTGATGAAAAAGCCACCCTCGAATCGGGCCTGAATTGCCAGGTGGCGGTGCTCAAACCGGAGGAGGGGGAGGAGATCAGGGTTCCCAGGGAGAATCTGCTCATTTTGGGAAGTTAGAAAAACGGTTAAAAAATGATTTATCCACTCCAGCGCATGGGCTGAAGCCGTGTGCATGTCCTATTCTGGCTCAGGCGTGGGGGTTTGCGTGTTGACCAGCGATCCAAGCAGCCAACCGTTCTGTCCCTCTTGTGTGGTGACCTGGTACCAAATTGTCCCTGCTTCTGTGAGAACCCCTTCAATTTCAACCGCATCCCCATCATTAAGGTAGCCTGCGACGGGCGCATCAAAGCTGGGCGATTCACGAAAGACGGCGCCTGTGAGGGTGTCGATGATTCCCCAGTAGGAGGTGGGCTCCGGTGTTAAGGTTTGGGTGGGTGATAAGGTTTGGGTTGCTGAAGCTGTGGGCGGCAGGGTGGCGAAGGGAGTCTCGGTGGCGGGGAGTTTTGTGCTGACCTCGGTTGAGGTAGGCTGCGCGGCAGGCGTGTTTGACGCCGCCGCACTAACGCTGGGCGTCAGGGCCTGGGGTGTTTGTGAGGGATCGGCCTGCAGCACGCTGGCTACCGGGAGGCCTGGGAGGGTTAGCAGCAGGCCGCCAGCAACAAGAACCGCAAGCAGCAGGATCAACAGCCAGCCGGCCAGGTTCCTGGGACCATATCCCAGCATGAAAAATGTCACTGCTGCCAGGAGGATCCCCAGGTTAAGGTGTGTGAGGCTGACCAGCAGTGTGCGGGGGAACCATTGAGAAGCCCCCAACGGAAGGCTGAATCCAGCCAGGGCCAGCGGCAGAAGGATCTCATATGCCAGGATCACACCGATCAGCCGGGGGCGGGCGCCTTCTCGCACCAGAACAAATACCGCCAGGATGCTGCTCGCGCCCACCAGCGCCAGATCTAACCAGTAGGGGGCTGAGAACCTGTAAACCGCGAGGTTGCTGAACGCGAATTCTTTCCGCAAATAGCCGGCCAGGACGCCGGCGGCGAAAATCAGCGTCAGGAGGATCCCCAGGCTGATCAGCGATTTGAGGCCGGGCATTGCTTTGCGTGAGGCTGGCATCAGGGCCAACCCGAAGGCAGGTCTGAGAAAGGGCAGGATGACCAGCGCCAGGATCAGGACGGCCGGGTCATCCAAATAAAGGGCAGCTCCCACGGCGGCGGCGCCCAGGAGCGAGAAAAGGAAAAAGTTCAGGCTGGGGCCGGTCGTCGAAATTAACGATTCCAGGAGCAGCTGGCGTTCCGCCAGAGACGCCGACCGCGGTTGACGCCGGATATGGCGCTGCCTGGCAGGCGGGAGTTCGTTGATGTTTTCTGGCAGCGGTTCGCTGTTGGGCAGGCTCATTTTAAAATCCCATCTGGTGACGAATAGGACTGGATGAGTCCTCTTTCATCTTTCCATTATAATACACAGGAGAATAAACTGCCTGGAAAGCAAATCGGCCAGTTTTAACCCGCTAAGGTAAAATTGTCACAATGATGATTAATCAAACCCACAAATCTTTACTGGTAGTTTTTATCCTTGGGGTGGTTCTGTTTGGGCTGGCAGCCTGCTCGCCCGTGACCCCCGAAGAGGAAACCCTGGTTCCCGAAAATACCCAGCCGGCCACAGAGATTGTTGAAGAGTCGCCGCCTGTGCCCACGCCGACTTCCACGCTGGAACCGCCGGCTGTAATGCTGCTCTTCGGCGAAGGGGCGGATGCGGAGAAGGTGGATCGGCTGCAGGCTGTCCTGGCGGATCTGGCTGCTGAAAGCAGCCTGGAAATGCGGTCGCAAGAGGGGCTGACCGGGGAATCGCTGCCTGCGAACGTCCAGGTCGTGGTTGCGGTTGCTCTGGACCTCGATCCAGCTGCCCTCGCCGGGGCAAATCCGGGGGTGCGTTTTGTCTTTGTCGATCAAGACAACGCAGCGCCAGGAGAAAACCTGAGTGTGATCGGTGAGCCGACCCTTGATCAACAACGACAATCCTTTATGGCAGGCTATCTCGCCGCGCTGGTATCGAGCGATTACAAGGTGGCCGGGTTGATCCCAGCAGACCACAGCCTCAGCCCTGTCATGCGGGAAGCCTTTATTGTCGGTGTGGAATTCTTTTGCGGGGTTTGCAACCCTTTGTACCCGCCGTTCCAGAATTTCCCGCAGTTGGAACAGCTGCCTGGGGAGGCAGCAGTGGATGGCTTCCAGCCTGTGGTAGATACCCTGGTGATCAATGGCGTTGAAATTCTATATCTTCAGGGCAGCCTGGCTAGCCAAGAATTACTGACTTACCTTGCGGAACAAAATATCCAGATTGTGAGCGATGAAACGCCTGGGTCTCTCCGCAGCAATTGGGTGGGTTCGGTTTTGTCTGATCCGGTTCCAGCGTTGGTCGACCTCTGGCCGGGTCTATTACAGGGGACGGGCGGCGTGCAGGTCCCATCTTCGATCAGGCTGACAGATACCGAATCAGGGTTGCTTTCTGAGGGCAGAAGGCGTATGTTTGAGGAAATGGCAGAGAAACTAGACGCTGGGCTGGTTTCGCCAGAATCCAACCCCTAAGGCGGTTAAGCTTTAGGCCAGGGTTACTCTTCCGGCGGGCTGCCCTTGAAGGGTTCCGCGGTGGCCTGTCCCGGTTGGGAGATCCCTTCCCGGCGGAACACTTTGATCACCGTCCGTACCATAATTTTAATATCCAGCCAGAGCGACCAATGATCGACATACCAAACATCCAGGCGGAATTTTTCTTCCCAGGTCAGGGCATTGCGCCCATGGATCTGCGCCCAGCCGGTGATGCCCGGCAGGACTTCGTGACGTCGGGCTTGCTCAGGGCTGTAGCGCGGCAGGTATTCCACCAGCAAGGGCCGGGGACCGACCAGGCTCATTTCACCTTTCAGAACGTTAATCAGTTCGGGCAGCTCATCCAGGCTGGTGGATCTCAAAAATTGACCCAACCGGGTGATCCGCTTTGCATCCGGCAGGGGGATTCCCCGGGAATCGAGCCGGTTTTGCATGGTTCTGAACTTGTAAATGGTGAAGATCTCCCCCTGCAGTCCCGGCCGTTTTTGGCGAAAGAGGATCGGAAAGCCGTGCTTAAAGACCACCATGAGACTGACACAGATTAAAATTGGTGATAGGATTAACAATGCCGGGATTGTCAGCAGCAGGTCGACCATCCGTTTGACAACCGGTGTGGTTTTAGGCAATAATTTAATCGTCATGATTGAATAGATTGTACCAAATGTTCAAATCGTGTATTATCTTGTGAGGGGCCATTTTACGGGACTTTGACGAAAGGAAAAAGGATGGACGAGCGAATTCTAATCATTGAAGACGACGAAGAGATACTGCGTGTCCTCAAACGTGTGTTAACTTATGAAGGGTATATCGTGGATACCGCGTTGACCGGAAAGGCCGGATTGACCCTGGCGAGTGAGCAGCGGCCGGACCTGGTGGTTCTGGACTGGATGCTGCCCAGCATGGATGGCCTTGAGGTCTGCCGACGGCTCCAGAAGATGGGCAACCAGCCGATTTTGATGCTGACTGCCAAGGATACCACCCAGGATCGCGTCAAAGGGCTGGACGCTGGCGCCGATGATTATGTGGTCAAGCCCTTCGAGATTGAAGAACTGCTGGCCCGGATTAGAGCCCTGCTCCGCCGGACGGCGGCGGACCGCATCAAAGTGCTTGAATTCGAAGACCTCCGGCTGGACAGCAGCACCCGCAAAGCTTACCGGGAAGACCGTGAAATTGACCTGACAGCGAAGGAATATGACCTCCTGGAGTTGTTCATGCGCCACCCCCGTCAGGTGATGACCCGTGAGGTGATCTTTGACCGGGTTTGGGATTATGATTTTGGCGGTGAAAGCAACGTTCTGGATGTGTATATCCGCTATTTGCGGCAGAAATTGGAAGAAGCAGGTGAGCCGCGTTTGATCTATACTGTGCGCGGTGTGGGGTATGTTTTAAGAGAACCAGAAGAGCCAACAGAATAACCGAATCAGGATGTCGCTTCGTCTTCGACTGACATTGATTTATACTGGCTTGCTGAGCGGTGTTGTCCTCCTGCTCAGCATTGTCATTTATTCCATGGTAAGCGTGGTGATGGTTAACCAGGTAGACCAACGTTTGGAAGCTGCTTCCGAGCATATCATGGAGGCTTTACGGGCAGATGGGATTGGCGGTCTGGACATTAACGCCGAGTCCTTACAGCTCCTGGATAATATCTATTTCCAGGTATGGTCGCCGGAAGGGCAGCTGCAGGCTTATTCTGAATCAGCCGGTGAATTGACAGCCCCGATGGACGCCGAAGCCCTGCAGCGGGAACAAACAGTTTTCCGTGAAGATCGAATGGGGGACACACTCTTCCGGATTTTGACCATCCCTTTGCAAGTGCGGGAGGAATCCGCCGGCTGGCTGCAAGTGGGTGTGACCATGACGGATTTACGCCTGACGCAGCGCCTGCTGCTGCTGGTTTTTGGGATTTCAGCTGTTTTCGCCCTGATCAT
Source organism: uncultured Candidatus Brevefilum sp. (assembly GCA_964558525.1). Taxonomy (GTDB): domain Bacteria; phylum Chloroflexota; class Anaerolineae; order Anaerolineales; family Anaerolineaceae; genus Brevifilum. The sequence goes on from CAZLEK010000010.1 coordinate 46,400, forward strand.
GGCTGCGATTGTGGGGTGGCTGATCACCGGCCAGGCGCTGGAACCCCTGGAGATGATGGCAGAAATCACCAAGCGAATCAACAGCACAGATGACCTCTCCAAACGGATCCCCGTTAATACCGCCAGGGATGATGAGATCGGCGCGCTGGTGTTAACCTTTAACCAAACCCTGGTTCGGTTGGAGCGTTTGTTCAACGCCCAAAGGCGATTTTTGGCGGATGTCAGCCATGAACTGCGCACGCCTTTGACGGTGATTAAAGGCAATGTGGGTTTGATGCGCATTATGCATACCTTCGATGAAGAATCGCTGGACAGCATTGAATCCGAGGTGGACCGGTTGACCCGCTTGGTGGGCGACCTGCTCTTGATGGCGCAGGCTGAGACAGGCCAGCTGCCGTTGTTATTACAATCCGTCGAAATGGATGACCTGTTATTTGAGGTTTTTGAGCAAATGAAAGTCCTCTCCAAGGGTGAACAGGAAATCAGGATCGGAAATATCGAGCCGGCAATCGTAATGGGAGATCGTGACCGGCTTAAGCAAGTGCTGTTGAACCTGGGCAGTAATGCCATCAAGTTCAGCCCGGAAGGCGGGCTGGTCTTGCTCAGCCTGTACGTCCATGAGAATTGGGTGGAGATTTTGGTGAATGATGAGGGCCCGGGCATCCCAAAGTCCGAGATGGGCCAGTTGTTTGAACGTTTCTACCGCGGCGACAAGTCTCGCACGCGTATGGAAAAGGATGTTGGTTTTGGTTTAGGGCTGCCGATCGCCTACTGGATTGTGCGCAATCACGGTGGGCGGATTGATGTGGCCACCGAGGAGGGCCGCGGGACCACTTTTTCCGTCTGGCTGCCGCTCTCCCAGGCGGAAATCCCCACCCGGCCCCTGCACGAAAGCCGGAAAAGCAAAAAATCTCAAGATTGACACTTCAGTCTAAATGCAATCTCGCTTCAGCTGCCTGGCACAGCTGCCAGCCGCCGGCGTCCAGCCAGGCTGATAAGGCTTTTCCCCTGCCCTCTCCCAGGGCTGCTTCCCGATAGATCGCAGACCCCCATCTGACATATCGCTGGGTTTCCTCCGGCCATTGGGATTTTTCCCTTGCAATCTGGCCGTGGCCGCCGTTGTACCCGGCCAGGGTCCCTTCGATATCGCCCTCAGAAAGTTCAAAGGATTGCTGCAGATAGGCCAGTCCCCGTTTTGCGTTGGTGTCTGGGTCCAGGGTATCTTCATCCGGTTGAAAATGAAAGGGCATGACCTGGAAAAGTCCCTGGGCGCCAGCCGGCGATAAAGCCTCAGGATCTCCACAGGATTCAATCTGCATGACCGTGGCGACCAGGAGCGGGTCCAGGCCCCAGGCTTCCGCCCAATTCTGGATCTCATCCGACCAGGCGCTGACGGAAGGGCTGAAGAATTCAACCAAAGGTTCTTCAAGGGGGGCGGATTGGGTACTGAATGGATGAATGCCTTGTGCGCCTAACAGGGAGAGCACCAACCAGGCGCCGCCGGCTGCCAGGAGTAATCCGCAGCAATAGTAAGCGAGTTTCCGCTTTTGAGGTTTTCGCGGGTCCATCGGATGGGAG
>CAZLEK010000010.1:48077-50411 GCA_964558525.1 uncultured Candidatus Brevefilum sp.
GCAATAGTAAGCGAGTTTCCGCTTTTGAGGTTTTCGCGGGTCCATCGGATGGGAGAATTCTTGATTAAAATGCCAGTTCGACAGGTGCTTGTTCATTGACCCTTATTATATTATGAGATTGGGCCTGGTTTTGTAGGGTGCGCTCCGCTTTTGAGCGCACCAATTATCACACGCGATGAAACCAATTTATCCTTTTCGCCAAGTATTGTCAAAAGACCTGAGTTGTTACATTCCTCATTAAATAATGAATTAATGAGATTGGATCTGGTTTACTGATGAAAAGGCGCGCACAGGTCAATCGCAAAGTAAATTTTTATTGAACAAATATTAATTTTTGCTGTTTTATCACCCCATCCCGACCTTTGATCTCGCTGGTGTCTCACCAGCGAGAATGTATAATCATGGAGACCTTCGGACAATTTCACTGGCTGGTCCTGCCAGGAGGTTCCGCACTGGGGATACCAGTCAGAACTAAGGTCTATTGGCGCATCTTTTTTATTACCGGTTGTCTTGACACACACACTGATGAGTTGACATTCACTGATATTTTATTTATACTAGGCCCATAGCGGTGATTTGTTCTCTGTAATAAATCATTTTCTGATTATTCAAATTGGTTTTTTTACATCCTTGTGAATAAGCTGCCGGTGGCAGCAGATGTCTGTCAATAACCATCGCGTAGGGTTGTTTGATCGATCAGGCAGTGTGCCTGACCCGTAATCATTCATTGGTTGATCAGGAGGTTAATGTCATGCAATGCACGAAATTTTTAAGGTTTGTAAAGGTCTCATTCATACTGGTTGTCATCGCGCTGATCAGCTTTGGGGGGGCAACCAGGCCAGCTCAGAGCCGTTCTTTGGCTGTGGCGACGGGGGGCGAAAACGATCTGCAGCGTATACCGGCAGGTTTGACGCCTGAGGAATGGGATCAGATCGCACGGGCGATCACTGAAGCGTATGAACAACAGGCTTACCTTAAGGCGTCCATTCCTGAAGCTGGTGATCGATTCGGCACTTCTGTCGCCATCTCAGGGGACACGCTCGTGGTTGGCGCTCGGGGGGAGGGTGATGACGAAGGTGCAGCCTATGTCTTTGTGCGCAGCGGTAGCGATTGGTCACTGCAGGACCGCCTAGAGGCGTCCAATGGTGAAATTGGTGATCGATTCGGCACTTCTGTCGCCATCTCAGGGGATACGGTCGTGGTTGGTGCTGTTTGGGAGGATAGTGACGGCAGTAGCGAGGATAATGAAGCCGCAGATGGTGCAGGCGCAGCCTATGTGTTTGTGCGCAGCGGGACGGCATGGTCACAGCAGGGCTATCTGAAGGCGTCCAACGCTGGAGAGGGTGATGAATTCGGCATTTCTGTCGCCATCTCAGGGGACACGGTCGTAGTTGGTGCTAATCGGGAGGATAGTGACGCCACTGGCGGGGATAATAACGGAGCAACTCATGCCGGCGCAGCCTATGTCTTTGTGCGCAGCGGGACAGATTGGACACCGCAAGGCCGCCTGAAGGCGACGAATGCTGAAGAGTATGATTTATTTGGCACTTCTGTCGCCATCTCAGGGGAGACGCTCGTGGTTGGCGCTTATGTAGAAGACGGGGACGGCAGTGACGAGGAGAATAACAGCGCATTAGGGGCTGGCGCAGCCTATGTCTTTGTGCGCAGCGAGAGTGCCTGGACACAGCAGGCTTACCTTAAGGCGTCCATTCCTGAAGCTGGTGATCAATTCGGCTATTCTGTCGCCATCTCCGGGGATACGCTCGTGGTTGGCGCTTCGGGAGAAGACGGGGACGGCAGTGACGAGGAGAATAACAGCGCATTAGGGGCTGGCGCAGCCTATGTCTTTGTGCGCAGCGGGAGTGCCTGGTCACAGCAGGACTACTTGAAGGCGTCCAACGCTGAGGCGGATGATTTATTTGGCTATTCTGTCGCCATCTCAGGGGAGACGGTTGTGGTTGGCGCTCTGGGAGAAGACGGTAATGGGAGTGGCGAGGCGGATGACAGCGCAGAGGATGCAGGCGCAGCCTATGTGTTTGTGCGCAGCGGGAGTGCCTGGACACTGCAGGATTACTTGAAGGCGTCCAACGCTGAAGCGGGTGATAATTTCGGCTATTCTGTGGCCATCTCAGGGGAGACGGTCGTGGTTGGCGCTCATCTAGAAGATGGGGACGGCAGTGGCGAGACGGATAACAGTACAGCGGGTGCTGGCGCAGCTTATGTGTTTGTGAGAAATGTCGTTTATTATTATTTTCCGATTTTTGTACGGTAACATGGCAGATGGCGGGCTAAACAAAAATTACGTGGTGAAAATGGGAGAATGCCCTGAAGACA
>CAZLEK010000011.1:0-29404 GCA_964558525.1 uncultured Candidatus Brevefilum sp.
CGGCGAGAGCGGAAAATTTGGATGAGATACCATCGATCACCCTTCGGATAAAAAGAATTTCAAGCATAACTTTTCTTGGTGATCTTGCGATTTCCCTGGCATTGAAGATCTGACTCAAGAGAGGCTGTTCCCCCTGGCACAGCCTCTTTGGTTTGGATTTTCTTTCCTTGGGTTACTCGCCGTCCCCAGTTTCGAGGTCCACTTCAGAGACGGATTCGAAAGCTTTGGTGACCACTTCGTCATCCACGGTCACGGGGACGTCGTCGCCCTCGGGGAAGTTGAATTCGCCCATGGGTTCAGCATCCACATGCAGCATGGCGTAGAGCGTGGGGGTGATCTCATCCGGGACAACCTGGATGTAAACCTCGGTGCTGACGCCTTCCGGCACCTCGATATAGCCGATCACGGGTCCGGGTTGGCCGCCTTCATCCGCGTGGATCACGACCCAGCCAGACTGATCCATGACGACCTTGTCAATGATGACATTGCCGTCCAGCAGATTCTGCCGGGGGTTGATGATCCGCGGTATCAGCGGCGCGTCTTCTTCATCTGCGGTCTCGAGGTCCACTTCAGAGACGGACTGGAAAGCTTTGGTGACCACCACGTCATCCACGGTCACGGGGACGTCATCGCCCTCGGGGAAGTTGAATTCGCCCATGGGTTCAGCATCCACATGCAGCATGGCGTAGAGCGTGGGGGTGATCTCATCCGGGACAACCTGGATGTAAACCTCGGTGCTGACGCCTTCCGGCACCTCGATATAGCCGATCACGGGTCCGGGTTGGCCGCCTTCATCCGCGTGGATCACGACCCAGCCAGACTGATCCATGACGACCTTGTCAATGATGACATTGCCGTCCTGCAGGTTCTGACGGGGGTTGATGATCCGTGGTATCAGCGCCGCCGCTTCTTCTTCTGCGGTTGCGCCCTCCTCCGCCGTGGTTTCTTCTGCTTCCAAATCGGCATCAGTGACCGCGTCAAAGCTGGTCACAACCACTTCGCCGTCCACGGTCACGGGGACGTCGTCGCCCTCAGGGAAGTTGAATTCGCCCATGGGTTCCGCATCCACATGCAGCATGGCGTACAGCGTGGGGGTGATTTCATCTGGGACAACCTGAACGACCACTTCGGTGCTGATGCCTTCCGGCACTTCAATATAGCCGATCACGGGCCCAGGCTGGCCGCCCTCTTCTGAGTGGATCACAAGCCATCCGCTCTGGTCCATGATGACCTTATCCACGACCACCGTTCCATCTTCAATATTCTGGCGCGGATTGGTGATGCTGGGAACCCATTCGGCGGTTTCATCAACCGTTTCCTCCGTGGGTGTTTCCAGATCCACATCCTCGGGTGGTTCAATCGGTATAGGGGTTTCCGCCGGCTGGCAGGCTGCCAGCGCTAAGGCGAAAACGATCAAAAAACTTGAAATTGTGAGTATTTTCTTGGTGAACTTTTTCATTACGTACCTCCTTCATTTTTAAGCTTAGGAATCAATGTTAATTTTTTATATGAGGATCCCCGAATACTGGCGGGGGAGGATAGGTTTTGAGTTAGAATCAACTTGATCGGGTTCGGATTGGGTTCGCCAGTGGGTTGACGCCTGTGAAGCGGTTTGAATTCCGGCCAGGGTTCAACCAACCGCATTCAGCGCAGCTGGAAAGGCTGATCCATGCACTCGCATTGATTACCTCCCAGCTTAGAAGGCATTGATCTTGCTGTTTAACCAGGACAAACGAAGGGAAGATGTATATGCAAAGAGAGCCATTAACCCACTTGCCGTATGGGCTTGAGGGTGCGATCTATCGGAGCGCCCTTCCATACAGCCCTCTGTTTGACCCACAAGGCACGCTGCTGGATGCCTTTGTCCAGGCGGATGTGGGTGTGATCGTGATGCTCACCCCAGAAGTCGAGGTTAGGGAGGTCACCGGAAGAGATCTGCGTCAGATTTATAAATCCACTGGTTTTGATCTGATCTATGCGCCGGTGGAGGATTTTTCCATCCCTAAGCCCGGCGCTTTTCAGGCGCCGATCCACAAAGCACTGCGCGCGGCGAAATCAGGTAAAAACCTGGTGATCCACTGCCAGGCTGGCCTGGGGCGAACCGGCATGTTTGGCGCCTGCCTGGCCAAGGTTGTCTTGGGTTTGGAGGGCGAACAGGCTGTTGAATGGATGCGGCGGTTTGTGCCCGAAGCTGTTCAGACCGCACAGCAGTATCGATTTGTTGAGAACTTTACCTTTCAAGCGGAGGAATTCTGATCTTCCGCTGGCTTTGGGTTTTGTTTTTCGATAACCAGGGTTCCGGCGGGTCCTATCAGCGTTTCGGCGAAGGCTGTTACTTCTGAAAACTGCATGACCTGCCCGGTTCTTCCAATCTCCAGGGTGTCCCCAGGCGCGACCGCCACATCTCTCTCGAAGAGGTAATAGAACAAATTGATGAATTGGGTAATTATTTCCGCTTCTTCTCCTGCTGACTCAACAAAATAAGCCAGGTCAGGGACATCGAAAAGATGGTGTCCTTTGGTCACCAGCCAGTAGCGCTGCTTGTCTACAAAGATGCGCACGTAACCAAACCAGAGCACAAATGGGATCTCCTGGCGGAACTTTTCAATTTTATCGATCGAAAGAAAGTCCGCTGCGGGGTGCGCCGTCCAGGCCGGTTCATTGACCACACCCAATAGGTTTTCGTTTTTGAGAGCGTGGGCTGCCTGGTAAAGGGCGATCATGCGTTTAATGGGGTCCAGGCTTTTGCCGTGATAGATTAAGCTCAGGTGGGATTGGTGCTGGCGCAAACCGGCCTTGATCTGCGCCTGCCAAGGGGAGACGTTGATCGTTCGGTCTACGACCTCGGGTGGAAGCGGGGTAGAGAGGCCGCCAACCCGGATATGATGATCCTTTAAAATCAGCTCCCCCAGGCACTTTTCCGGGGAGCGGATCTGCCAGGTCAAGCGAGGGTCAAATGTTTCCAGGGAAGGAAATCTGCCTAATCGAGGTGCGATTTTTGCCTGATCTGGCGCAGGAAAATCCGGATCGGCATAGATCAGGTGCAGGACGGGCGTGAAACTTTGGGGGGTCTGGGGGAGTTCGCTCATGCTGGTGTATCTCCTTCAGGTTTATTTACCCTAATTATGGCAGATTCTGCTGTTGGATCAAGGAGAAGGACATGCAGGATAATTACAAAGTGTAAACAAACTTCTGGTGAATTTTCTGATGCGGTCGACGATTCTGTTACTGAGAACTTCACCACAATGAAAGTGATCGTGCCCATTTTCATGAAAAATTTATCCTTTCAATTATCCTGCAGCGGCGCTGCGCGCAGCCCCGCTACGGATATCTCTATTGGAAAATAGCCGCAAACCAAGTATTCCTTCTCAATTTGCTTTAGAAGGTCAATCTTTGAGCTAAATCTAGCCTTTCAAATCACAGGCTTTTGGGAAAAATGACCCCAAGAAGCGAGTAGAAAAGCTTAATTACAAACCAGCAAGGGTTCTTCCTCAATCATGATTTTATGATTGCCCTTGAAGGACTTAAGAGCTTTTAAATTTCCCGAGTTCAGAGTGGTAAAATGGGTTTAGCAAACGATGAAAGGAAACAGATGGAAAAAGAACTTGTGTTTACGTTTCAACCTGAAAAGAAGGATTACATCAAAGCCTCGCGCACACTGGCTTTGAAGACGACCAGTTTTATGATCGTTGGCATTCTGATCTTTTTGGTGGTGATCGCTTCTGTTGTGGTCCTGCTTGTGCCCGGGCTCGGCGATGCTTCCTGGCGCAGCGCGGCTCTGGTGGGCCTGGCGATGGGTGCTTTCTACATCTTCAACTTCTGGTTAATCATCCCCTACCAGCTGTCCAATGCCTTTAAACGCAATGAGAACCTGCGTAAAGCGCGCACCATCACCCTCAGCGAATCCGAGGTGCGGATGCAGGTTGGCGAACGGAACATCGAATTTCCCTGGGAGAACTTCCAGCGAGTGATTGAAAAGGATGGTTTCTACTTGATGATCTACAAGGCTGAAGAACGGATTTATCCTTTCCTTCCTGCTCGCGCCTTTGAGAGTAAAACATCCCAAGAAGCGTTCCTGGCCTTGCTTGACAAGAAGGATCTCCCCATTCAATAGGGCTGGGGAAGGATGACCACATCAAAAGAAACTGAATTAAATCAGCTGGAAGAAAACCAGCACAGATAAGGAGAAACCACCATGTTAGAAACCATCCTGATTTCTGCGGGGATCGGCTTATTGGCTGTTGTGTTGTTTTTGGTTGGCCTGGTCATCCTTAAGACCGCCCTGTATTCGCCGCCGCAGCCTCCCGTTGAGCCCCGTGAGTTTCCCAGTGTTGACGGCAAATCCATTGCAGAACGTTTGGCCCTGGCAGTTCAGCAGAAGACCATTTCCTATCATGATCCCGAGAAGTTCGACCGGAATGCGTTTCTTGGGCTGCAGAGACTGTTCAAAACGCTCTATCCCCAGGTCCACCAACAACTCAAACTGGAAACGGTGAATGACTTGAGCCTGCTCTACACCTGGGAAGGCAAGCGCCCGGAATTAAAACCGATCATGCTGATCTCGCACCTGGATGTGGTCCCGGCCGACGAAAGCGACGCGGGCGGGTGGACGCATCCCCCTTTCAGCGGGGATATCGCCGATGGGTATGTTTGGGGAAGGGGCACGCTGGATATTAAATCGGGTGTGGTCGGGGTGTTAGAGGCTGTGGAGTACCTGCTAAAGCAGGGGTTCCAGCCTGAAAGAACCATTTACCTGGGTTTTGGCCACGATGAGGAAGTGGGCGGGCAAAATGGGGCTGCAGCAATCAGCGCCCTGTTGGAATCGAGGGGGGTGGCATTGGGGAGCCTGCTGGATGAGGGCGGCAGTGTGATGGATGGTTTCCTGCCTGGCGTGGAAACGCCGGTAGGTGTGATCGGGATTTCGGAAAAAGGCTATCTGAGCCTGCGGCTTTCCTGTGCTGTGGAGGGCGGGCATTCTTCCATGCCGCCCCAGGAGACCGCCATTGGGATCCTTTCAAAAGCCATCGCAAACCTTGAAAGCCGGCCGATGCCGGCCCATTTGGAAGTGGTCGAATTCCTGATGAGCTATTTGGGTTCTGCTCTGCCGTTCACCCAGCGGATGTTGTTTGCCAACACCTGGTTGTTTGGCGGGCTGCTAAAAAAGCAATTGGCGAAATCGAACCTGCTGAATGCCACCATCCGGACGACGACCGCACCGACGATTGTGAACGCCGGGGTGAAAGACAATGTCCTGCCAGCCAGGGCCGAAGCGGTGGTCAATTTCAGGCTTTTGCCTGGCGATGACCTGCGCTCGGTTTATGAGATGGTGATTGAACGGGTCGACGATCCCCGGGTGAAGGTCAGCCCTTTTGAGGGTGATACGCTGGAAGGGGAGTCCGGATGGGATCCTTCGCCCGTTGCAGATATCGACTCGGCTTATTTTTTACGGCTTTCCCGGTTGATCAAAGAAGCATTTCCGGGGGCGCTGGTCTCGCCCTACCTGGTTTTGGGTGGTACAGATGCCCGGCGGTACAGCCCGGTGACAGAGAACGCACTCCGATTTACGCCCATCCAGATGTCTCGCGAGGATTTAAGCAGCGTGCACGGCGTTAACGAACGGCTCTCCTTTGAAAATTGCGCCAGGATGGTGGGATTCTATATTGCTTTTATTAAAGAAATGGGTAATCTCTCTGCCGAGGTGGATGTGCTCACATCTGAGGAGGAAATGATTTCCGCGCATCAGGATGAGGCGGGAGAACTGGAAGATGTGGCGTGATTAATTAATAGGCAAGCTTGACCCCACCCGCTCCCTTCATCTGGGGAGCGGTTTTTTTGTTTCTAGGGGAATTTCTTTTTGGCGACATAAATATCTGCTTCAATCATTTTCCCCTCGCGAAAATAATGATGGACAAAATACAGGTTGCCTTCATGGTCCACGCTGGCCTCGCCGGCAAATTGAGAGAGGATCAGCTCAGGCGCAGACCAGCTGGCCCCTTCTTTGTCTGACCTGAAGAGCCCCGGCGTGCCGTTAACTGTGCGTGTCAGCCACAGTTCCTGCCCGTCCGGTGATAAACAGGGCCAGCCGTCAGATCCCGCCGAATTGACCGCCTTGATGTTGACCGGATCTGACCAGGTGTTTCCCTGTCGGTTGGTTTTCCAGATATCAAGACCGCCCAGGCCGCCGGGGAGGTCAGCGTGGAAGTAAAGGTCATTGCCATGGGGATGGACTTCTCCAATCCCAATATCCTCCGTCAGGCGGGGGTCAACCGGCGCCCAGTCTGCCCAATGGGTATGTTCCCACTGTGCGGTGAAAAACTGGACGCCTTCGTATCCCTCTCGGACGGAAGCGAACCACAACTCTTGCGCCTGAATCGCAGGGGCGCCGTCCAGGGCGAGCTGACCAGGGTCAGACAGCCAGACCCGCTCAGGTTTGCCCCAAACATCAGCTGGCTTATGAGATACGTAAATCCCGCTAACCCCATCTTCCAACTGCTCGTGGTGGGGCAGGCGCACATCGGGGGTGAAGAAGAAATACAAGGTCTGCCCGTCGGGCAGGATGAAGGGCGCATCCTCAGCGCCCAGTGTGTTGACCAGCCCAGGGATGGGAACGGGTTGTTCGAAGTCGCTGCTGTGTAAAATGGGTGGGTGCGGATCGTTTTCAGGGCTTCCTTTGTGAATATCCTCAGGGAGGGCGGCCAGCCGGTCCACGTCCGTATGGATGGGCTGGCGGTCTGCCTGCCTGTCACAGCTCGTCAAAGAAACTGCCAGGAAAAGGCCGGTGACCAGTGGAAGGGACTTCAGAATGCGCATAAAAAACTATTGAAAGTGTACGGGCAGATAAAACTGGTAGAGGTCGCGCATTAAGGCGTTGTCCAGGCGGTAGTCGCGCCAGGCGGTGTAGATCGCATGCACACCGTTCTCGTCAGGCTGATCCCCGCCCCAAGCGCTGCCGGCATACGGCCGATAGTCAAAGAGCAGAGTGATGGCGTTGTTGGCTGGAATCACACTCACCCCGTCCAGGCTGGTTTTCGGGACGCCGGTCTCCCAGCCGTTGGGTGTTGTGCCATCTTCAACCAGGGCATCCAGGGCCAGGCTCAAAATCTGCGCGGCTGTGGCGATCTGCCCGCGGGCTGTTTGAGGGTTGGCCAGGCCCATTAAATAGGTCAGGGCATCGCGATCAGGGCACTGGCTCAAAGCCTGGCTGCGGGCCTCCATGATCGCCAGCAGGAGTGTGGGGCTGATCTGGTATTCTCCAGCAGCCGACTGGATCAGGGTTGGGATGTCGATCTCCTGGCCGTCGGTATCTTGGATTGGATCAGCCAGGCAGCTGTGGTGGTACCTCAGGAAATTACGAATGGCCTCGCTGGGGGCATTTACCTGATCAGTGGGCCAGGTGGCGGGCGCCCAGGCAGTGTTGTGAAATTGAACCCCGGCGCGCCCGACCAGGGTAAAGCGCATGGCGCTGGCGGAGACCGTCCGGGTGTGATGAGTTTCGTGTGTCAGGTCGCGCAGCTTGACCTTTGGATGGGTCTCATCGTTAATATGAAAAATCCCTAAATTGACCCATGTTCCAGCTGATTGGGCCTGATTGACCCAGACGGTTGACACGCCGTTGGCATGGGTGATCTCATAGGCGGCCTGGGTTGTGTCCGCTGGGATGGTTTCGTCCGGGCACTGCCAGGCGACTGAACCATGGGCAGGAATGAAGGCCTCCACCCGGTATTCACCGCTGACGGGCAGGTCTGGCGACCAGGCGGCGAAATTTGTGCTGCGGCTTTCATCCTGGGCGTTGAGGGCCAAAAAGGCGTATCGATCCCGATCATTAACAAATCGCTCCCATCCCGAAGCGCACATGCCGCCGCCAAAGTCTGGCGAAAGGGTTGGCGTTTCAAGGGTGACCGGTAGGGTGATGTTCACGTCTTCACAGGTCACCCCGCGGAATTTGCAGATGCCCCGGGTGATGGCTTCGGCTGCCAGGAGCTTGAAGTTTTCGTCCTGGAGCGCCTGGTTATCTTGATAATTATCCATAAATGCCAATTCGAGCAGGATAGCCGGCATCTGGGCGTAGTTGATCTCACCATAGTTGTCATCCGATGATTTCACGCCGCGATTGGTCCAGGTGTTGTCATATTCCATTCGCAGGGTGTTGATGATTTCATTGTGGACGTAGGTTGCCAGGCTGGGAGAGCCGGGGTGATTGTTTGTGTCGTAATAGGTTTCGGTGCCGCGTAGGGCGCCATCCCAGCCGTTGTTATGCAGGCTGATCAGGAGATCCGCGTCGTAATAATTGGCCAGATAGGGGCGGGTGCGGATGTCGCTGTTGTAATTATTGCTGCCGCCAGACCAAATCCAGGAGGGCAGGCCTTCGGCGATGGCGTACCGGCGTGCGGATTCGTGCCAGGCGGGATAGCCGGTCACACCGGTCCGGGCGTTGAGGTCTTGTTCGCGTGTCAGGATCACCGTCGCCCCCTGATTGAGCAGCGCAGCCTCCACATAGCGCATGATCTGTGTGTTGAGCGTGTCCTCACGGATTCCCCAGAATTCAAGACGCTGGTAGCGCCAGGCTCCAAAGTATTCGCTCCAATACAGGCCGTGTCCCGGGCTGAGGGCCACCCGCACGCCAGACAGCGGGCCATCTCCAGGTAATTGCCTGATTTCAGGCGGTTGGGCTTTTTCAGAAAAATCGGGCAGCGGCTGTCCCCAGTGGTCCAGGGTCAGCCCTTCGACTTTAAAAGTGAGCAAAAAACGCTGGTTGACCTGGAAGGCCTGGTCCAGATCCGCCTGCAGTTGGTTAAAAACTTGCGGGTCGTAAGTTCCTTCAGGGAGGATTTCCTGGCTCAGGTCAATCACCAGGGCTTCTCCCTGGAAGAAGACCGTGCGGACCTGAGCCTCTGCGCCGATCAGCACCGGGTGCTGGCGCAAGTAGGCGGCGATTTCTTCGCTGTCTGGCATTTGGGTTTGGGCGGTGCTGGGACTGGCGGCGGAAAACAATAAGAGCAGCGACGCCAACCAGGCCAGCAGTAGGGGTCTTTTCATCCTGGTCCATCTCGTTTTACGAATAAGTATTCCCATTTTACATTATTTAGGTTGCAAAAAAGGTTCCAACCCCTTCGGGAACAGGGCCATCGCAAAATCCTTAAGAAAAGTTATGCTTGAAATTCTTTTTATCCGAAGGGTGATCGATGGTATCTCTTCCCAACGTTCCGCTCTCTCCGACGTCTCCGTCGGCAAAAAACGCCATTTTAAATGCAAATTTCTCTATTGAATAAATAATTACGCCTTCCTTAAGCATTTCCTCCCCCGCAACGAGGATGTTGCGGGGAGCCAATTTTTTTCAATCTCACTAACTTTGCGATGGCCCTGCCTTCGGTAAGAAATTCTGAGCTTAGATTAATAATCAGGAGATACCTTTAAACTGGCATCAAATTTTGAACGATCATTTTGCCATCAGAAATGTGAAATTTTGCTTTCATGCTGCTTAATGATAAAATTAATTTACGCAAGTTAATGAAAGGAAGGCTATGAAACAAAAGAAGATTTTCGTCCAGGTGTTTACAATAGTGATGATTGGGGTCTTGACTTTTGGACTGCCCACGGCAGCACTGGCTCAGGAGACAGACCCGCCAGAGCAGGACACAAGGGAATTGGATGATACCCCTGAGAATGACATCCTGGTCTTCGAACCGCAGTTTTTCTGGGAGCTGCCACTCTCCCAAGGTTTCAAAATCTCGTTCAATTTTGGGATCAGTTTTGAGGTTCCCCGGGAATTGACCTTGCTAAGCGACGAGGCGTTCAATTTTTTCCTGCAATTTCGTTCCTATATTCGCGAGGACGCTTTAGAACCCACAGAAACACCGACGCCAGAGGCAACGCCGACACCAGAGCCCTGAAAACAGGTCGCCAGATGGGCTTGAGGGGGGCGCCAATCTCTATGGATCTCAGTTTCCAATCCCAGGGGGGCGTTTAAGCAATGCGGACAGCAGTTGCCCCTTGCGCGTATTGCCCCTTTGCCGTGGCCAGGGAGGCAATCTCTTCCCGGCTTAGGGTAATGTTGGGGTCGTTGGCCTGCTCATCCAAATCGGCGCCAGCCTGATTGAGCATCTTCCGGGTTGTTGCTTCATCCTGATGCAGGATCTTCATGATCTCCGAAAGTTTAATCTCCATTTTAAACCTTTCGCTAAGGGAGCGGTCATCCTATTGAGGGTATTGGATGAGGCTGCCCAGGTCAAGTGATGTTGCGAGGGTGTTGAAAAAGTTCATATCGTGCAGGATACCTGAATAGATCATGCTTTCTTCAGGTAGTCATTATCGATTGTCGATTGAATCTCCACAGAGCCGATAATTAAATTTTGCATGGACAAACACTCTATCAATTGATGAGCCGTAGCGTTGTCCCTTGCGGGGCGTCTCTACGAAGTTAACCTGCTGGTTAATCATCTCTGATAATTAACTCTTCAGGTGAGAATCGGCAAAAGTACTAGAAACCAGGGCCAATAACAAGCTGTTCAACCCCCTCGTTGGTGTAGATTTCCAAAGAGGCCTGCAAGGGCGATTGCCCACGAATAAAATAATCCGACTGAACTTAATCAGCTGGCCGCCGCTGATCTTTTCGAAAAGCCTTGAGAATCACGATTTTTGTGGGATGATTGAAGGGGCTGGGGTCTGCAGGAGGTGAGTCCACAACCGTGTTGGGATACCCGGTGATATCTGGCGGAATGGGGATCATGCTTTCCATCTGGAGGTATTTACTTTGGCAGAGTTTCATGATCTCCGCCATGAAGTCCGATCCGGGATGATAGAGGGCATTGTTGATCACCACCAACCAGCCTTCATGCCCAACCAGGGGGCGGACTTTATTGACCAACCGTGTGGTCCCTTCTTGAAGGTCCACCCGGCCTGCTTCGGTGACAGAAAAATAGGGGGGATCGAGAATGACGCAGTCAAACAGCCGACCTTGATGCCGCAGGCGTCCCACAATGCGAAAGAAATCACCCGCCTGGTGTTGGTGCAGCGGTTTGGGCAAGGCGTTCAACAACCAGGACCTTTCAGCGATTTTTAGAACAGCGGGGTTCAAGTCTGTTTGAAACACCTGGCTGGCGCCGCCCACCCCGGCGGCCACCCCCAGGCTGCCGGTGTAGGCAAAGGTGTTCAGCACCCGCCGACCCGACATGTTGTCAAGCAGCCAGCGGCGCAAATTACGGGTGTCGAGATAGAAACCAGCATCCTGGTTCATTTGCAGATCGAGGGCATACTGGACGCTCATTTCCTGGATGGTTGTTGCCAGGGACTGCCCGGCGATCAAAACCCCATTTTTCAAACGCTCATCTGCGCTTTGGCGCTCTTTGAGCAGCACTGCGGTGATGCCCGGCAGCTGGTCCAGAGCCCAACGGCTGACTGCCTGGATGATGGCGTGGTGTTCTCCGGGTTCGGCATGATTGAAGATCACCAATGTAGGACCGTAGCGGTCCATGACCATTCCTGGTAAGCCTTCATAAAACCCATTAAATAATCGCTGCGCGTCTGGCAGGTTCTCAGCCAACCGCTGCTGAATGGCGGGGATCAGGAGCGTTTTGAGCGTTTCAGTCGTAGGCACAATATACATTTTACTATTCCTGCCCCCTTTTAAAATTAGTTGTAACAAAATAACTGTTTGTATTGGACTAATTTTTTGTTATAATCGGGTATGATAAAAAAAAAGCACTAAGGAGATTGTTATGATTGAATTCATTGCTCAGTATTCACCGATCATCCAGGCTCTGTTGGGCACCCTGTTTACCTGGGGATTGACCGCCTTAGGAGCCAGTTTGGTATTTTTCACGAAAGAAGTCAGCCGGAAATTGTTGGATGGTATGTTGGGATTTGCCTCCGGCGTGATGATCGCAGCCAGCTACTGGTCTTTGCTGGCGCCGGCGATTGAGCTTTCGCAAGATTTGGCCGTCCCTGCCTGGCTTCCAGCGGCCAGCGGCTTTTTGTTAGGAGGAGCCTTTCTGTTTGCTGTGGATAAATTGCTTCCGCATTTGCATATGAGCCAGGCAACGCCTGAAGGCCCTAAAACCTCCTGGCAGCGCAGCGTGCTGTTGATCACCGCGATCACCTTGCATAACATCCCCGAAGGCCTGGCAGTCGGCGTGGCTTTTGGCGCCGCTGCTGCCGGGATTGAGGAAGCTGGCGTGGCCTCTGCGGTGGCTCTGGCGTTGGGCATTGGCATTCAGAATTTTCCGGAGGGGCTGGCTGTCTCCGCACCGCTGCGCAGGGAAGGCTGGAAGGTCGGCAAAGCCTTTGTGTATGGACAATTTTCAGGGATGGTTGAGCCAGTCGCGGGTTTGATCGGCGCGGCAGCTACCCTGCTCATGCGTCCAATCCTGCCGTATGCCCTGGCTTTTGCAGCCGGCGCCATGATCTACGTGGTGGCGGAGGAATTAATTCCTGAATCGAAACGCGAAGGGCACTCGGATGTGCCGACGATCGGGGTTATGCTTGGCTTTACAGTGATGATGATGTTGGATGTGGCTCTGGGATGACCAAACGCTGAGGGCGATCCTCAAAAGAGAGTTAGCCGGTGAATGGGATCTCACCGGCTTTTTCATTCATAGTGGACGCGGGTCTCAATCAGCTGACTAACTGCCAGACCTGGTACAGGGCCAGATCCCCGGACTTGCCGTCAGAAAAGAAGCTTTCCCGAACTCGAAATCCGGCGCAGTGGGCCAGGGCGGACAGTTCAGCTTCATTAAATGTATGCACATAGCGTAAACCAAGCGTCTCTCCCGCACGCCAATCCAGCAGTACATCTCCAGGGTCCAGTTCTTCCGGGTCCAACCCCACCTCCGACCAGGGAAGAACGCGCTTCCTCAGCCGGGGGCTTTTCTGCCACTGCCAGACCGAGACGGCAGCCCAGCCTTCCGATTCAACCAGCCTGGCAAAGTTCTTTGTGGTTTGTTCCCGAAGGTCTTTACCCGGAAGGTGATGTAAAACGGCAAAACAGGTCAGACAATCATAGGGAACGCCTGGGATTTGGGCAACCCAATCCGGATCTGAAAGATCCACTTGATGAAACTGGTACTCCCCTGGGGTTGCTTCTGTTATTTCTGAAGCAGCATTTGCCAGCAAGGCCTCACTCATATCCACCCCGAGATAGCGGCCAGAAAAATTGCTGGCAGCCAGCGCCCGTGCCAGGGTGGCGTTGCCGCAGCCCACATCCAGGACGGTAGCCGCCCGGTCGATATTCTTCATCAACCGTCTGACGCCGGGTTGAACCCGAGCGCGTGTGGCTGAAAAGGAGGGGGCAAAACGATCATAAAATTTTTGATTAATTTCCAGAAGTCTGCTGCGGGAATCTTTTTCCATCATGCTCAAAGTATAGGCGATTTGGCCGGAGCCTGCCAATATAAAAACACCGGCGAGCGCGCTGCCGGTGTCTTTCCATGATCAAAATGGGGTTTAGACCCTGGTTAGATCTTCGCCAGGGGGCTGTGGGTCAACCTGGCGCTGATGTTTGTTGATCCACAGGCATTGTTGCACGCTTTCGGGGGTGACCAGTCCTACCAGGGTTCTTCCCTCCAGGACAGGCAGAACGCTGTTTCCGTTCAACTTTGGCAGGATATCCACCAGCGGCTGGTCTGGCGAAAGCCCGTCGGGTTCCATCTCGATGGCGGCGTAGGCGGGAGCCCGGTCGCCCAGGCGGTCCAGGGCTTTCATGAGGTCATAGCGCCGGATGATCCCCAGGTAAGCGCCATTGGAGACGACGGGTATGGTTGACTGACCGGCGGACATCATCACCTGGAAGACCTGCCCCAGGGGTTGGTTGGCGTCTGCCTGATAAAACTGGGTCACCAATGCATCCTGGACGCGCAGTCCCTTAAGGTCGGCTCTGACCTTCACAGATTGGGCTTCTGCGCCCGCACCGGACCAGATGAAGATTGCCGTTAAGATCAGCCACGGGTTCAAGAAGAAACCGGCGATGCCCATGATCACAGCCAAACCCCGGCCCACATAGGCTGCAATTTGGGTGGCTTTGACATGATCCATCTGGCTGGCCAGCAGTGAGCGCAGCACACGCCCCCCATCCATGGGGAAGGCGGGGATCAGGTTGAAGACCACCAAGGTCAGATTGACCGTCAGCAGCCGCAGCCAGAAATTATCCATTAATAAATTGAGATCAAGCGTCTGCATGAACGTTCCACTGAGCAGCAGCCCGATAAAGAGCAGTCCGGCAATCACCACATTCACTGCCGGACCGGCCGCAGCCACGATGAATTCCTCTTTTGGGTCTTCGGGCATGCTTTCCAGTCGGGCCAGGCCGCCAATTGGCAGCAAGGTGATGTCACGGGTGGCAATGCCAAAGCTTCTGGCCGCCAGAGCGTGGCCGAATTCATGCAAAACGACGCATAAAAACAAGGCCAGGATGAACAAGATTTCCGTTAATGCAGCAGCGCTTGAGCCGCCGTTGATCAGCGTGGAAATGCCAATCCAAAAGACCAGGAAGAAAAAGGTCAGATGGATATTGAGTTCAATGCCTGCGATTTTTCCGATTTTCCAGGACCATTTCATTTTTTCACCTCTGTTTATCTTACTCTCGTTAGTACAGAATAATACCTGAATATCAATGGTTTATTGGTGTTTTGTAAAACATTTGTAAAACCTGTTTGGGACTTACCTGCCGAAATTGGAGGATATGGGTACAATTCAGGCGTATGAAGCAACAATCATGGCAGGAGAAACGGGCTTATACACAGGATGAATTAGATCTGGCGCTGGCTATCCTGGAAGAAATCAAACAGGGGGCTGACCTGAACAGCGCCCAGCGCGCTTATCCCAAACCGGACGGCGGGGGCTTCATCCCCAAACATGCTTTGGTGGCCGTTTACTCAAAAAAAGTCCACAGTGGTGAGTGGGAAGAAGATGAAACCCTGCTCCGCAAGATCCGTATGAAGCCGACCCGCACCCTTTCGGGTGTGACCACGGTGACTGTATTGACGCGCTATCATCCCTGCCCGGGTGAGTGCATTTTTTGCCCCCAGGAAGCGCAGATGCCCAAGAGCTACCTCCAGAAGGAACCGGGGGCAATGCGCGGGCTGCAGAACAAGTTTGACCCCTATGCCCAGGTTCGGCATCGTATTCAGGCCCTGGAGGCAGTAGGCCATCCGACGGAGAAGATCGAGCTGCTGATCCTTGGGGGCAGCTTCAGCGCTTACCCGCGTGACTATCAAGAATGGTTTGTCCGGCGCTGTTTTGATGCCATGAATGCGGTCAATCCGGATGACGAACCCGGTTTTGAGACATTGGAAAATGCCCAAAACCGGAATGTAGAAAGCGATCACCGCAATGTGGGGCTGGTGATCGAAACCCGGCCCGATCTTGTGACCAGGGAGTCCCTACGTTGGTACCGTACCCTGGGGGTGACCAAGGTGCAAATGGGCGCGCAGAGCCTGGATGATCGCATTTTGAAGCTCAATAAACGCGGCCATACAGCCCGGCAAACCCTGGAAGCCACAGCGCGCCTGCGAGCGGGCGGCTTTAAGGTCGTGCTGCACTGGATGCCCAACCTGCTGGGCGCCACACCCGAATCCGACCGGGAGGATTTTTTACACTTATGGGGTGATGGGGCTTATGCCCCGGATGAATTGAAGATTTATCCCTGCCAGCTTTTGGAGAATACAGAACTGTATGATTTGTGGCAGTCAGGCGCTTACCGGCCCTATTCTGAAGAAACCCTGCTGGATTTACTCGCAGATATCAAAACCACAGTGCCCCGCTACTGCCGGATCAACCGCATCATCCGCGATATCCCTTCCACTTACGTGGTGGCGGGGAACAAGAACAGCAGCCTGCGCCAGGACGTACAGCGGGAGATGGCGCGCCGGGGGACGCAGTGTGAGTGCGTTCGCTGCCGAGAGATCAGGCGGCTGAAGGTCACCCCTAAGAACGTGGCCTTGCACGACCTGGTTTATCACCCGGCGGATGCCGAAGAGCATTTTCTGTCTTTTGATACTGAAGATGACAAACTGGCCGGGTTCTTACGTCTGTCCTTGCCAGAGGATACTCACCGAACTGGCATGCAGGATTTGGTAAATGCCGCCATTATTCGAGAAGTCCATGTTTACGGGCAGTCCCTGGAAGTTGGGGCGGAACGGGAGGGGATCGCCCAACACAGCGGCCTGGGTACCCGGTTGATTGCGGAGGCGGAGCGGATTGCAAGAAGCAGGGGGTATCAAAAACTGGCCGTGATCGCCGCAGTGGGCACCCGCGCTTATTATGCGGGCAGAGGCTTTGACCTGTTTGAACATTACATGGTTAAAAACCTGTCATTTCCCCAAACAATGGTTAAAGCAGAAACTCAAAAACTTTGAGAATGAAAGGCTGTAAACCCAGCGCGAGCAAACCCATTAAGACGCCCACCAACCATCCCGCCAGGACGTCGCTGAGGTAGTGCACGCCCAAAGCCACCCGGGAAAGGCCAACCCAGGGCGCCCAGAGGACCAGGGCTATCCCGAACCAGGCTGGACCCAGGGCCAAACCCATCACCGCCAGGGCCGCAGATCGGGCGGCATGGCCCGATGGAAAGGAATGCGGGTCAGTGATGCGATAAATGGATCCCCATTCTCCCTCAGGGCGGGGCCGGCGAATGGTAAATTTCAGCAGGATCACGGCTGTCGCCATGATCACCAGGCCGACCCCCAAGAAAACGGCGCGTTCCCGCCATTCATGTTCGCTGAACACCCACAGGATGAACAACCCCGCCAGCCAAAACCATGAATCCCCCGAGTGCGCGAAAATCTTTAAAACCAAGGATAAAATGGTCCTTTCCGCCGGCACATAGAGCGCCTTGGAAAGGCGGGCGTCAATATTGAGTAGTTTCTTGAGCCAGGCTTTCAAATCTAATTCTCCAGGGCTTTTCGCAGAATCTCAAGCTGGTCAGGTTTATCGGCATCCATGCCCATTTCCGCATACGGCGAGATCAATGCTCTGCCATCAATATCCAGCTTTTTGCATACCCTCCGAACGGCTTCTTGTAATGTGATCAACCGTAATGCTACCAGAATTAAGCTGTCCAGTCCCAACAGGCTGACCTGTTTCAGCGGATTTTTTCTGGCTTTTGCCAGCTTATTCCAGAGAGGATTTTCCCCTGAAAATAAAGCCCGATCCACCACGTTTAAATCACCACCGCAGACGGTTGTGTCTTTGAGCCTGATGAATGTCCGGTTGGCATCGGGGAAGCGCGCGGTCATCACCTCGCGGGTGATGACATTATAGTAGATTTCTCGGTCCGGATCCTGAGACACTTTTTCGCACAGCCATGCAACCATTTCGGGTTGGATCGCCGGCAGATCACCGGAGGCGAGCAAGACTTTGGTAGAGGGCGGCGTTTTTTCTGTGGCGGCGATCACGCCGGCGCGGATATTTTCAAACAGGCCGCCCTTCCCCTCCAGGGTGTGGATTGGTTTGCTGGAAACCAATCCATGCGGCGCAGTCAGGCCGATCACGAAGATCTCTTTAATGCACGCGGCGCCGCTCAGGGCATCGATAACCCATTGAACCATCGGCCGGCCGTGGATATCGATCAGGCAGCGCCTTCCCTCAGGGGCTTCGTCGAAGAGCGGATCCTCGCGGGGCAGTAAACCGCCAGCCAGCACCAGGGCGTGCATGTCAATCAATTGAGCACCTGTAATTGGGGTTGAAGATCGGCGGCATCTACCAAATTGTTTATCATTTGAAAATAGCCGTTGTGATTGCGGTAATCGACTCTTTCCCGGTAGCCGCTGGCCGCCAGCAAACTGGCCTCCATCATATTGGTCCCAAAAGACCGGCCTTCATAGACGGGCGTTGTGGTCATCAAATACTTAACGCCCGCTTCGCGGAAGCGGATCACATCCTCAGGTGTGGTGGTATTGGTTACAATGATTTTGCCATCCAAGCGCTCTGGCATGAATTGCGTGATGTAATGACAATCCCCAGCGATCACACTGGCCCAGTTAAATGCCCAGGTAAACCGGGGATGATGCTCGTGCTGTTTTTCTCCCACCGGGTAAACCCATTCAAAGGGCAGCCGGCTGACGAGGGGGATCAAGAGGGCTGCCAGAGCCTTGACGCCCTGCTCTTTTCGGATTGGCAGGGGAACCCCAAGGGAGAACAGCGCATCGCCAAACAAGCAGTCAAACCCCCCATCCACGAAAGCGCGCAGCAGGCCGTAGCGGTCAACGGCCGTCATCACCAGGGCTTTTCGGCCGATTTTGTCCAGGTAATTTGCGATTTGATTTTCCAAGGCCCAGGCCGATCTGGATTCAAGCGTGTTTTTCAACCCGCAACCATCCACCACCGGCGTTTGATGAACATCCCTGACCATGGGCAGGACGGAATGCAGCGGGTACCATTTCTTGTCGACGAACAAACCCAGGTCGGTTCCGCCCAGGCCAAAAGCGTCCACATGGCCATCCTTCATCTTAAACATTTGCCTGGCAGCTTTCATATCCCCATTTGTGCCGATCCGCTGGATGTGAACGTCCTGGCCGAGGAGATTGATGGTCACCGATTTATCCCGGCGCGACGAACCAATGCTGATGCTGAGAGCTTCTTTCATGGATGGATCCATTATTTCCTGATTTGAGTTTAGCGGCAAGTATACCATGAACAGTTTTCATGGGATGGGCCTAAAAGGATTAACCAAAAAGATGTTTTGGAGATACGCATGATTTGGACGGTATAATTCAGCTCTGATCTGGAGGAAATATGATGCAAAACCGACAGCTGGCTATCTTCTGGGACCTGGATGGCACCATTATCGACTCAAAGGAATGTCATTATCGCTCCTGGAAGACAGCCTTTGAAAAATTTGGTTTTCCCTTCAGCCGCATCGCGTACGAAGAAAATTTTGGGCGAAACAACCAGACTGTGCTCAAGATCTATCTTGGCTTTGAGCCTGACCAGGTATTGGCAGACGCCATCCTGGAAGAAAAGGAATCGGTCTTCCGGGAAAAGGTGATTGAAGAGAGCTCACTGGTTCCAGGGGTGAGAGATTGGCTTGATGCGGCTAAAGGCTGCCAGTTCCCGCAGGTGATCGCGTCCTCAGCGCCCATGGAGAATATTGAAACCACACTGGCCGGCTTTGATTTGATGGCTTACTTTGATGCATTCATTTCAGGAGCTGATTTACCTGCAAAACCACAACCTGATGTGTTCCTTAAAGCCTCTCAAGAAGTTGGCTTTGCCAGGGGCCGCTGCCTGGTGATCGAGGATTCCCTGCCCGGGGTTCGGGCGGCGAAAAACGCAGCCATGGCTTGCATTGCTGTCGCCACCTCAGGCAAGGCCAGCGTGCTTGAGGAGGCTGACCTTGTGATTGCAGATTTTAAGTACTCTTTTGATCAGGCTGTATCAACCGTTTTCAGTTAAACCCATTTCTTTGGCAGGGCAAACGCAAAGTTGATCTCAAACGAGCTCGGCGTTGAGCTTGCTGAATGAACCCCACACTCCCCTCCTGCCTGGGGTTTGGCGTAAATGGCCAATATCTTAATCTCCCTTTTGTCATCACGATCATCATCGAGAAAGATTTTTGAACGATCTGAACGTAGATCAACTCTTGGTTTAAATTGGCACAAGCCAAAAAAACGCCCCTCCCACTGTGCTGCTAATTGATCCACCTTATTGGGGTTAGGTTAACCTTACCTATCAAGGTTTTTCGAGATTTGCGATTGCCCTGGTTTCTTTGGGGGATTTCAGCCAGCAGAACAATATTATATAATATGCCTAAGCCAAGAATTCGATCCCTTCCTCCGGTAATACCCGCTTAAGGAGCCGACGATGAAACGAACACAGGTTGCCCCACGCAAAGCCATCTGGTTATATCGAATATTGACCCTCAGCATGATTTTCAGCCTGCTGGCCGGCTGCCAGCTTCCCTGGGGGCCATTCCTTCAGGCGCCATCAGAAACCATCGAAGCGGTGGAACTCGAACAGGTTGAAACAGCAACGCCGGAACCCCGACAAGATCTTCCGCCGGCCGTTGTTGGCGTTTCTCCCCTCCCGAAAACGGTTATTGGCCTTAATCAGCCGATTAGGTTGGAATTCAACCAACCAATGGATAAAAATTCTGTGGAAGCCGCAATTCACTTTCAACCCGGGATCAGCGGACGTTTTTCATGGGAAGGCGATCAAACGGTCACATTTAATCCTGACCAGCCCCACACTGCAGGCAGCGAACTTCGCCTGGCCCTGGATACCAGCGCGCAGGCTGCCAACAAACTTAATCTACGAGAACCGTACGAAGTGGATTTTTTAACTGCAGAACCGCTCAAAATCCTGCAGGTGTTCCCTGGAGAGGGCGCAGAGGAGGTTGATCCACAGAGTGCGGTCTTTGTGGCTTTCAACCAACCTGTGGCGCCTCTGGGCGCTGAAGCATCAGTCCCCCCCGCCTTTTCACTGGAACCAGAAGTAACCGGGGAGGGGAAATGGCTAAATACGAGCACCTACATGTTCACGCCAGATCCGAGCATGAGCGGCGGAACGGCATACGTCCTCAGGATTAACGATGCCCTGCAGGCTGTTTCAGGGGCCGCCCTGGACCCAGATCAAAACCTGCAGTCGGATTTCATCACGACAAACCCGAAAGTCCTGTCGATCTCTCCTGATGAAGGCGAAAGATTAAGTTTGGACGGTCCGATCACCATGCAGTTTAACATTGCCATGAACCCGGAGAGCGTTGAGGAACATTTTGAGTTCCTCACACCTGCTGGCGCGTCCATCAACGGTTTTTTTGATTGGAATGAGTCAAATCAATCTTTTACGTTTACACCTTTAGAATTGCTTGGCCGGGGTACGACTTACACGATTCGCTTACGCTCTGGGGCAGAAGCTTATGGTGGGCTGCCCATACAAACCGGCGCCCAAATCAACCTTGCCACCTACCCGGAATTCTCAGTAGATCCTCGGCGAGCACCCGTGTTTAACACCTATTACAGCCAGTTTGGAAATTATGAGATTTATCTATCCAGCCCAGTTAACCCAGAGAACTACAAATCTGCCCTGGGTGTGACGCCTGAGGTGAGCGCTCAAAGCGTGTATTTGAGTGAGGATGGGTCTGTGCTCAATCTCTCAGGCTATTTCCAGCCTGAGACGCGATATTTGGTCACTTTGGACGCGGATTTACAGGATCTCTGGGGGGGGTCCCTTGGCGAGGAGGTCAGTTTTGATTTTTCGACACCGCCAGCAGAACCCTCTTTAAGCCTGGTGACAGGTCCCAGCAGCAATAACCTGGTGTTTGTTCCAGCATCTTCACCCGAGGTCATTCTGCAGGCGACCAACCTGAATACGGTCACGACCGAGTTGTCGCCCATTTCTATTGAGGATTTGATCACCCTGCTCCATCCAGACAACTATGATTACCGGCAGGCATTCTTGCCGGAATCCCTGGAAACAAAACTGGTAAACCTTAATCTCAATCGCAATATGAATGAGATCATCCGGCTGCCCCTGACTTATGAAGACAATCCACTGACCCCGGGCGTTTACTTTTTGGGGCTCACCTCTGCGGACCTCAGCGGTGAATTTGGACAAAAATACCAGAAATATTACCTGGTTGTCAGTGAAAACAACCTGGTGATGAAAATTGGACTGGAACAGGTCTTGGTTTGGGCTACGAAGCTGGCCGATCGCAGTCCAGCGCCGGATATTTCGCTGGCCTTTTATAACACGGAAGGTGAACAACTTGCCAGCGGAGCCACGGATGGCGATGGTTTGTTCAGCAGTGAGATTGACCGGTCTGGTGTATCTTACACCAATTTCTTCACGATCATGGGAGAACCTGGAAGCGCAGATTTTGGCTTTTCGATCTCCACCTGGGGACCCACTGATAGTTATTATGACTCGGGGATCCGGGTTAATCCATCTCCCCGGCTGACTGAGGCCTATGTGTATACCGACCGGCCAATCTATCGTCCCGGGGACACCATTCACTTTAAGGCGGTGATTTTTACGCGGCAGAATGGAATTCCAGCGCCATCGGGTTTTGATACAGTGGACGTAACGCTGACCAGTGATACAGGCCTGGCCGGTGTGTCCGGCACGGTCTACGCCGAAACCCTAACGCTGGACCGCTTCAACACCGTCTCTGGCAGCGTTCAGCTTCCTGAGGATGCGCCCACCGGTTTCTATAACCTCAAGGTTGAAAAAGGGGAAACCTTGCTTGAGATCCTGTATTTCAACGTAAAGGCATACCGAAAGCCGGAGATCGAGATCGGGCTTGATTTTGGGCCGTCGCCTGCCTTGGCAGGCGCAACCCTGGAAGCGGCTGTCCAGGCAGACTATTATTTTGGAATGCCGGCCCAAGAGCAGGACTTTACTTGGGCCTTATACCAAAAAGAATCCTACTTCAACCTGCCGGGCTATCGGGTCGGCCCGTCCGGCACAGACTGGCTCGCGCCGCATTTCCCCCTTTATTCACCGCTTGGAAAGGTGGTGCAATCTGGCCAAGACCAAACGGACGCGCAAGGCCGCGCAGATCTCAGCTTTTCATTCTCAGAATGGGGCATTGATGATGAACTGAATGCGGGAGGACTGCATGCGGTCAGCCTGGAGATCACCCTGCAGGATGAGAGCGGCTTTCCCGTCAGCTTTCGTGACTCCATCCTGGTTCACCCCGAAACTTTCTATATTGGGGTTAAACCTGAAACCTATTTTGGACGCGCCAACACCGCCTTTAATTTCTCTGTCCTGACGGTGGATTGGGATCAAGACCCTGTTGGGGAGGTTCCAATTGAGGCCCGTTTTGAGAGCATCCGTTGGGAGGTTGAGGAGACCATGAACCCGGAGCGGCCCTATCGCTACGTTCCCCAGACAACCCTGGTGGGCGGCGCCAGCCCGATGACAGATGGCGAAGGAAAAGCCCGCCTCTCCTTTACCCCGGAGGAGCCAGGCACCTATCAGCTGACGCTTGAGTCAGGGAATGCGATCACCCAGGTGGTTTTGTGGGTTACGGGGGAGAGCGCCGCCCTCTGGCCCCAGCAGCCCCACAATCAAATCCAGCTTGTGCCAGACGCCGAAACCTACCAGCCAGGCCAGACAGCCCGGATCCTGATTCCCAACCCCTTTGCTGAAGGCGGGCGCGCCCTGATCACCGTGGAGCGCGGCGATGTGATGCAGACAGCATTGTTGGATCTGTCCGGGTCGGGAGAGACCTTTAACCTGGCGATTGATGAGGATTCGATCCCAAACGTGTATTTATCGGTGGTCCTGCTTGGAGAAGATGACTTGGGGCGTCCGGATTACCGCCAGGGGATCCTCAACCTGCCGGTCGCGACGGTTGTCAAAACGCTGGATGTTTCCCTGTCGCTGGATCCGGTGGAAACCCAACCTGGTGAAGACGTGTCAGCAATGCTTGAGGTCAGAGATGCCCAGGGTGAACCGGTTCAAGGGGCGTTCTCTGTGGCGGTAGTAGACAAAGCCTTGCTTGCCCTGGTGGATCCGATCAGCCAACCCATACTGGACGCGCTCTATGGTGAACAGCCGCTTTCGATCCAAACCAGCTATTCATTGAAGACCTACGCGTACCAGCTGGCCCTGACCAATCTCGATCTTGGCCAGGGAGGCGGGGGTGGTGACGCCGGCCTGTCGACGATCCGGGAAGACTTCCCTGATACCGCCTTCTGGGAAGCCCAGGTGGTGACGGCCGCAGACGGCACTGCCCGGCTGTCGATCCCCATGCCTGATTCCCTCACCACCTGGGTTGTGACTGTGCGTGGTCTGACGGAGGATTTCCTGGTGGGTGAAACGGAAGCGGAGATTCAAACCCAGAAGGAATTGATGATCCGACCGGTCACGCCGCGTTTTCTGGTGGGAGGCGACCAGGTGGAACTGGCCGCCGTGGTTCATAACAACACCCCCGAAACCCAGGAGGTGACCGTTTCCCTGCAAGCGAGTGGGTTTACCCTCGAGGATGAAGCCTCACAGAGCCAGCGCCTGGCAGTTGCCCCCGGAGGGCAGGTCAGGGTCGCCTGGTGGGGGCGCGTTGAAGGGGTGGAGTCAGTTGACCTGACCTTCAGGGCGTCTGCTGGAAGCCTGACCGACGCCAGCAAACCCCAATGGGGGGCGCTGCCGGTATTGAACTATCGGTCACCAATGACCTTCAGCACCGCCGGCCAGCTTTCTGAAGAGGGTGAACGGCTGGAATTGGTCAGCCTGCCATTTGAGGTAGATCCAAACGCTGGATCCCTGGCGGTGACTTTAATGCCCTCTCTTACAGCGACCTTGATGGAGGGGGTGGATGTGATGGAAGCCGACCGCTATTATGATAACGCCTCGGTTCTTTCACGGCTGCTGGCGAATTTAAATGCCGTGCTTGCACTGCGTGAACTGGGGGTGGATGCCGGCGGGCTGGAAGCAGAGCTCATTGATCAGGTTGAGGTGGACCTTCGCACGCTGCTTGACGCCCAGTTGATTGAGGGCGGCTGGAGCTGGCAGCGCGGATCAGATACACCAGATGGCTTTATTACAGCTTACGCACTGTTAGGATTAGAGCTGGCTTCCGAGGCAGGCCTGGATGTCAGTGAACACTTCATTGAAATGACTGTGGGATACCTGCAGGATAATTTGGTTCGCCCTGGGGAGATCTCCACCAGCCGGGAACTGGACCGGTTGGCTTTCCAGCTGTACGCCTTACGGGATCAGCGGCTCAATCTCACCGAATATATCAACGGCCTGTATGCCCGGCGATCAGAATTGAGCCCCTGGGCGCTGGGTCTGCTGGCCCTGACGGCCCAAGATCGCCAGACGGCAGGCGCTCGAATACCTGTTTTGCTCGCTGATCTTGAGAGCCTGGCCATTCGATCAGCCACAGGCGTGCATTGGGAAAGTCTGGGGGACTCCTGGTTTTTACCAGGTTCTCCCATATTCAACACCTCAATCAGCCTGTTTACCCTGGCGCAGCTCGATCCCGCTTCTACCAGCCTGATGCCGGCGCTGCGCTATTTGCTCGCCCACCAGGAATCGGGAGGCGGTTGGCGCTCCCCCTTTGATTCGGCCTGGGCGATGATGGCGATGGTTGCGGCCCTGCAAGGCACCGGGGATACCCAGGCAGATTTCGATTTTCAGGCTTTGCTGAATGATGTTGAGATCGCTCAGGGTTCAGCAGCCAGCGCCCTGCCAGCAGGCAGCCTTAGGACGGAGGCGCCCCTGGAAACGCTCTATCCTGATTCGCCCAATGCCCTGCTGATCCAGCGTTCGGCCGGTACTGGTACGCTCTATTATCGGGCAGACCTGCATACTTACCATGACGCCCAGGATGCTGAACCCATCAACCGGGGGATCACGGTCCAGCGGCAGTATTATCTTGGGGGTACGGATTGCCCAGGCCGAGAGGATTGTGAACCCATCCAGGCCCTCACCCTTGACCCGGAGGACCCCATGCAAACGATCACGGTCGCTCTGACGGTGACCCTGCCGCATGATCTGTACCGCTTCATGCTAGAGGATCATATCCCTTCCGGGACGGAAGTGCTCGATCAGGGGTTTAAAACCTCAGCCTGGGGAGAAGGTCCGCCCGAGCCGCAGTATGACCCGCGCGCACCCTTCAGCGGCGGCTGGGGCTGGTGGTGGTTTGAGGATCCACAGATCTACGACGATCATTTATTGTGGACCGCAGCGTACCTGCCCGCCGGTTCGTATACGCTGGTCTACCAGCTGCTGCCGCTTCAGCGGGGCGCTTACCAGGTGCTTCCGGCCCATGCTTGGCAGTATTTCTTCCCGGAGGTGATGGGCGCTTCAGCGGGTGACCTGTTTGAGATTGAATAGTGATCCAATCGATTTCAATACTATGCTCTCGTTTTTCGGTTATTTTGCTTAGAAATTCGAGGCTCGTTTTCTTAGAAAATTTTCAATCCTATCTGATCCACAAAGACGCTCCAGCCAAGAAAACTGGGGCGTCTCATCATGTTAATTAGATTTAGTTACGATTTGTAATTGTTTATCTTAATCCCTCAAGAAATGCCTTTGTTTCTTTTGCAATCAATTCTGCTTTTTCATAGTGGACATCATTAGAAATTGGGGTTAATTTGTGATGAACGGAATCAGGGCGATGACAGTGAAACCCAACAAAACCACCAGGCTGGCCGTCAAGACTTCCCCCCGCCGCCGGACGTCTTTCACATCCAGGAAGGGCGGCTGGCCGGTGAGCTTGAGCAGCGGCCCGCCTTTCCAGGCGAAGAAGACCCCGCCGATGGCGCCGCCCACGTGCCCCATGTTGTCGATGTTCGTGCCCGGCATGAAGCCATACGCCAGGTTGATCATGAAGATCACGGCCAGGTTGAGGATCGATTGGCGCGTGCGCATGGGTCCAAAGAGCTTTCGGTTTTGGTAGATGAACATCCCCTCAGCAGCCAGCAGGCCAAATATGGCTGTGGAAGCGCCCAGGGACGGGTTAGGAGTCAGCACGAAGGACAGCACATTCCCGGCAAACCCGGAGAGCAGGTACAGCAGCAGGAAGCGGCTGTGTCCGTAATACTTCTCGAGCCGGCCGCCGATGACATACAGGGCATACATGTTAAAGGCAATATGCAAGATGGATCCATGCAGGAGAATGGGTGTGACCAGACGCCAGACCTGGCCCTGCATGATCAAAGGGTTCACTTTTCCCCCGAAGATAAAGAGCCAGTCTGTTCCTGTAGCATTTTCTAATAAAACCTGCAGGATAAAAGTCAGGGCTGTCAGGCCGATGATCACATAGGTGATCACGGGCTTTCGGTCTGGAAGTTTTACCCGCACGGGCTGGCGCGGCTCTGGGCTGCCCTGTGAATTTGGCTGATCGCTCACAGCTGCACCTCCCGGGGATGCACGCGATGGTGTTCAGCTGCAATGATGCTCTCGATCACATCCAGTGTGCGGCCCAATCTGTTCTCCTTATTGATCACGATGTAATCAAACATGTCCAGCTTATCATATTCTTCCCTGGCAGTCTCGATCCGGAGTTTGAGTTCATCGTCCGTCTCGCTGCGCCGGTCTTTGAGGCGCTGCAGCCACTCTTCTTGGCTGTCAGCGGTGAGGAAAACCAGGATGGCATCCGGGCACAGATTGCGAACGGTTTCAGCCCCCTGAACATCCAGGCGCATCATCACATCTTCTCCGCTGTCGAGGGCTTCGCGCACCTGGAATTTTGGGACGCCCTTATAAGCCGAATAAACCCAGGCATATTCAAGGAATTCATCCTGCTCGATCATCTTTTCAAAGGTTTCCTGGCTGTAAAAGAAGTAGTCCCGACCGTGGACTTCATTTTCACGGGGCTGACGGCTGGTGGCAGTGATCACAAAATGGAATGGTAGATCGCGTTCTTTGAGTCCGTCGACCACCGTATCTTTGCCTATGCCTGACGGCCCGGAAATCACCATTAAGAGCGGTTTCGGTTCGGGTTTCTTTAATTCAAAATCGATTTTGGTCATAAGGACTACGTTTCG
Organism: uncultured Candidatus Brevefilum sp.; assembly: GCA_964558525.1. Classification (GTDB taxonomy): domain Bacteria; phylum Chloroflexota; class Anaerolineae; order Anaerolineales; family Anaerolineaceae; genus Brevifilum. The sequence goes on from CAZLEK010000011.1 coordinate 27,429, forward strand.
TTTTGCTGGTTTTTCTACCTTGTTTCATTGGGCATTTGTTGTTAATATTAAACCGCGCTTTGGTTTTGCCAGCGCCGAGACTTGATTATAATCTATTTTAAGTCACGATCAGGAGAATTGCCAATGCCCCTTTATACATATCGCTGCCGTCAATGCCGCAAACGCTTTGAAATGCGATTGTCCTATGATGAATATGGTGAGAAGACCGTTCGTTGTCCTCACTGCCAGAGCCAGGATGTCACCCGGAGGATCGAGCGGGTGCGCATTGGGCGTTCGGGCGGGGTTGACCTGGAAAATTTAAGCCCAGAGCAATTAAATGGCCTTGAAGATGATCCCCGTGCTTTGGGCCGGATGATGCGCCAGATGGGGGATGAAATGGGCGAGGAATTGGGGCCCGAGTTTGACGAGGTGGTTTCTCGCCTGGAAAAAGGGGAGGACCCTGAGAAGATCAGCCAGGAAATGCCCGATTTGGGGGATGATCTTGGCGGATTGGGAGATGAGGATTTCTAAGATCCACCCGCCAGCAGCCCCATTAAATCTTCAAAACTGTCCACCCAGGCGATCGAACGCAGAAAATCAGCCAGGCGATTAAACCGCTCACGATAGGCGACCACCGCCGGGCCGACCGGGTCTTCGCCGGCTGCCCCACCGCCTGGCGCATCGTTATAGGCCCCATAAAAGGCGAAATACGCCTGGTTGATCTTACGAATGGGGAAGCCGTTCTGCCAGAAGAACTGGCGGCGCGCTTCCATATAGTGTTCGGCATCCAGGATGCGCCCTTGCGCTAACAGCCGGTCAACCTCCACCCGGGTGGCGCGCATTTCTGCTCGAAAGTCAAAGGCGTTCGGGTCGGGTTCCGGTGTGGGCTGCGGCAGGGGGGCGCCGGTTTGTGGGGGAACTGGTTCAGGTGGGACGAACTCCGGATAATACTTAAGCAGGATCAACCGCCCCAGTTCCTTGCCAGACAGGGAGGCTGCGGTTTCATTGATCGTGCGCAGGGTTGGGCTGGTATTGTAATTAACGCCCAGGGGACGCAGGGTCAGGTAGTTATGGACCCATTCATGGGCGATCACCTCCGTCAGCCAGACGATGTCTGTGGTTTGCATGACCATGGTGGGGTAGGTGCCGATCCCGCCGATGGGTACCACCAGGGCAGCCCGGTCCAGGTCTGCCAGGATCTGGTTTTCAATTGCGTCCATTTCTTCAGCGCTCAGGCCAGCGTTGAGGGAGACGTCAAAGGTTCGTTCAATGCGCTCGCGGGGGGAAATCACCAGGGAGGTTGGGACGTCCGTGGTGCGGAACAGGGAGGGGGGGATCACCTGGCCCAGGGATTCCAGGCCGGCGTCTTGCAAAATATCCATCAGCTGGGATTGGAGCACGGATTCAGCCAGGGGGGCCAGGTCAGCCAGCTGTGCCTGGGCTGCAGCCAGGTCTCGGCGGATGGGTTCGGCGGCTGCTTCGGGGTCCTCTAGGTTTGGATCGCTGACTGTCAGCAGGAGTTGGGCTTGTAGTTCGTTCACAGTTTGCACCTGTTCCAGGGTTTCCAGGACGATCTCAGGGCCGGTTTGGGAAGGGAGAAACCGGTCCAGGCTCAAAGCCCAGCTGGTGAGCTTGGCGGAGGCAGCGTCCAGCGTCCAGGCGCCGAAGTCGAAGGCGATTGGACGCGTGCGAGATTCAACCTGGGCGCGCAGTCCCCCGGGGTGGATGGCCGCGCCGCTTAATAAAACGGCCGCAATGGTGAGGACGAGGCCGAAGCGCAGCCCTCGCCAGGCGAGGCGTAATTTTCGGGTGAATTTTTCAAGGGCATTCATGGACGGATTCTAACACATCGTGATGTGGGGGTAGAGGCGGTGTATGAGCATGAAGACCGTTAATCAAATGCTGGTACCCAATCAAAAAAATAGTTTGCATCCTTTCAAGGTCATGGGCTTGAGATAGCTTTCTACATCCCGAATGCACTCCTGCAAATAAATTTA
>CAZLEK010000011.1:29504-48879 GCA_964558525.1 uncultured Candidatus Brevefilum sp.
ACCTACCGGAGTGAGGGCCCTGCCCTGATGAGGGTTAGCCCGACTGGATTACTTAAATGCTGAATTTCTGCAGCGGGGATAATCTGGATTGACGGATCATCATTAAAGCGTGAACGCCTATTCCCGCCAGTAGAGATTGGTCAGGTAGATGTAATTGGAGTCCGATAGGATATCTTCCGCATGCAGCGTCAGCCTTTCACCGGTCAACAGGTCTGTCTGGTAGATGCTGATCTGATAATCGCCATCCTCGTTTAAATCTGTCAGGAAGAAGTAGGTCCGGTCTCCCTCCGGCGACCAAACCAAACGTGGTGAGAGTGAGCCGCTGACGCCTTCCAGCTCACCAAACGCATATTGGATGCCGGACTCCAGGTCCCAGAGGTAGGTTTCCAGGCGCAATGAATACTCATAGTATTCACTGTAGACATCGTAGAGGATGAAAACCTTGTTCCCGTCTGGTGAGAACCGGTAGGCTTCCACATCGGCGTAGACCATAAAACCGCTGACCTCAGGGAAGTAGAGCACCCGCCGGCTGACAAGGCCAGCCGGGACGTCTTCCAGCACGAGATAGTGGATATTATAGAAATTATCAGCGGTGGCCGCATCCGGGTTCAGAAAGGCCATGCGCCCCCCATCAGGTGAGAAGACGGGATCCTGGTACGTCTCGAGTTTCTGTGGCTGACCTTCTTCTGCCAACCGGAAGACACCTTCCGTTTCGCAGTAATCTTTTGAGGCGCACCGCCCGCTTTCAAAATAGATTGTGCCATCCGGGGCATTGGCGAAAAGGTTAAAACCGGTTCCGTTCTCGGTTTTCAGGGGATCTTCCCGCTCCAGGTAGATGATGTCCGATTCCGTGTGATTCCAGTATGCTCCCTGGCGGCCGTCGCTGTTGAATGTTTCGCTGATTTGTTCATGGGTTCCAGCCTCAAGGTCAACGACAAACAGCTGGTCTCCCTGGTTGACGAGCAGCCGATCACCCGCCTGGCTGACATCCTGCAGGTCAAATCCATCTTGAAGCACCCGCATGAGCGCGCCGCTTTCCGGATCATAGGCCCACACACCGCTGGGGGTGACGTTTCCATCCTGGGATTTTGCAGTGCCAAAGAAAATGCAGCCTGCAGGACAATTTGGGACAGTCATCTCCAACTCAGGCTCTGGCGTGGGTTCAGGCGTGGGGGTTGGGGTGGGCGCGGCTTCCGCGCTTTCCATCCCCTCAACTGTCGTCCAGACCTGGTAAAGGGCACGCAAGGCCAGTGTATTTTTCAAGTTGTACCCCCCCTGGCTCAGGTGGAACCCCTCCCGGTCTGGATCAATGCCATAATTGTCCATATACTGGGCTGCCCGCCAAAAGTTGACCACTGGCAGCTGGTATTCGTAAGCGACGTTCACGATCACCGGATTGATAATGTGCTTTTCGCCGCGCAGTTCTGAGGCATCCGCTTTGGTTAACAAAATCGGGACCGTCCCTCGCTCGATCAGCTGATCGATGATCTGGCGCAGGTAGACTTCATAGCGGTCCACCGTCTCAGGTTCCAGCCAGGTTTCGAGCGTCACCAAGGCAAAGGCGGGGTTGTTCAGGCGAAACTCGCAGGAGAGGGGCGTTTCGCCAGGTTTGCACACCTCAGGGTCCGCCTGGATAGGGCTCAGGATGGAAGCAGCGGTGAACCCGCCGCGCGAGGTGACCGCCCAGCGTTTAAAGGACTCGTCAAACCAGTTGATCGCCTTCCAGAGCTGGCTTTCAGCTGCATCAGGTTCCAATTCGCCCCGGCCGTAAGGTCCCATGAACACAAAGGGGATCGATTGGCAGTCACCGATCACGGAAAAACTGTGAGGGTCCCGGCCCAGTTCCTGACCTTTTTCATAGATCTCAAGCACACGATCGCTGATCGATTCAGGAGAGATGGGGGCATCCCGCCAGTCGCCTAATGTGGGGGCGGGTGTGGGCTGCACCTCTTCAGTTGGGTTCGTTTCAGGCTGTTTGGTCTCGCCCGGGTCTTCTTCTGTCAGTTCAACTTCTGGTATCGTTTCGGTTGAGAGAGCGATCTCTTCCACCGGATCTTCCAGCTTTGGGGCATCGGGTTGCGCTTCAATGCCCTCAGCGACGATGGCTGTCTGGTTCTTCGCAGGCTGGCAGCCTGGTGAGGCCAGCAGGACGATCAGGGCTGATAAGATCAGGATTAATCGAGTGCGCTGGTAAGATCGGTTTGAGAGATTTTGCACGCCGCGGGACTCCTTTTTGGAGATCGGAGATTTCCGATCCAGGTAAGGACATTTTACTAACCGGACCTGGGGATGTCAATTGAGATAAACTCGAGAGTGTTGAAAAACAGGATCTCGTGAAGAAAACCTAAACAGGGAATTTTATCGATTGTCGATTGAGGCTCAAAAGAGTCACAAACCATATTTTGTACGGAGAATAATTATTCCAGTTTTTGAGCCGTAGAGAATCCCCGCCGGAGGCGTCTCAACGAAATCAATCTGCTCTTCAAACATCTCCGATAATCAACTTTTAGGGTAGTATCAGCAAAAGTAATTGGAAGGGAGGGCTGAAAACAAGCTCATAAGCACCCTTGTAAACTGGCGAGCAGCAGACCTTGCTAACTTTAATTTTGAATGTATGGTTTAATTAAGCAGATTTGGAACCTGTACGACAAAAAACAATCCGAACGGAAATAAAAAATGAGCGATCGTGACCCGAAACAGTTACCGGTAGAAGTTGCCAGCATTACCCAGGAAGTTAAAAAAATCTTTCAGATCGAGTCGATGACGCGCGGCGGATCCAAGCAAGGCTATCAGGTGCAGTATGAGGGGCAGTTGATCCTTGAGGACAGCGAAACAGCATATGATCAGTTGGACGAAGCCCTGTCGCCTCTTGGACTGACCCCATTATTTAGGGAGACGGACTCGGCTCAGAAAATCATTATTGTGGATCAACGCCCGCAGCCCAAACTGGGCCCGATTTGGGTCAACATTCTCCTGTTTGGGCTGACCATCCTCAGTGTGATGTTCACCGGCGCGCAGTTTGCGGAGACGGAGGTGACGAACCCCTTCCAGTTATCTTTGGGCGGTTTTCTGTCCTTCCTCCTCCAGGGCTGGCCCTTCGCCCTCAGCCTGTTAGGGATCTTGCTGGCGCATGAGCTGGGTCACTACCTGGTTGGACGGTCGCGGGGTGAGACGGTCACTCTGCCGTATTTCATTCCCTTTCCATTTAGTGCTTTTGGGACCATGGGCGCCTTCATCAGCATGAAGGAGATCCCCAGGAACCGCAAGCACCTGATGGATATCGGCGTTGCCGGCCCCATGATCGGGCTTTTGGTGGCCATCCCGGTATTGTTCATCGGGTTAAGCCTTTCCAGCGTGGGGCCGATTGAGAGCCAATTACCAGAAGGGTATGTTCATTTTCTCGAGGGAAATTCATTGTTTTACCTGTTGGCGAAATACCTGACCTTTGGAGAGCTGCTGCCCCAGCCGGCTTCCTACGGAAACCTCTCGCCGGCGCTCTATTGGCTGCGCTATTTCTTCACCGGCAACCCGGTGCCGATTGGCGGTTTGGATGTTCAGATTCACCCGGTCGCCTGGGCTGGATGGGCGGGTCTGTTTGTGACCGCCATCAACCTGATCCCGGCCGGGCAGCTGGACGGGGGACATATCCTCTACGTGCTGTTTGGTAAGGAAAAGGCCAAACGCACCTTTCCCTTTGTGCTGGGTGCGTTGATCCTGTTGGGCCTGGTCTGGCCTGGCTGGTGGTTGTGGGCCGTTTTGATCTTCTTCTTCGGCCGGCGATACGCTGAACCGTTGGACCAGATCACGCCGATTGATCGAAAGCGCAAGGTGTTGGGGGTAGCTGCCCTGATCGTATTCATGTTGTTATTCATCCCGGTTCCTCTGGTGATCGTCCAATGAAAAAAAACTACCCTTCCAAGTTAACACGCCCTTGTCGGTTCGGCCTGCCCGTCTTGTTATTGGTGATGCTGGTGTTGGCCAGCTGTAAGCCGTCTCCTTCCCTCACAGAAGCTGTCACGGATCCGTCGGAACTCGAACCAACAGAGACAAAATCGCCCACAGCCACACCGCGCCCATCCGCCACACCGACCACGGCGCCGGCCATTGATGTCCAATCGGAGGAATTGGCAGGGATTTCTGTGCGCTTCATGCACCCCTGGACGGGCGAAACGGCGGATGCATTAGAAGCGATTGCCACCCAGTTTTCCCTGACGAATCCCTGGGATATCTGGGTGGATGTGGAGGGCCATGGTGGGGAGACAGCCCTGCTGGCAGCGCTCTCCCAGGATGTTGAGGCGGGTGATGGGCCTGGATTGATCGCCCTGCATCCATACCAGCTCAGCGGCCTCGAAGCTGGGTATGAAACCATCCCGCTGGATGATTACTTCAGTGACCCGGAGTGGGGTTTGGATGAAGAAGCGCGCAATGACATCCCCAATGTTCTGCTGGCGCCTTTCAGACAGGCGGAAAGTTTAACCGCTTTACCCATTGCGCCCCAGGCCTGGGTCTTGTTTTTTAACACCACCTGGGCGGAATCCCTGGGTTTCAGCGGCCTGCCAGAGGGCGAGGCGGATTTTCGCACGCAGTCTTGCGATGCCGTTTTTGCCAATCGAGATGATGCCAATCCAGACAATGACGGCACGGGCGGGTGGATCCTCAACCTCGAACCAGGAGTCCTTTCTGGCTGGCTTTATTCTTTTGGCGGTGATTTGCCTGAATCTGGCGCTCCAGAATTCAATACAGACTCTGGGAAAGCGACCTTTGGCTATCTGAAGGATGCCTACGATCAGGGCTGCTTCTGGATCGGACGGAAGCCGGATCCGTATTATTATTTTGCCAACCGATATGCCCTTTCCTACGCGGGTACGCTGGATCAAATCCCGCACCAGACTGGTTGGATGAGCGCTGTGGAAAGTGAAGATCAATGGACAGTGATCGGCTTTCCAGGCCCTGAGGGAGAGTCGGTCGTGATTGATGGTCCGGGATTGATGATCGGGGCGGACACGCCTGAAAACCAGCTGGCAGCCTGGCTGTTTGCCCGACATCTGGCGTCCCCTGAGGTCCAGGACAGGCTGGTGCGGTCCCTGTTCAGCTTACCTGTGCGGCGGTCAGCGCTGCCTTTATTGGAAGACTTTGCTGCAGATTATCCGCAGTGGGCGGAGGGTGCGGCACTCCTGGAAAATGCGGTCGCTTTGCCGATGAGTGAAGCCTGGGGGCTGTCACAATGGCTGCTGCAGGATGCTGCCTTTCGGTTAATCCAATCGGAAGACCTCTCACCCGAAGAAGTGCTGGATGAATTGGATCAGATGATCACCAATCTGGTGGGTCCCTCCCAGTGAAGGTGGGACAGCCCAATGTGACGATCTATACCGATGGCGCCTGCCAGGGCAATCCCGGCCCTGGTGGTTGGGCGGCGATCCTGCGTTTTGGCAAGCACGAAAAGGCGATCTCTGGCGGAGAAAAGGACACCACCAACAACCGGATGGAGCTGCGCGCGGCCCTGGAAGCCTTGCGAGCCTTGACTGAGCCCTGCCAGGTGACGCTCTACACAGATTCGGAATATCTGAAGCGGGGAATCACCGAGTGGCTGCCTCATTGGAAGCGCCGAAATTGGCGTCGCAAGGGGGGTAAGCTGGCGAATGTTGACCTGTGGATGAAGCTGGATGAAGAGATCTCCCGTCATCAAGTTCAATGGCGGTGGGTGCGGGGGCACGCTGGGAATGTGCTTAACGAAAAGGTAGACAAGCTGGCGCGAAAAGCCATTCCGAGTTGAGCTTAAAATCCCCTGTTTAAATTTCTAATCTTCTCGAATCTAAAGTTAATGATGGTCCGGTCTCGTGTTTATGCTGTGCGTTAAGAAGTTTTGGGAGCCAGTTCAAGAGAATCCCAGTCACTGATTAACCTGCTAAGGCATGGGAGGTATGCGTTTTGATAGATATTGAAACATGTTCCGCAGTTAAACTGTTTTGATGCCTGCTGTGATTAAGATGAATCATCCCGTGCTTGGGCAATTGATCTTTTAACCCTTCCCATGCAAGGCGATCAAACAAAAATTCAATAACCATTTTGGAGGCAGCTATGAATAAAAGCATCGCGCTGGTTTTGGGCCTCGTTTTTGTAGTTGGGCTGATCTGGACGGGGTCGGCTTTTGCACAAGAGATTGATCAAGATGGCCGTGTAGTGGCCGTGGAGACAACAGAAGAGCCCACACACGAACCCACACCTGAGCCAACCGAGGAACCAACAGAAGAGCCAACCGAAGACCCTACCGAGGACCCAACAGAAGAGCCTACTGAAGAACCAACAGATGAGCCAACCGAGACGCCCGAGGCAGAGCCTACGGAAGAACCGGAAGAAGGTCTTGCTGAAGAGGAAGATGAAATCAACCCGGTTTGTGAGGGGCTTGTTGCCCACCCGGTTTTATCCCAGATCGAGGTGCAGTATGAGGTTTCGAGTGAAGATTTACTGACCTATTTCTGCGAATATGGTTTTGGGATCGGCGAGATCGTGCATATGTTCAGAACGATTGCCCGAACTGAAGAGTCCCTGACGGTTGATGAAATCCTGAGGATGCGTATGGAAGATGAGCTGGGATGGGGCGAGATCTGGCAGGATGCCGGTTTGATTGGCAGCGGCCGCCATGGCGAAGATACTGAGGAAACGGAAGCGCCCGAAGAGACCGAAGATCCAGATGCGATGGAAGGCTTTGCCAGGAACCAGAAGCGTGAAAAATTCAAGCATCAGACGAGCAATGCAGGCGCAGAAGACTCTATGGAAAACGAAAACAACCCCGACCTGCCCCCTGGCCAGGATAAGGATGGATCGCCTGGAAACCCAGGAAATCCGCCTGGACAGGACAAGGACAAAAATCCGGGAAATAATGGAAATCCTCCTGGACAGGATAAGAATGAGAACCCAGGAAATCCCGGTCAAGGTCAGGGTAAACCGCCGGAAAATCCAGGAAACCCTCCCGGGAAGGATAAGGACAAAGGCCATCCGAGGAATGGCAATCGTCCCTGACTTTGCCTGAATAACCTAAGCAATTTCAGACCTTCCCAGTTCACTTTGGGAAGGTTTTGCTTTAATCTAAATCCCGGGAAGGTCAGTTAAACCAATCTTCAGACTGGGATGTAATAAGATAGAAATGCATCATGATGGGATTAAAAGGTTACTGGCATTCAACTTTCATTAATCCCCATGCATGCCAATTATCAGTATCGAAAAAGAGGACCTTATGAAGACGATTTCTGCGATCATACTTGCGATCATCTTTTTGCTGGCGTCGATCAGCACGGGCACTGTGTTTGCCCAAAAGGGTGGTGATGACAGTTACCCGGTGGATGAGGGCTACCCCGTCGAAACGACCGCGCCCCCGGAGCCAACGCCTGAACCGCCCCAACCAACCCCAGACCCCCCTCAACCGACGCCGGATCCTCCCCAACCGACCCCAGAACCACAGAAACCAACACCTGAGGCAACAGAACCTGCGCCGCTGCCGACCACCGCCACCTCGGCGCCGACACAAGAGCCAGAGGGGCCGCATCCAGCCTGTGAAGGCCTGGAGACCCATTCGGTGATCGCCCGGATCGCTGAGCATTACCATATGGCTTACGAAGATCTGTTGGTGGTTTTCTGCGAATATGGCTTAGGGGTCAGGGAAGTCAAATTGTTATTGGAAACCTACACCCGCGTGGCTGAGGATTTTAGTCTGGAAGAGATCCTGTCCATGCGCGTGGATCAGGGACGCAGTTGGCGTGAGATCTGGCTGGATCTGGGATTGAAAGACTCACCTCATTTTGATGGTTCCGGCCAACCAGAAGCCTTTCATAAGAACAATCATCGAAACGGCTACAATCACCAGGCTTCAAACGCAAATGGCGATAGCTAAAAAACATACCTGTTAAATGGGGGTTTCCTGCCGATTGGTGTGCAGGAAATGGCGCCTGCAGGAATCAAAAAACCCTTCCCGATTTTGATGGGAAGGGTTTTCTGCTGATTGGCTGCTAAGGTTCAACCGGGTATCCCGCTTCGATCCAGGCTTCATAACCGCCCAGGATGGGGTTGGCTCGTTCGATCCCGTTCTGCAGCATGACCAGCGCCACACGGGCGCTTGTATTTTCAGCTGGTCAGGTGCAGTAGGTGATATACCATGTGGTGGGATCCAGGCCGTTCACCAAGGATTCAGCCTGGTTGACAGGAATGTTGATGGCGCCGGCAGCGTGCTGGGCATTAAACTCGGCTTCGCTCCGGGTGTCCACCAGGATCGCGTCACCATTGCTAACGGCCTGATAGGCTTCTTCAGCAGTCATACGGGGGATTTCATCCTGGTTGGAGATCTGTCCCGGATTGGCAATCCTTGCCTGCCGTAAATTATCAGCCAGGATCAATCCGCCGACACTGAGGATCAGCACAGTGATGAACAGGATGATGGGAAGCAGCAAACGGTTTTTTCTTTTTCGCATAGTTTTTTCTTTCTAATCAGCACAGGTTGTTCAAAGGTCAGGATCTGAAGCGGCGCAGCCGCAGGCTGTTGGTGACGACAAAGATACTGCTGAAAGACATCGCGCCGGCGGCCAGCATCGGGTTCAGAAACCCCAAAGCAGCGGCAGGGATCAGGATCGTGTTATAAAAGAACGCCCAGAACAGGTTTTGTTTGATGGTCTTCAGGGTTTTGCGAGAAAGGGCGATCGCTTTCGGGACGCCGCGCAGATCCCCGCTGATCAAGACCACTGGGGCTGAGGCCATGGCAACGTCGGTGCCAGTGCCGATAGCGATGCCGATATCGGCCTGCGCCAGGGCGGGCGCGTCGTTGATCCCATCGCCAACCATGGCGACGATCTGGCCGGCCTCCTGAAGCTTCTTGATCTCAGCGGCTTTGTCGCCTGGCAAAACCTCCGCCAGGACCTTATCCAGGCCGACCTGGTCAGCGATGGCCTGGGCTGTACGCTGGTTGTCTCCGGTGACCATGGCGACTTCTAACCCCATTGCGTGCAGCTGCTTTACTGCTTGCAGCGAGCCTTCTTTGATGGTGTCGGCCACGCCAATGGCCGCCGCCAGCTGCCCGTCAATCATCACCAGGATGGGGGTGTTGGCTGCCTCTTCAAGGTGCCTCAGGTCTGTTTCAATAGCTTCAAAATCCACCCCCTGAGATTCCATCAAACGCCGGCTGCCCACCAGGATCCGGCGGCCTTCGACTTCCGCCTGCACGCCGTGGCCGGCGATAGCCGAGAAGCCCAGGGGCTCACTCAATTCAATGCCGCGTGTAATGGCTTCAGCGGTCAGCGCTTCACCCAGGGGGTGTTCGCTGCCTTTTTCGACGGAGGCCACCAGGCGGAGCAGCTCGTTTTCATCCTGTTTGAAATCGTACAGGTGGATTCGTGTGACCGCAGGTTGGCCGCGGGTGATCGTGCCGGTTTTATCGAGCACGACGGTCGTGATGTCGCCGGCGCGCTCCAGGCTTTCACTCTTCTTGATTAAAATGCCCAATTGGGCCCCTTTTCCCGTCCCGACCATGACGGCGGTCGGGGTGGCCAACCCCATGGCGCAGGGGCAGGCGATCACCAGAACCGCCACGGTGTTGATCAGGGCGCGGGTGAAGAGGTTCACCGGGGCGTTGGGGGCCAAGGGGATCAGGAAGTACCACACCAGAAACGTTACGACAGCAATGCCGATCACCACGGGCACAAAGATCGCCGAGATCTTGTCCGCCAGATTTTGGATGGGGGCTTTGCTGGCCTGGGCTTCTTCCACCAGTTTGATGATTTGGGCCAGTGCGGTTTCTTTGCCGATCTTGGTGGCCTCAAATTTCAGCAACCCTAATTTGTTAATGGTCCCGCCGATGACTTCCTGGCCAGGGGTTTTCTCTACAGGGAGGGACTCACCGGTCAGCATGGATTCGTCCACGGTGCTGCGGCCGTCTACCACGACGCCGTCCACCGGGATCTTTTCGCCGGGGTGGACCAGTACCAGGTCGCCCACCTCAACCTCGTCCACCCGGACTTCAACCTCGATGCCATCCCGGACCACATAAGCCCTGCGGGGGCGCAGGTCCATCAACTTGCGGATGGCGTCGCTGGCGCCGCCCTTGGCCTTGGCTTCAAAGTATTTTCCCAGCTTCACCAGGGTGATGATCACCGCGGAGGTTTCAAAATAGACATGTCCCGGGATCCAACCGAGGGTGATGGGGATGGAATAGAAATAGGCTGCAGAAGATCCCAAAGCCACCAGCACGTCCATGTTGGCCGCACCATTGCGAACGGATTTGAACCCATTCACATAATACTGCCAGCCGACATAAAATTGGACGGGGGTCGCCAGGGCCCAGAGGAGGTAATCGACCCAGGGTGCATTCGCCAGGGCTGCTGGTAGCAGGCCCATATCCCGGCCCATGGAAAGGATGAAGAGCGGGATGGTGAAGATCAGGCCTACGATCAACAGCCTTCTCTGCTGGGCAACTTCGGCCTTACGCGCCTTGGCTTCAGCGTCTTCAAGTTCCACATCCGCCTCAAGGGTCTCAAACCCTGCCGACCGGATCTTTCGACGCAGTTCGTTCTGACTGATCACCGTGGGTACATACTTGATCACGGCTTTCTCTGTGGCGAGGTTCACGCTGGCTTCGATCACGCCCTCGGTTTGATGGAGCGCTTTTTCGAGATGCTGCACATCCACGGAGTCAGACAGGTTCTTGATCCCCAGGGAGGCTTCGCCCATGGCGATCTCATAACCGGCGCGCTCGACCCGCGCGATGAAATCCTTAAGGGTGGCCTTTTTGGGGTCGTAGCTGACGGCGGCCCGCTCCGAGGACAGGTTGACATTGGCTGTTTCAACACCCTCCACTTTATTCAGGTTGCGCTCAACCGTGGCAACACAGTTGGCGCAGGTCATCCCCAGAATAGGGAGGGTCAGGTGTTTTTGTTCGCTCATATTTTTACTCTGCGGCGGGGTAATTGATTTCCGCCAGGGTGTTCTTGATCTCCTGCTCTGTGGCTGGTTCCTCAAAATCAACTTTGACCAGCTGGGTTTGAACGTCCGCATCCACCTTGGCCACACCTTGAATCTCAGATAATTCCATAGTGATGGTATGGGTGCAGTGCTTGCAAGAAATATTGGGAACGCTATACGCTGCGGATTTCATGGGTAATCTCCTTGTTTGGCTAAACTTTGTTGGCTGTTTCGAACACTTCCGTAATTTCATTGAGGACCTGCTGACGCGCGGCCGGGTCATCCCCCTGGACGGCGTCCATCAGGCAGGAGTTCAAATGCCCATCCAGGATGTGAGCGCTGACTTTATTAAGCGCGGCTTGCACCGCCTGGATCTGGCGGATGACATCGATGCAGTATTCGTCTTTCTCCAGCATCTTTTGAATGCCGCGAATGTGACCCTCAATAGTTTTCAAACGCTGGATGGTGTCCGTGTGATTGTGATTCATAGAATTCTCCTACCCCCCCCCTATGGGGGGAGGGCTTATTTGTATAAAGTTTACTATATTTATCCAAATAAGTCAATAATATTTGATGCGAGTGTCGAAAAACAAGGTATGCTGAAGGACGCCCATTCGCGGCCTCCCTACGAAGTAAACCAACTTTTGAAGCATCTCTTTTCCTGATCAGAAAATTATCGGGACATCTTCGCCAAAAGCGCTCGGATTCGACAACCGAAAACCCGAGATTGAACCCCCTCTGTGATCCAAAACTGGTGTGGGTATCTTTCCGGGTAGATGATGATCGGGGAGAAGCCAGTATAATGAACGCTGACATTTTGTGGAGAATAAACAATGAAAACAAAAATTACCGGTTTCTTATTAATGGTCCTTACGGCTCTTGGGTTGGGGTCAGCCACCATCTTGATGAAAACCATTCCTGAAATCACTGGATTGGAACCCTCACATGTGTCGATCTGGCGCTTTGTAATTGCTGGGGTGTCCATTTGGGTGCTGGCGCTTGTCCGGCAGCCAAAAGAGATCCTGCAGAGACCCATCCCGATCAAATTCTTGATCCTGGGTGGGGTCTTCGGCGTCTCCGGCTTCTCAGCGGTATTTGCGCTGGACTACCTGCCTTCATCCATTTACATCATCATTCTTTATATTTATCCCTCTTTGATTGTGCTCTACGCATTACTAACAGGAAAATCAGTGCCGCGTTTGATCTGGTTGGGGCTGCCGCTCACCTTTTTGGGTTTGTTTTTGACCGTGTATGATCCTGGTTCTTTGCTTGCGATTAATCCGGTTGGATTTGCAATTACAACGCTTAATGTGCTTGCGATTGGAACGTATTTTGTGTTAAGCGAGGGCTTTTTTCGAGGGCGCGAATCCAAGCTTCGCGGTACCCGGTGGATGCTGACCGGCGCATTGGGTTTCAGCCTGCTGTGGATCCCCCTGCTCGGACTGGGGTTCCCGGGTTCAGCTTTGGGTTGGGTTTTGGTTATTGCCTTAGGCCTTTTGGGCACCCTGCTGCCGCTGCTATCGGTCAATGTGGGCTTACAGTTGATCGGCGCAGCACGCGGTTCGGTGATCGTTTCGCTGCAGCCGGTTTTTACTGTATTATTCTCGACCCTCTTTTTGAACGAAACACTGACACCCCAACAATGGTTGGGGGGCGTGCTGGTGGTTACTGCCGTTGTTTTACTTCAGTTGAGCGCCGATCGCGGCAGCGCCGACCCCAGGAAGGGAGCACAATAATGCCTGCGGAAACTGCCAGGCCGGGTGCAGGCTGGCTTGTCCTTGCCCTCGTTGTTCAGGCAGCGATTGGCGCCAGCATGATCCCCCTGCGTTATTTGCAGACAGTAGCCGGTCTGCCCGGGTTGGCCGTGATCGCCCTGACGGATCTGGTTGCATTTTCTATCATGTCCTGGCAGATCATCCCCAGGATTGATCAGCGTTTCTGGAAATCAAAAACTTTGTGGGCCATGCTGGCCTTTGTGATCCTGCGGACGATTTTCTTAACCTTTGCCGCCAGATTCACAAAAACCTATATCGTCCAATTGATCAACTTGCTGGCGCCATTTCTCGTGGTGCTGTTGAATGGAGTGTTTGTCAAGAAGCCCCTGCCCAGGTTCACTCTGCTGGCGATTTCCACATCCGTGGTGGGAGGCGCCTTGATGATCTTTGGAGGCTTGGTGAACCAGCCCATTACGTCCTTGCTGACACCGGAAGACAGCCTGGGCATTTTATTTGCTTTCCTGGCCACTTTTACGATTGCGGGTTACATGATGATCGTTAAGCGCGGTGAGGAGATTGGACTGCCCTTTGAAATTGTCTATTTTTCACAGATCAGCATACTGACTGTTTTTATGGGGGGGTTAAGCTTAGCAGCTGGGGAAGATTGGTCAGCTTTCCTGTCCATGGATTGGCGGGCTATCCTGGCGCTCTTTTCCATCGCCATCGGGGTGGAGATTGGCTGTAAGATTGGTAACATCACCACCCTCCGGAAGCTGGGCGCTCCTCTGGTCTCCAGTCTGCTGGCCCTGAGGTTAGTGGCGGCGCTGTGGTTTGGTTGGCTCTTCCTTGGGGAACGGTTGACTTCGCGCTTGCAATGGCTTGGCATGCTGCTGGTGGTGGTCGCGGTGACGGGCTACCTGTGGTATCAAAGCAGGCCGCCCACAAACTTGAATTATGATCACCCATAGGGGCATCAGCCCAGACGGATGAATTTATTTATGCTATCCAAAGAACCATTTTCAACCTCAAATTCAATACCCCTTGGCGCTCGGCTCGTTCTGCTGCTCGGCGCGAACCTATCGATCACCGCCGGATCCAGCCTCTCTCCGGTCATTCCTAATATGACAGCCTATTTCGCTGGTGCTCCCGGGGCAGCTTTCTGGGTGCCGCTGGTTTTCACGCTGCCGGCGCTATTTGTGATCTTAGGAGGGCCCCTGGCCGGCTATTTGGCGGATAAGTTAGGCAGGAAGCCCGTCCTGGTTCTTTCAATCCTGATTGGCGGATTGGGGGGCAGTTTGGGGGCGGTTTTTGGTTCCTTGGGCGGGATCCTCTTCACGCGGGCCCTGGTGGGGCTGAGCATTGCGGGGGCCATGACGGCCACCAATTCCCTGATTGCAGATTATTTCGATGGCGCCGAGAGAACGAAGTTTATGGGCCGCCAGGCAGCCATAGGCGGGTTGACCAGTATCGTGTTTTTGCCGCTCGGGGGATTGATCTCTGAGATCAATTGGCGGTTGGCGTTTTTATCGTATTTACCGCTGCTGTTTCTATTACCGCTGGCATTCTTGGCCATCAGGGAACCCGCAATCCTATCAGAGAAAACTGATCTGACGCAAAAATTCAAGCTTAAGTTGGACTCTGAAAAAGTGTACATCTTTTCTGCCAGTTTTTTCAGCCAGTTTTCTTTTGTGACGGTTCCCGTATATATCGCCTATTTCCTGGCCGCTGTTTTAGGCGCCGGGGGGCAGGCGGTGGGCTGGTTGGGGGCAGCCAGCAGCCTGTTCTCATTTATTGCGGGCATTGTATATGGCAGTCTTAGCCGCAGAAACCAGTTCAGGGGCATTGCGATAGGGAATTATTTTTTGTTCTTTTCGGGTTTCTTGATCCTAGGATTGGCCAGGTCCTGGACGCCTGTGATTATCGGTGAGTTGATCCTCGGTTTTTGTATGGGTTTGAACAATGCCAATCTGGCAAACTGGCTGTCCCATGTTGTGGACATCAGGGTGCGCGGCCGCGCCAACGGCGTTTACGCCACTTTAATGTCGCTTGGACCCTTTACCGCGCCCTTTCTCTTTGCGCCCATTATCTTGAAGTGGGATTATTTTTCCACCTTCATTGTCAGCGCGGTTATTTTTGGCTTGTTGGGCTTGAGCGGCTTTTTGATCCGGCCGCGCAGGCTGTCGGGCTCAAGTGATATTGAGTGATGGATAATCTCGACTTCCAGGTGATGAGAGGGGCAAAATCTGTCGAATTCAGCGGGTTGAACGTCTTTTGCTGGTTTTGCAAAACGCCCTGAGGGCGAGGTTTTTCCAGAGATGTTGATTTCTGTTGATGCGTGTCTTACAATTCTAATAAGATTCCAATACTTGGAGTCGAAAATCATGGTAAGAAGGATGGGATTAGCAAGCTCATCTTCTTCTCCTTTTCTATTGAACGAGCGCTCCCGGCATCTCACCGGGAGCGCTGTTCGTTTAATGCACAAGTTGTTGTCGGACCGCGAGATTTATGGCTTTCCCTGGAAGGCCGGGACGGGAATGACGATGATCCTGCAGATCCGCTCGTCCTGCATCCGGCTGTAAAGCCTTGGGTCCAGCTCATCGGTTTTACTGGAGGTGGTGATCACCGTGGGCAGTTCCGCATTGTAGCGGTAGTTAAACAGCTGATAGAGCTTTTCCCTGGCCCAGGGTGTGGCTGATTGGGTTCCCAGATCGTCCAGGATCAGCATTCGGGATTTCCGCACCTCTTCAAAACGCCGGTCCAAGGACACATTGCTGTTGGGGCTGAAGGTGGCCCGCAGGTGATCGAGCAGATCTGGCACGCTGACCATCAGGGGCGGAAAGCCCATCGAGGCCTGGTAGTTGCCAATCGCTGCGGCCAGGTGGGTCTTGCCGCAGCCGTACGGGCCGGTGAACAGCAGCCAGCCTCTGGGGGTTTCTGCGTATTCCCGGGCAATTTCAAAAGCGGTTTTTAGATCCTTTAGATCCTGCTTGGGGAGCTTTTCTCCCTGCCTGAGGCTGAAGTTGCCAAAGGTTTGCCGGCTGTGCAGAGACAGGGTGGATAATTCCGGATGACCGGTATCATCGGTGGGGTTGCGGAAATCCGGGGCCAGAATTTTGACCACCGTCACCAGGTTGGGATCCTGAAGGCGCGATCGGATGCGGCCTTCAAAGTCATTGATCATCAGGTTGCTGGTGACCACTGTGGGCAGCTGGTTGATGTAGCGGAAGTTCAGGATTTGGAAGATCTTCTCCTGGGCCCAGGCGGTGGCATTTTGGGTGCCGAAATCGTCCAGGATCAACAGGGGAATCTCGCGTATTTCCTCAAACCGCTCCTCAAAGCTCATATCCCCGCCGGAATAGGCGTAGCGCAGCCAATCGAGCAGGTCAGGCACGGTTAGAAAAAGTGTCGCTGTGCCGGACTCAATTGCCTCATTGGCGATTGCTGCTGCCAGGTGGGTTTTTCCGCAGCCGTAGCGTCCGATCATCAACAGCCAGCCCTCACGCTGTTCAGCAAAGTTCTTGGCCTGGTTGTAGGCGTTTTCCAGGGAATTGGCCTGGGTGGCGCCCAGCCCCACCCGGCCGCGTTTTTCGAAATTAGCAAAGGTTAATTCTTTAAGCGCCTCCAGGCTGCTCATCCGGAACAGACGCCGGCGCGCGGTTTGGGTGATCTCTTCTGAACGGCAGGAGCAGGGGATGATCTTGCCAAAGTCTGGATGGTCGATAGGCAGATCGCGGCGCAGGTAGCCGATCCCGCCGCAGATGGGGCAGTTGGGGTCGCCCGGCATTTTTACCTGGCGGATGGGCCCTTCGGTTTCGCCGTCCCTATTTTTTTCTGAGCCAGCTTTTTCTGTAGCTGTCCGGATCTTGCGAATCGTCTCGTCGATTTTGCTCATTTCCACGTCCTTCTGTTTGCCAGCGTTCTAAAATCGCCTGGACATACTTCCATCTGCGCACGTTGCGGGTGACTGCAATGCGGATAGCCTCTTCAATCCATGTGTTGGGGTAGGTTTTTTCATCCTCTTTGAGGATCTCTGCCATCATGGGCGTGATCACACCAATATTTTGCTCATAAAGTTTAAAAATATTTGGCTGTTCACCTGGCATCTGAACGGGGATCCTGGATTGAATATTGCGCTGCCACTGGCTGTTGCGAATGGCCTTGACCGCTGCACGCCCCTGGGGGCTGTTGATAAAGTAATGCACGTCTTCTTCGTTCTCCGGCTGGGCTGCCAGAACCGCGCCCAAATCAATCAGACCCTGCAGAGCTGCGGCCAGCTCTGCTTCACCGCCAGTCATCTCCACGAGGGTGGGATCCGCAGCAAGGTTTTTGTCGAGAATATAGCGGATCTCGCCTTCCTGCTGCTCAAAATACCAAAACAGGTACAGGAGGAGGCGCAGCTGGGTCAGGGAATCGATCAGGGGCAGTAATTGGGTGAAAAAGGTTTCAGGCACCCGGACCAGTTCCAACTGATCTTCCCGAAAACCTGAAAAGGGTTGGGTCGGTTGGGAAGTCATGATACGATCACCATGCGGCCTCACGGCCGCCCTTTGGCAGCGTTTTCAAATTTTGCCAGTTCATCGATAAAGACCAGGTCAATGCCGCTGTGGGTGGGGCCGTTGCGGTGTTTGGCAACGATCATCTGAGCCTTATTACGTTGATCTGCTTCTTCACTGAGCGGGTCTCGATCAATGAACATGACGATGTCCGCATCCTGCTCCAGTGAGCCGGACTCCCGCAGGTCGGAGAGCTGAGGTTTTTTACCCTGACGATGCTCTACAGCGCGCGAAAGCTGGGCCGCGGTCAGAACGGGGACGTTTAATTCTCTTGCCAGCACTTTCAAGTTGCGCGAAATGTTCGAAACTTCCTGAACCCGGTTATCCGTGCGGGTGTCGCCAGTCATCAACTGCAAGTAATCCACGATCACCAGATCCAGGCCGTATTCCAAATGCAGGCGGCGGCACTTGGTTCGCAGGGAGAGGGGGGTGATTGCTGGGGTGTCATCCAGGAAGATCATGGTGTTGGCGTAGTTGTCCAGCGCCTGAAAGAAGATGTCCCACTCACTGCCGTTCAGCTTGCCGGTGCGCAGCCGCTGGGTGTCAATCCGAGTATCCATGGCGATCATGCGCTGCAGCAGCTGCTCGTTGGACATCTCCATGGAGAACATCGCCACATGTTTTTTGTGCACCAGGGCCGCATTGCGCATGGTGCCGAGGAGGAAGCCGGTCTTGCCCATGCCCGGCCGTCCGGCCACGATCAGCAGGTCAGATTTTTGCAGGCCGCCTAAAAGGTTATCGATGTCGATCAACCCGGTGGGAACGCCGTAAATATCCCCAGCCCGGCTTTCTATCTCTTCGATGCGGGTGTAGTATTCATTGGCGACTTCTTTGATGGGCTTGAGGTCGCGTTTGATCCGTCGCTCACTGACGTTGAAGATCGCTTTTTCGGCATCATCCACAACCGTATCGATCGATTGATCCTGGTGATAAGCCAGACGGGCGATTTCGTTGGCGGCGTCCAGCATTCGCCGGCGGATGGCGTTCTGTTCAATGATCCGTCCGTAGGACTCGGCATGATAGGCATTCGGGGCACGATTGATCAGCGAGATCAGGTATGCCTGGCCGCCAACCTCATCCAACTGCCCGCGATTTGCCAGGGTTTCGGTCACGGTTACCAGGTCAATCGGATCGCGGGTTTCTTTGATTTGTTGAAAAGCTTCCCAGATCCACTGGTTGCGTACGATGAAGAAATCATCCGCGCTCAAAAACTGGGACACATCCAGGAAGATGTCCTGGTTGATCAACACTGCTCCAATCAGGGCCTCTTCTGCATCCCGGTTACTGGGGAGGGTTAAAGCTTCGGATAGCGTATTTTCGTTGAGGTCAATATCATCCGTCATGACAACCGTTTCAAAATCTCTGTCCTAGGGGCGGATCTGCGGTACCACTATTGTATAAAATCCCGGGGATCCAATCAACTGAAAACGCCCGGTTTGATGGGGTTTGGGGCCAACCGGGGATTTACTCCTGGTCTTCCTGATCCTCTTCATCATCCGAGCTCAGGTCATCAATATCAAAGTTTTGAAGGAAGTCTTCAAAAATATCCAGGTCTTGCTCTTCTAAGTCAGCCAGTTCCTCTTCGTCCAGCGCTTCAGCATCAGCTTCGGTGATGTCCTCTTCCGGGACGATTCCCGCCTGGCTCATCACATCCTCTGAGACCATAATGGGGACATCCATGCGAGCCGCCAAAGCCAGGGCATCGGAAGGCCGGCAGTCCACCTCTCGCCTTTCGCCGTTGAGTTCCAAGATCAGGCTGCCGTAGAACACATCGTCGGATAGCGAAACAATCTCAACTTGGATCAATCTGGCGTTAAGCGTTTGGATAATGGTTTTGAGCAGGTCGTGAGTCTGTGGACGGGCTACCTGGATCTCCTGCAGGGCGATGGTGATCGCTTCCGCTTCGTATAACCCAATCCAGATCGGAAGGAAACGTTCTTCATTGACTCTTTTTAAGATCACGATGCGCTGCTGATTTGTCAGGCTGACACGCACGCTATCGATTTCCACCTCGACCAATTTTGCCATGAAATCTCCTAAAATGATTAACTGCTGTTTTGATTCTAACACGCCCCCAACCATCCTGCAATAAAGTAACCAGGCAGGGCGGGGCAATTGCAAGCTCCGCACGAAAAGTTAAGATTGAAATTCTTTTTATCCGAAGGG
>CAZLEK010000012.1:0-41568 GCA_964558525.1 uncultured Candidatus Brevefilum sp.
AGTTTTTAAACTTTGCTTGGTCTTTTATTCAGCTGAGCGGTTACAATCTCCACTGAAGTTGGGACAATCTTACCATCAGAAATCAATCCTTAATAAAATCAATCACGCTAATTCAGCCGCTCTTGTAAGGCGTCTTTCACATCTTCCGGCGCCTTAAAAACCCCTCTGACAGTCACGGATTGAATGGTGTCCAGGGCCAGTTCCGGGGTGACGTCATCTGATAAGATAAATAACCCAATCACTTTGACATTGACCATTTCATTGTTTTCACGCATTTTTTCAAGCTCGCTGCGGTTGTATCCCAGGGTACCGATGACCATTGATTTTCGGTTGGAGATGGAATCCACGGCAGATTTTTGTCGCTCCAGCTGATTGCGGATTGCTGTGCGGATGAAATCAGCCCGACTGGCGTAAAAACCTTCCTGAACAAGCAAATCGATCCTGCCGAGATCCACAATCCCGATATTAACTGTGATCTTTTCTGTGTCTGACATCGTCTCTGCCCTCCAAAACATCTAAATACCATCTATTCGGATGGTTTATGGATGGATTAATCATAGTACGGTTGGTTGTGGATGTCAACAACAGGATTAGGGCATTGAAAAACAGTATCTGCCGCAAGACAACAAAGCGAGAAATAAATTTTAGAAGTAATGATTACCAATCATCTTTCATGTTGTGTGGATGATGGATGGTTTTTTTTGGATTCGCAGCCGCAAGAGGACCAGAGCGGCAATCACCAGAGCGCTGCCGAAGATCTCTGGCACCGACAGCCGTTCTCCCAGCAAGAAAAAGGCAATCAAGGTCGTTAGGACCGGCTCCAGCGTGAGGACCAGGTTGGCTGTGCTGGAGGGCAGCAATCCCAGGCTGACATTATACAACCCAAAACCCAACAGCGTTGGGCCGGCAGCCAGAACCAGGAGAAGCAGCCAGCCCCGCCAGGCTTTTCTGAGCAGAAAAAGTTCCTCAGGGCCATCAGCTGTGCCGGGGATGAAACGGAACGGCAGGAGGTTCAAACAGAGCAGGATGAGCGCTGCAAATAAAAAGGTATACAATAAAATCGTCCAGGGATTCAAACCTTTCTGAGCCCCCCGGCGGCCCATCAAGCTGTAAAGGGCATAGAGCAGCCCTGAACACAGGCCGGTGACGATCCCCACGGGATTGGTTCGCCAAGCTTCAGCCTGGATAGCGCCAGAAACCAGGACACAACCAGCCAGGCACAGCCCTACTGCCATGATCTTTTTCCACCCAAGGCTCTCTTTGAGGAACAACCAGCCGAGAACCGCTGTAAATGCTGCCGAAGAGTAAACCAGCACGGTTGCCACGGCCGCGCCGGTCAGGGTGACGGCCAGAGTCCAAAAAACGTTGAACACCGCCAACAGGATGCCGAACAGAATTAAGAACGGCAGGTCCTGAACTGGAAATTTCAATAAGTGCGGTTGGATGACGAATAAAACTGGAAGCGCGCATAACACTACAAAGAAATCCCGCCAGAAGGCGATCACCAGGGCAGGCAGCTGGTAATCCTCCGAGACCATTCGAATCAGGATCCCGGTAAAGGCCAGGATTAGGGCGCTGATCAGCGCAATGATGAATCCCCGTTGAGTGGTGGGTGGGGAGGGCTGGACTTGACGCATGGATGCTCCTAACTCAAAGAGATCCCATTGTAATCTAAATCAGTGAGATGCTCACCACCCATTGGAAGGTTTTTGCTGGAAAACCTCAGTCTTCCGGATAGGGAATGTCTAATTTTTCTGCCGCTTCCCGCATCACCTGGGAGGGTCGCCGGTCGTAGCGTTTGGTGGTGTTGGTATCCTCGTGACCCGCCATTTTGGAGACGGTTGCCAGGTCTACGCCCTCATCCAACAGGTCGCTGACAAAGGTGCGGCGCATATCATGTGGGGTCGCTTTTTTAACCAGGCCAGCTTCAGTGGCGCGTTTATCGATCAGGTGGTAAATGGTCTGGTCACTCAGCCGGGCAACGATTTGTCTGGGTTGTACACCGGCCTGTTTTTCTTCGACAGATAAACGTTCCGTGCGGCGGCGGACGATGTTCCCGCCTTTATTGACAGAAAAAAACAAAGGGCCGGGGTCCAGGCCCCGCACAGCCAGCCATTTTTCGAGGGCGATTACCGCGCCTTTGGCCAGGAAGGCTTTGCGTTCTTTATTCCGTTTTCCGATCACTCGCAGCTCACCCCGATCGAGATTGAGATCCTCAAAATCCAAGGCCACCACTTCCGCCCGTCGCAGACCCGATGAATACATCAGGCTGATAATGGCCGCGTCGCGAATCCCTAATAATGGGTTGTCTTTATCCGCCAGGCAGGTTTCGATCAGGCCACGGATCTCCGCATTCTCCAGCTCACGTCCGGAAGGCAGCCGCTGAGCTGAAACGGACTTGACATCCGTAGCGCGCTGGTATTCCTCTGCAGAGATCAGGTGATGACGCCAGGCTTCTTTGATCACCCGCCGGACGGCACATAAGTACCGGTTCACCGTAGCCGGAGCATATTTGGCGTCCAGCCAGGCTTTGATGGCCGTTACAGTGCCGTAATCGAGCTGCTCCCAGGGAAAATGGAGGCAGTCCTCAATGGCGCCGTTTGAAAGAGCGGCAGCAATTTGGTCCAAAGCGGTTTTCTGTACCCTGCGGCTGTCCCGGCTGCCCAAACTGGCCAAATAAGAGACAACCGGGTTTTTATTATGGGCGTGCTGCACACTTCTCTGCAGTGACCGATTTGATTCTGGGTTGTCAGGTTGGACGATCTGGTGGTTCATACACGAATGGCCTTAAAACGGTAGGCTTATGATGGGTTGCTTTGATACCTTAATCTTAGCATTTTTTATGCCAATCATCAGGTCGATTCTATGGTGACTGACTGTGAGGGACGCCCGACCAGTGTCAGCCCTGAGAGTGTTGATTACGGCAGCCTGCAGTCTGGATTCCATTCCTCAATGGGGACAGACTCATACCAGTCATCCGTATGCGTGAAGCTCAGATCCGGTCGTGCTTCCAGCTCGGTACCAAAATAGGTATTGAAAACATGCGGAAACACATTCACCAGGGTTATATGGTCACTCAAGCCTTCTGTGCCCCGCTCAGGTAGGTAAAGGGCCAGCAGGTTAGAGGTCACGAATTTTTTTCCAAAGGCGTGGTCCCCTTCCAGGATGATGATTGGCGGCTGGTCGGAGGTTTGGATGATTTTTTCAATCACCTCAAGAATCCTCGGCTCGATAAATGCCAGCTGTTCACGATACCCCTCAATGGGATCGACTTCATCTGGATTTTCGTTCAGGCTGCCGTCGGCATTGAAGATGAAGGGCGGGTGAGGAGGGAGAATATGGGCATGGACAAACTTGGGACCGGGAAGCCTGGGCAGCTCTGGCAGCACATCCAGGATCACCTGGGTGCGCTTGGCAGTGCGCTCTACATCGGAGAGCGTCACCTGGGCGCCAATATCTGTCTCCACCTCAAACAGCAAGATCCCCAAGGTGCTGCGTAAGTATAGAATCTCAAAAGGATCCAAGGACCAGGTATCGATATTGTCCGGGATCTCGTCAAAATAATAATCAAAATGTTTCATATTGCCCCAGGAAAAACCCATTTCGAAGGCGATGGTCGTATAACCGATCTCCTCAAAAGCCTCATGGACACGGTTATTTTGGATTAATGCCCGGGTGGTTTTCAGGCTTGGATCATCGGTCAGGTCTTCAACATAGGCCATATTGAGCTGTGAACTGAGGGACATCACGGTAAAAGCATAATTGGAACGGCTGCACTTTGGGACCCAAAAACCCAGCGCTTCAAGGCCCTGGATGAACTCGCGATTATCATATTCGTAGAAAGATTCCCTCAGCGCATCCGAACGGGCATATTTGTCCAGGATGATGAAATAAACATCGGGCATTCTTTCCGGGTTCTCTGGCTGGAGTAGAGTCTGACTTAATGCCGAACCCGTTCTATTGTGAAGGATCTCCGCTCGGATCTCATAGGTGATGATCTGGACCACCTGGAAGAGGGTCAGCAGGAACAAAACCACATTCAAGATCAATGTGAGGTTGTCAAAGTGTTTAAGCCGAAAGACGAGAAAGTATATGCTGGCCAGAAAAAGCACTCCCCATAAGATCAGCATATAGGGATGCTCGCCGATCACCCAACTGCCGATCAGGCGGCCATCCATCAAACCAAAGAAATGACCGTAAGTAAGCAGGAAAAAATTTAATCCTGTAGAAAACAAACCAGCGCGGGCAATATCCCGGAATATGAGCCAGGAGATGGCTAAGACCCCCAGCGAAAATAAGCCACCAAATAAGACAGGGCGGCTGATCACACTCATCTGGATTTGACCGAGGTTGTGGGCCGCCAAAATTAAAACGGTGGCGAGGGGCAGCAATAGACTGTGAAAGGGAAATTTCTTTAGAGACTTGTTCATATAGGCAACGATGCGCTTATTGGAAAAGTGCTTGTTTTGATAAGCAAGTATACCTTTGTGTTGATTGCGTGTAAAACTTCCTGAGGGCTTTGAGCCGATCACCAAAAAAAGTTAACAAGTTGTTAAGGCTGATCTGGAAGCGGATGATATTTTAGAATGACGGATTTTGTATGTTAGGATTGCAAGGCTGTCAGCCAGGTTTTTTGAAGACTGGTCACTGGTTTTATCCATTTTCGCGAAAATCGAACCCAGTGATCCGTCCTGAACCTAAAGAATCGATTTTCGTGGCCAAAAACCAAGTATTACAAGGAGGAAATGTTGACCCAAAAAAACCATCCTGATTTCGATTATTCTTTTCGCAAGCCTTTTGCTCCCTGCGTGTACTTCTGTAAGGGGCTCAGGTGAGGTCATAAGTCGTAAATTTGAGACCGACACCTTTTCCGAGGTCAGACTAGACGGCATTGGTAATGTGATCCTTTTGGAGGCGGCGCAGCCTTCTGTAAGTGTCACTACCGATGATAATCTCATCAATAAGGTCTCCTTTGAAGTCGATAATCACGTTTTGGTTCTTAAAACCCAAAATATCGTTAACCCGACTGCGTTGGCGATTACGATCCATTATCCAGATCTCAATAATTTGTGGGTGGATGGCGTTATGACCGTCGAACTGTCAGAGTTAGATCAAGAATCGCTGTCCATTTGCGCCAAAGGCGGAGAAATCAATGGCTCAGGACTTGTTAAGCAATTGGCTGTTGAGGCTGAAGAGACCACTGAAGTCTCTTTGGAGGCCCTGGAGGCTGAAAATGCCGAAGTTATGGCTAAAGATGCCAGCAGCGTCCGTGTTCGGGTGACGGATTCTCTGAGAGCCACGACCATGGATGTCGCCGCCATCTCATTTCTGGGTGACCCAGACCTGCAAGCGAATTCAGAAAAGGGTGGTTCTATCGAACCCCTAAGCCATTAAAGCAGACCCTGAGAGGAGAAACCTCGTATGATCCTTCAAAAAATAAAAACCTGGATGCGCGTTAACAAATGGCAATTTATCGGTCGAGCAGCCTGGATTGGGCTCAATTTTGCCCTTGGTTTCTGGGCTGCATGGCAGCTGACCAGGCTGCCTGGGGTGATCCTGGCGCCATTTTGGGATTTCCTTATCGCATTGATAGGCGGCATTTTACCAGCCATGCTTTGGACGCTGCAATCCTGGGCGGTTATCGACCAAAATGAAAACACCGCTCGACGTTTGCGGAATGGTATCCTGACTGTGGTGGTTGTCCCCGTGATTTGTTTGCTAACGGTCTTTATCCTTCAGCAATTTCGTTACGGGCAGTTCCCACCGATCAACCGGGACCATGAAGCGGTTTTTAGGCGTTTGTGGAGGGCGATGGACCGCGCTTACCCATATTTTGAGGAAAAAGGCCTGGATTGGGGGGCAGTCTATGAAACCTATCTGCCAGAAGTCCAGGCGACCGCGTCCGATGAGGCTTTTTACGAGGTGATCGACCGCATGCTGCTTGAGCTGGAGGATTCTCATACCGGCCTGCTCAGGCCGCCGGTGGACATCCGCTGCTGTTTTGGCCTCGTTGATGAAATCGAAGGCCAGGCCGTTGTGACTCAGCCCGGAAAAATTGCCCAGGAAGCCGGAATTCAACCCGGCAGCGTTATTTTAGAAGTGGGCGGAAATGCCATAGAGGATGCTTTGGAAGGTTTACCGCCGCGGATCACCCAGGGCTCAACAGTTTGGCTGAACCGGGCCAATGCGTTTAACAGCTTATTGAGCACCAACCGAGAGCAAGACCACCTCGAAGTTCAATATCAAGATCTCGCCGGTGAAGAACACCGGGTGGATCTGTTCTGGCCCGAAGAAAGCCCCACCAACAACAAAAACCCGATCCTGACGTCAAAACGGCTGCCCTCTGGCATCGGTTACATCCGGATTGTGGTTTTCGGCAGTTCACCTGAGATGGATCTGGTGGAGGCCTTTGACCAGGCGCTGGGAGAACTCTGGGAGACACCTGGCCTGATCATCGATTTGCGCGGTAATCGGGGAGGAAATTCTGCCCTGGGGGATGAAATCGCCGGCAGGTTTTTTGAGGCCCCCATTGTTTATGGGGAAGAATACTTTCCAGCCAGGCTGGCCATGCGGGGTTTTCTGCAGTGGGGGCAACACAGGGTTGAACCGCGGGGAGCTTACTTTGAGAAACCTGTGATCCTGCTCATCGACCATCAAACCATCAGCTCAGGGGAATATTTTGTGGCTGCAATGGCCGACACTGGCCGCGCCCAAACCGTTGGAAGGCGAACAGCCGGGGCCAGCGGAAATCCTTTAACCTTTAAGCTGGGTGGGGAGGGCCTCGCCAGGTATTCCACCGGTGATTTTAAACGTTTGAACGGGCAATCCATTGAAGGTTACGGGATTCAACCGGATACAGCAGTTGAATGGACGGTTGAGGATGTGATCAAGGGTGAAGATCCCGACATTCGGCAGGCAGAGGCTATCCTCCTGGGGCGTGATTAGCGCTTTGAAGCGTTACTGATTGGTAAAAAAGCCTCGGATTGGGCGATCCCTCCGGACAATGCGCCGGCCGGTGGCGGAGATGGAAAATGATGCTTACAAGAAGAGCAATCAGGCAGCAGTCCATTGATCCCACGGGCATACCATCTGCCTGCTTTTCAATCTGAGCCTTAGCGGTGAAGAAGATGAAGTGCCTTATTCAGGGTTGAGTAAGGCGCGTAATTGTTCAACTTCCTGCTGCCAGCGGTGAATATGCACCAGGTTTTCACGTAAAGCCTCAGGGTCCTTGGTGTAACCCTTCGCCAGATCCGCCAGGTGTTCATAATATGCCGCGAGGTCTTGAAGTGGAATACGGGGGATCGGTGTGCGGCCCCGGAGACTTTCAAGGAGTCTTTCGAGTGCTTCGCGCCAGCCCGGCAGCGGCATCCCTGCGTTTTTGCGGAAATCTCGCAGCATCCACTGCCGTTCGAACAGCGACCGCTCCTGCCAGGCTCCTGTCTGTGAGGTAAATGTTTCATAGACTGACTCTGCCAAAACCAGGGCCTTATCGCGCTGCCCCTGGGTCAGGCCGCTGGTTTCAGAAAGGATTTCTGTGCCTTCAGGCTGGTAACCCGCAGCGAATAACGCCTGCAGACAGGAAATTTCCTGACCGCGAAATTCTTCAGCATGAACCACCGCTGCGGCAAACCCAGCCCCAGCCTCTTCAGGACTGATCATCGCATTTTGATTGGCGGCATAGAATTCATCCAGGCTCAAGCCCATTTGTGGGGCCAATTCCTCAATCGCTTTAGTTGCGGTCGTGGTTGGCGCCAATCCTGGCCCAATCGTCAGCGCAATCACTTCACTGCCCGCCAACTCAGCATCCAGGGTTTCTGTCAGGTGCACCTGGGCGGATTTGAATGTCTCGTAAGCGCCCATATAGGCGGTTCCAGTTGAGGATACGTTGATGATCAAACCACCCTTTCGAGCGAGCATTTCAGGCAGGAAATGCTGAATCAGCATGACGGGGCCGCGCAAGTTGACCCGATAGCTGGCATCCCAGACCCCAATCGGCGTTTCCACGACCGTCCCAAGAGGCGCG
The DNA here is from genome assembly GCA_964558525.1 of uncultured Candidatus Brevefilum sp. Classification (GTDB taxonomy): domain Bacteria; phylum Chloroflexota; class Anaerolineae; order Anaerolineales; family Anaerolineaceae; genus Brevifilum. The sequence goes on from CAZLEK010000012.1 coordinate 8,024, forward strand.
ATGGCGGCATTATTAATCAGAATATCCACATTCTCGAACTGGTTTCGTACTTGCCTGACCAACCGCCTAACGCTGGCCTGTTGGCCAATATCGGTTTGGATGAACCTCACCCGAGATTTCCCGAACGCTTTTGAGAGTACTTTCTCAGCCAATTTTCCAGATTTTCGATCAATTTCAGCAATGATCACAGACGCGTTCAGCCAGAGCAGGCTGCGCGCGGTCTGAAAGCCGATCCCTCCGCCTGCGCCGGTTACCAGGGCAATTTTTCCTGACAAACAACCCGGCTCAAGGTTGGTTCTTTCAAGGATTGAAGTAAGCAGATCCTGGGTCGTCATTGTGATTTTTCTCAACTTTTCTGATCGTGGATTTCACTGAACGCTTCTGTTTTAAAAATGGCAATGACAACTGCAGCTGTAAACACGTGAAAACCAGGATAACGATCTGAACGATTAAACCAAAACCCCACGGATCTCGTTATCTAGAGGTCCAGGGGCTGTGGTGTGGTTAGGAAAATGATCCTAATGTAATTTCTCTGTCAGGTCTTGTAAATTCCCCTCAAAATAATCCTGCAGGGCCTGATCGATCTCAGCCCGGTCGGTGACAATCGGGCGGATCCCGAAGGACTGCATGCTTTGATAAGCCCCCCTGCCCATACCGCCGCAGATCAGCACATCGCAATCGCTGATCGCTTCAGCCATTTGATGGTGTTTTCGATGCGAGGCCGAGTCCATCCCGCTTCCCTGGGTGTGATTGGGTTCCTCTTCAGACTGGACATATTGTTGATGGCCCAATTTGTCTCGCATTTCGCGTTCGATCACCTGGCCTTCAGCAGCTTTGATCACAAGGTAATGAGAGGCTCGACCGAAGTGTTGAGAGATGGTTTTTCCGTCATCTGTGATAAAAGCAATCTTCATGTTAACCTCCAATAGCGATTTGTCTGAATTAAGTGCACACAAAGTATATCACTGATTATGTCTTGAAGAATAAAGACCATGTGAAAAGCCAATCCAATCGTAAAGTAAGCGGTCTTGAAAAATTTGGCTCCCCGCAACGTCCTCTTTGCGGGGAAATGCATAAGGAAGGCAAAAAGACTTATTCAATAGAGATATTTGCATTTAAAATAGCATTTTTCCGCCGACGTCCCCGTCGGCGAGAGCGGAAAGTTGGGAAGAAATACCATTGATCACCCTTCGGATAAAACGAATTTCAATCATAACGTTTCGCGGGGATCTTGCGTTTACCCTGGGGGAAAAGCTGTGATTGGCGCACTTAAGCGGATAGACTCATTTTTGCCTGAATTGCCGGGCTCTTGACCCAATTTTCTGGAAAAGGCTCTTCTTCTAAAAGGCATTTTAGAGACATTTCAGCCCGTTTGCGGACCGAGGATTGGCGCGCTTCAGTCAATTTTGAGATCTCACCAACAATGCGCGCCTGGTAATTGGGGTACAAACGAGCGATGATGCCCAGGCTGGCGATCGCCCAGGTTTTGGTGAAGGCGCCTTCAGCCTGCAGCAAGTCCACCAGCGCCGCCAGCAAATGGTCAACCAGCTCTGCAAACAAAGCCAGATGGCCAAAACTCATTGCCAGGTGAAACTGGACCATATCCACCGGGTCTTTCTTTGCAGCCAGAAGCAGTCTGTGAATGTGGGGGAGAAAGATTTCAGGTTTCTCCCGGCTGATCTTCTCAATGGCATCCGCCGCATGGCCTCTGACAACTGGATTTTGCGAATCCAGGCATTTGATCAAATCTTCAACAAAGGATGGGGATTTTAGGACGATGTCGACCACCTCATCCGACCGCCCATCAGAAGTGAGATCTCCTTCTGCCAGCCAGTCTGCAAAATCGTTCATACAACCTCCGTTTCTGGTTTCATGTTTTAATTATTTGATGTTCAGCGAAGAAAATCAAGGGGTTTTCCTGTGATGATAGTATAATCATGGGGAACAGAAAATACGGTAATGGAGCATTATGGTTCAGGACAGAACAAGAAAAATCGTGATTACCGGCGTTTTAAGCGCCATTTCCATCTTTCTGGGCGTTACCCGCCTGGGTTTTATCCCCTGGATCACAGGGGCTTCTCTTACGATCATGCAGGTGCCAGTGATCCTCGGCGCAGTCATTGAGGGTCCGGTCGTTGGCCTGGTAGTGGGATTGATTTTTGGGATTTTCAGCCTGATCCAGGCTGCTGTTGCGCCCACTGGGCCCACGGATGTATGGTTCACCAACCCGCTTTTATCCATCTTCCCACGCCTGTTCATTGGACCGGTTGCCTGGCTGATCTTCAGGGCGCTGAAGCGGTGGAAAATCCCAGCCCTGGTCGCGGCAGGGATTGGTGGAAGCCTGACGAATACCATCCTGGTTTTAGGGATGATCGGCCTCCTGGAGTTTCTCCCCTGGGCGGCCCTCCCGCCGATCGTTTTGGCGAATGGCCTGCCTGAAGCGGTTGCGTCAGCCATTCTTGTGGTGGCTGTGGTCAGCATTTGGTGGCAGATTGAACGCGGGAGTAAAAAAGAAGGCGCTGACCTTTAGAACCACCCGCTGGATACCAGGATCAGTATGGACACCAGCAGCAAAGCGATAACCAACAGGCCGTCAACCCAGGTGAACCTCAATTCGTAAAAACTGCTGCGCGCCTGAGCGGCGTTAAAACCACGCGATTCCATGGCCAGCGCCATGGTTTCTGCGCGTTTAAGACTGGTGACGATGATCGGTACAATCAACGGGATCACCCGTTTTGCCTGGCGGATCGGGTTAAACCCACGCTGCTCCCAATCTCCACCTCGAGAGGCCTGGGCTTTGGCCGTCTTTTCCGCAGTTTGGGCTACCAGGGGCAGATAACGCAGGGTGATCTGAACCACCATCGTCAAGTCATTGACCGGAAAACCAATCGTTTCAAACGGCTTTAATAAATAAAACAGCGCTGTGCTGATCTGCGAGGTTGAAAGGCTCATCACCACGGCGTTCAAGTGGCAAATAAGGGCGATAAACCGGAAGACAAGCAGGCCTGCGCTCACCACCGCGGGCTGTGTGATTGGAATTCCCATCAGGGAGAAGAGCTGTGGATCAGACTCGTTTGGAAATGAGAAGATCAATTGCAAAATCGCGAGGATCAGGATGAAAGGCAGGGCGCGTTTGATCCCATCCCAGGGATTTTTGAACGGCAGCCTGGCGATGATATAGATCAAAATAACTGCGGCAAATCCAACCGCCAGGCCGGTGAAGCCCGGGGTGAAGATCAAGGCTGTGAATAAAAACACAAATCCCAACAAACGGGCGCGTGGATCCCGCTTGTGGAACCAGGAAGGGCGCGGATAATACTGGCCGATCGCAGTACTGCCCATGAATTCAAACTGGCTGGTCACGCAGAAACCTCCCTCAAGACATCCAGCAGCCGCACCGGTGTGGTCGTATCGCGTTCTGCAATGGGCCAACCTTTCTCGCTCAAGCTCTGTGAAAGCCTGACGGATAGGGGGGCTGCCAGGCCAACACTGGTAAGGGCAGAAAGGTCCCTCAACACCTCACTCGTGGGACCAGAGCTGGTTACGTTTCCCGCACGCATTAATGACAGACGATCAGTTGATTGAGCCAGTTCGTCCAATCGGTGGCTGGCAATTACCAAGGTCTTGCCATCTTTGGACAGGCGCGCAAACAATGCCAGCAGATCATCCCGGGCACGCGGGTCCATACCGGCTGTCGGTTCGTCAAAGAGCAAAATCTCCGGATCGAGGATCAGGGTTGAGGCCAGGGCAACCTTCCGCTTCTCACCACCGCTGAGAGTCTCCAGCCGGCGGTCTTTAAAGGCTTCAAAATCAAGCCCCACCAGCGCCATCGCATCACGCACCCGCTGCCTTAAGTCTGGCAAGTTGAACTGTTTGGGTCCATATGCAATTTCATCCCCCACGAAAACTTCAAAGAACTGGGTTTCTGGCGTCTGAAAGACCAGGCCGACCCGCCTGATCACTTCCTGCAGCGGTGTTTCAGGGTCTGAAACCCTGATGGAACCCACTTCAACCAGGCCTTTTTCTGGCCGTAAAATTCCATTGATGTGTTGTAAAAGGGTGGATTTGCCAGAACCATTGCCCCCGGCAATCCCATGTACGGTGTGTTGGGCTACTTTTAGGGAAGCCTGATCGAGGGCGCGCCTGGCAAAGGGCGTCCCCGCCTGGTAGGTATAGCGCACCTCCTCGACTCGAATAATCTCCTTGGCGGCAGGGGTGTCCTGTGCGGGCGCGTCCTGACCTTGCTGGCCCTGATAATATGGCAGTGCGTCAATAAGTTTATCTGGGCTCAATACCGTTTCAGGCAACTCCCAGCCCAGACGATGCAAACGCCGGCTGAACCAGACTACCTCGGGAATATCTAGGCCTATTTCGTATAGCTTTTGAGGATGAGAAAAAATCTCTGACGGTGTAGCATCCAAGACAACCTGGCCTGCATGAAAAACCAGGATCCGGTCAGCGTAGACAGCCTCCTCCATGTGATGGGTGACGTACAGGATCGTTTTTCCACGATCATGCAGGCGGCCAATCCGATTGAGAAATGCTTTCCGGGTGAGGGGGTCCAGCATGGAGGTGGGTTCATCGAAGAGGATCACTTGCGGATGCCGAGCCAGGACCCCGGCTAAAGCGAGTTTTTGAATCTGACCGCCGGATAAAAGATGTGGGGGGCGGTCGGCCTCTGTTTGCAAACCTGCAGCCCGCAGCTGTTCAGCGACGTTGTCTTTGATTTCAGAAGTTGGGAGGTTTAGGTTTTCAAGCCCGAAAGCCACGTCCTCTGCCACCGTTGACGCAACGATTTGATCTGCTGGATTTTGAAACACCATGCCCACCATGGCGCGTATCTTGCGGTGATTTTCATTCCGACGGGTATCCAAACCTCCAAGAAGAACATTTCCGCCAGTAGGCTTTAAAAGGGCATTCAGGTGTTTGATGAAGGTCGTTTTCCCAGAGCCATTTTCACCGATGATGGCGACAAATTCACCTGCCTCAATCCTCACAGAAATACCCCGCAAGATATCCGGGGTACCCTCTGGCAGCGAATCTGGCCGGTAATGAAGGTTGTTGATCTCAATCAGGTCAGTCACGGGCTAATCATATCAGGAAAAAGGATTTCAGGGGAACTGGGCTGGTTTTCAGCTGCTTTCACCCATCAGCACCTCCACCTGGTGAACTTCACCGTCCTGAGCAATGGGCAGCGCCAGGTCTTCCTGGGTTTCACCATCTAAAGAAACCGATTGAACGCCTTTTTGAACATGGTTTGGGTTCTTAACCAGGATCTCGTAAGTGGTTTGGTTTTTGGTGAAACGGAGCTTAAACGCGTCCCAATCCTTGGGTATGCAGGGATCGATTGAAAAATAATCCCCCCGATCCTGGAATCCCAGGATCGCTTCCACGCCCAGGCGGTAGAGCCAACCCGAAGAACCGGTATACCAGGTCCAACCGCCATGACCAACCAAAGGCGCCGAGCTGTAAACATCCGCCGCCACCACATAGGGCTCCACTCGATACTGGTTGGCGTCCTCAAGGTCCTGGCTGTGCGTTGCCGGGTTGAGATATGAGAATAGTTTGAAGGCCCGATCACCCCAACCAAGTTCGGTCAGCGCCCAGACAGCCCAAATGGCGGCATGGGTGTACTGTCCACCATTTTCACGGATACCTGGGGGATAACCCTTGATGTAGCCCGGATCCTTCTCCGTCTCATCAAATGGCGGGGTGAAAAGCTGGATCAGACGGGCATCATCCATTACCAGGTGTTCCAAAACCGATTCCATCGCGATTTCACCCTGGTCGCCTTCGCTCCCATGGGTCAAAATCGACCAGGATTGGGGCAGAGAGTCAATTTTGCATTCGTGGCTGCGATGCGATCCCAGGGGCGTGCCGTCATCATAATATGCCCGCAGGTACCAATCATCATCCCAGGCAACTTGATGGATCGTTTTTCGCAATTCCCGGGCGCGTTGACGGTACTTTTCTGAGAGCGCAGATTCTTTCATCAGATCACATAGATCCGCAAATCGGCGGTTGTTTTCATACAAAAACCAGGCCAACCAGACACTTTCTCCGCGTCCTTCAATTCCCACCCGGTTCATCCCATCATTCCAGTCCCCACTACCAATCCGCGGAAGGCCGTGGGGGCCCTGGGTATCACCGTGTTCCAAGGCTCGCTTGCAGTGCTCAAAAATTGAAAATTCATCTTCGCTGACTTCATACTGGCTGTAGCGTTCTTCTTCATCCTTCTCCAGGGGAGCGCCGGTTCTGAATGGTGTCTTTTCCTCGAGAATCGCGGTATCCCCTGTTTTAAGCACGTATTCAGCTGTCACATAGACCAGCCAGAGCAAATCATCGCTGATCCGGGTGCGCACGCCGCGCCCTGCGGGCGGATGCCACCAATGCAGTACGTCCCCGGCTTCAAATTGATGCCGTGCAGCCCGCAAAATATGCTCTCGGGCGATTTCAGGGTGGATGGAAAGGATCGAAGTCACATCCTGGAGTTGATCTCGGAAACCGTAGGCGCCGCTGGACTGGTAAAAGGCTGAGCGCCCCCAAATCCGGCAGGACAAAGCCTGGTAGATCAACCAGCGATTTAGAATCACATCCATCTCCGGATGGGGCGTTTCGACCTGCAGGGTTTCCAGCAGGGAGTCCCACTTTTTAACAACCCGCCCAAAGCTTCCCTCAGATTCATCAGGTTTGCTGTAGGTTTCAGCCAGCGCCTGGGCGTGTGTTTGGTCTTGTCCCTGTCCCAGAATAAACCGGAAGGTTTTGGTTTCACCCGCTTTGAAGTTAAGATGAACTTGCAATGCAGCACAGAGATCCCCGCCTGCCTGAACCTGACCTGAAAGCCCCACGCGCCCCAAACCCGCAGGGTGTCGACGATCACCAGGCGCGCCGAGAAATTCTGGCCGGTCGGTGGTTAAGCCATGCACGGGCTGGTCTGAGGTCAAGAAGGCCACGCGCTCAGAAAACTCAGCGCTGTAAGAATTTCGCGCCAACAAAGAACCTGTCTGGTTGTCAAAGGCGGGCAAGACGAACAAATCGGTGTTTGATCGATGCGATCCCAATACCCACTCTGCATAGTAAGTGGCGGTCACACGCCGGCTCTCAACCGTCTGGTTCTCGAGCTGCAATTCAATGATTTTAACCGGGTCTTCAGCATCTGCAAAAACCTTCATCGCTTGCTTAAACCCCTGATGAAAAGATTCGAAACGGGTATAGCCCTGTCCGTGGCTGACGAGATAATCACACCCCTCGCCGCAGGGTACGGGTGTGGGGGACCAGATTGCGCCTGTGATCTCATCGCGCAGGTACAGCGCTTCGCCGGGAGGATCGGAAACCGGATCGTTTGTCCAGGGCGTCAGGCGGTTTTCGCCACTGTTGGCTGCCCAGGTAAAGCCTCCGCCGGATTCTGAGATTAGAAAACCAAATTCCTCATTGGCTATCACATTGATCCAGGGAGCAGGGGTCACCTGGCCCTGGTTTTGGGGTGGCTTGGGGTAGTTTTTCATGAATATCTGGTATTCCCGCCCGTCAGGCGTGAACCCACCTATCCCGTTGTCAAGGAACAGATCCTCTGGCTGGCGAATGTTTTTGCCGCTTGAGAAATCTCGGTCTGGTCCGGTGGGGATAAAGGCCGGAAGATGCGGGTCAGCTTGCCGAGCCTGCTTGAGATGATCCTCAAGCGAATGGGATTTGAAATCAATGACAGCGCTGGCGGCCGTCTTCAGGAGCACCAAGGACTTTGAATCGATCTGGCTGGCGGTCAGCACAAAAATCCCGCCGCGACGGTTCACCCAGCTCTGGCTGTCCATGATGTTGACCGCCTGGTGAATTTTCTCGTTCAATTCCTGGGCATAGCCGGAGTCTTTGGTGTTTAGAATGATCAGGTCGATCATCAAACCCATTTTTCGCCAGTAAGTATGGGCTAACAGGGTCTCTTGAAGCGCTTCAATTTCATCCTGGCGATCGATCATCACCAGCAGGATCGGGTAATCGCCAGAAACGCCAAAAGACCACAACCCGGACTGTCCCTGAGCGTTTTTTTCCAACAAGTCATGCTCTGGTCTCAAGACAGGCATAGGATAAATGATCCTGGAGAGCAGTTCCTCAAATTTGGATAATTGTGCGCTGTTCAAATCAAGCGCGCGCAATAGTTTTTCACTCTGGGATTCGGCTGTATCAAAGACGTGATTAATGCGGGTCAGATTCTGGTATTTCTTTGCCCACTTTTCAGCCTGTGTTTGATCTTCAGAAGCCATGGTCAGGTAAATGATGGTAGCGGTCTGGTTGGGCGCCAGAGTGAATTCTTTTGATAAGGCAAAAATGGGGTCCAGGGTATAGCCGACACTCCCGCTCAGTGCCCTCACCTCCACCAGGGCTGTGGGATCGTGGATCGTATGGTTTCTTCCGATAAATTTTCCACGATCGCCTTCAAATTGAACTGGGCCCTGGATCTCACCATACAGCAGATGTGACATCCCTTTGGGAGCTTCATTTGAAGACCGCCTGCGCCGTTGAAAGTGAAGCATGTTGAGGGATTTCTCAAAACTGCTCTCAATAAACATATTATTGAAAGCCGGATGCTGACGGTCGGTCGCCTGCGGTGCGAGAACAACTTCTCCATAACTCACCAGCCGGAGCTGTCTCTTTTGGCTTGTTTGGTTGGTGAGTTCGATTTTTTGAACGCAAATATCTTCATCGCTGGCAATTGTCGTCTGCATGTTGGCCCGGAACCCGTTCATGACCTGCCGGATCTCAACCATATGCGGCGCGTAGATCACCTGGTATTCGTTTGGGTGTTTGCCGTTGGGTTGTTTGCCGATTGACCAGAAGTTCCCTTGCGCCAGGTCCTGGATGAAGTACCAAATACCCCAGGTATCCAAGGCGGCGTCTTTGCGCCAGCGAGTCAGGGCAATATCACCCCAATCGAGGCGACCGCTGCCTGATTCGGTCGTCAAGCACCGTAATTGGCCGTTAGAAATGACATGCACCGATTTCCCTGGTTCCTGGTGGTCAACCTTCCAGGGCAGGACTGAGATCCCTTTTAGTGATTCATCCCGGCCAGAAACCTGGACTTTCTTGGTTTTCTTGGTAGACCCAGCTTCGGGGATTTGTTCCTGCAGCAGTAATTCGGCGCTTTCGATGCGAGGATCTGCATGCACCCGATCGACAATCGATTGTGGATTTAAGAAATTTGCCAGGGCTACCAGGATCATACCCTGGTGATGGGCCATGTAGGATTTAACAATCGCTTTGTCTCTACCCATCGGCAGCCGGGAGGTGGTGTAATCGATCGACTCATAAAAACCGAAATGGCTCAAAGCGCCAATTGCCTTGAGTCGTTGGATGTTTTCAAGTACCGCTTTGGGCTTAACCCCAACCGCCATCAAACTGGCATAGGGCGCGATAACAAGCTCATCAGCAAGGCCACGTTTTCGGCCCAGTTCAGGGACGCCAAAGCCTTTATATTGATAATTTTCCGCCTGGTCAAAGCGATAATAGCTGGATTCTGATATCCCCCAGGGGACATCATTTTGCTTACCATATTCAATCTGTGATTCCACAACACCCCGGCTGGTTTGATGCAGGAGGGTTTCCGGGTAAGTTCGGGTATACAGGTTTGGCATCAGGTACTCGAACATGCTCCCATTCCACGAAACCAGCGTGGGGATGCCGGCAACCTCTGTGAAGGGCCTGCTCAAATGCAGCCAGTGTGATCTGGGGACTTGATTCTGGGAAATTGCGAATAAACTGGCGGTGCGCGCCTCAGAAGCCAGCAGGTCGTAATGGTTCCTGTCCAGCCTGCCAGAGCCCACCTGGTAGCCGAGGTAAAACACCTCTCTTTTCTTATCAAACAGAAAACCAAATTCCATCTGCTCGAGGTAGAAATCGATTTTTTCAGTTAATTGCCTGATTTGGGTGATTAATCCTTGGGCCTGGTTATTTGACTGTGCCAAAGCTTCCATGAATTCCTGGACCCAATCGCTGATTTCATCCGCCCGGTCTGGTTCTACCTCCAAGGGGAAATCGTCAACCTCAAAATAATTTTCAAGGTCCTCAATCGTTTGTGTGCAATGGTCAGACACATTGGAGAGTTTCATTTGTAAGGCCTGGTCTTCATACCAGGTCAAAAGAATATCCCGCAGTTCCTCATCGATCACATCGTCAAAATAGTCCGGCCGATCTCGCCAGGTTTCCATCCAGGGAGCTAAAAGGTGTATCTGCCGCTGAATATTCATTAACTGCTGAAAGACCACATCCGACCAATATCGCAAATCTGTTAAAAGGTCCTGTTCAATGATTTTTTCGGTGTTCAATATCTCTGTGATCAGAGTATTCATAGGCTCGGTAAGCCGCTCTGAAAAATTTTCAAGCAGAGCCATCTGGCGGCTGTCCGTCAAGCGCTCTTTTTCAATGTCGGTCTGCAAATTACGGCAGTGTTCGCGCAAAGGCTGGACAGAACCCTGCAGTTCCTGGTTCTCGATTTGATCCACAATGTTGCAAAACACGTCCAGGCTGTCATATGCGCCTGAAAATAACACGCTTGGACAAAGGGTATCGCCCGATAATGTCTGCAAAGCTTGATTAAGGCCAATCAGGCTGGCAGCAAAATTTCCGCTGTCAACCGTTGAGACATAGCGGGGTGATAGGGTGTTCAAGTTTCGGGTGTCATACCAATTTAGTAAATGGCCCCGGTATTTCTCGAGTTTGTCCAGGGTCTCAAAGGTGTAATTCATCCTGAAGGTAAAATCAAGCACGCCTATGTAGCCAAAATCATAAGCTGCAGCGGTTGAGAGCAGCATCAAACCAATATTGGTGGGGGATGTCCGGTGCGCAACCACGCCTTTTGGATCCGCCTGGAAATGATCAGGCGGCAGCCAGTGATCTTCCGGTCCGATAAACCGTTCAAAGTACAGCCAGGTTCTTCGGGCGATCAGTTTGAGTTTTTTTAAGTCATCTTCCGAGAGCAGCGCTTTTGGATCTTCTGAGCGCTGACGGCTGATCCAGAAAGCGATTTGGGGGGAAATGATCCAGGGCAGCAGAAGCGGCAGCCCAGCGAAAAAAGCTTTCGGGTTGAAGACCAGCAGGGCCACACCAACTGCTGCGCTGAGCAGCGGCGCGCCGAGCATTCTTTGCCAGATGGTCGCAATTTTGCGTTCTTTCCCAAAAATCCGAACGGTATGGGCAGAGGTTTGCCACTGAAGGAGGCGTTTATGACTGATAAACACCCGCACAAGCGTGGTCAGGATGGCATCCACCATGATCAAAGTTTCGTAAGGGAGAAAGACCAGCCAAAAGAACCACCGGAGAAATGCTGTTTGGATATTTTTGATCAGATTGGCGCGAGCGCCCATGATGAAGCGCGAGGTCAGGGACGACACGATATTATTGATTAACGGAAATGCAGAGATCAAGATCATCAAGCCTGTCCAGGCCCAGGCCCCCGGATTAAAAATCAACCATCCGGTTAACAGGGCCAGAAATGTGAACGGCTCAAGGAGACTGCGGCGCAGATTATCCAGCAATTTCCAGCGGTCAATGGTCTTTAAGGCATTCTTTTCAGAGCCGCCATCAGCTGTCGGCACCCGCGGAAACAGCCATGGCAATAACTGCCAGTCTCCACGCACCCAGCGGTGACGACGCTTCACCTGGCTGGCATAATCGGGCGGGTATTCTTCAAAAAAGACAATATCCGAAACCAGGCCAGCCCGCCCTTGCAGCCCCTCAAACAGGTCGTGGCTGAGCAGCGTATTGTCCGGGACTTTGCCTTCCAGGCTGCGTTGAAAGGCCGCTACATCATAAATGCCTTTACCAACGTAAATCCCTTCACCGAACAGGTCCTGGTAGACATCCGAAACAGCTCTTGTATACAGATCCAGTCCAAGGTCGCCGGCAAAAACTCGTGTGAACAGGGATTTATTCACATTTGTCGGTTTGACTTCAGTGCGCGGCTGCAAAATCGTGTAGCCGCTGATCACCTGGCTGGTGGAATCTTTGAATTCCGCTTTGTTCAGGGGATGGGCAAGGGTGGCGATCAATGATTTTGCACTGTCCCTGGGCAGCACTGTATCGGCGTCAACAGTAATGACAAATTCAACATCGTGCATGAAATCCAGATCTCCGACAACCGTATCAAAGCTTTTTTGGTAATCCTCGAGTAGAAATCGGTTGAAATCTGAAAGCTTGCCGCGCTTTCTCTCCCAGCCAATCCAGGCATCCTCTTTGGGATTCCACTGCCGCCTTCGATGGAAAAGATAAAACGGCCGGCGGCCTAAATCCCCCCGATAGCGATCGTTCAAAGCCTGAATGCCATCCACAGCCGCATTAACCAGCGCTTCATCCTCGGGCATTCTTTCCTGGGGGGCATCGCTGAAATCTGTCAACAAAGCAAAACCGAGGTTGCGGTCCTTGTTGGAGAGATAATGCAGCTCAATTTGATCGATGAGAAAATCGATCTCCTCATGATTGGTCAATAAAGACGGGATAGCCACGACTGTTCTGTAATGCTTAGGAACGGATTCGCTAAAGTCCATTTTGGGCAGGACATCCGGCTGCAACGCGGCCGTCAGGATTGAATTCATCAGGTTCACGGCCACGCTGGAAGCAGGAATCAGGGAGACCAATCCGATCAAGACGGATTGCCACCACGCCAGGTGATAACCCAGGCCGATGATCACCAAGAGGATGGTCACCAGCAGGCTGATGGCAAAAATCCCCCCCAGGTAGAAGGCCGCGCGATTTTTAAAAAAGAAACGCCGGATTTTCCCTCGAGCATTCTCATGATACTTAATGGCGGATTCGATTTCCGCCCGTCCATCATCGATCAGGTAATAACCAACATGAGACCGTTTATCGTCATGCTCCTGATGTGCTTCGGATGATCGAACCGCGGCCTGCGCCACCTGGATTTCATCCTGGGAAGATTTTTCGGCCAGGACTTCAACCTGTTTCCGGTAGTGGTCCCGGGTTTCAAAATCCATCCTGGGGTAAATCCCGCCAGGATCACCGATTAAAATCTGCTCAACCTTAGATTGCGCTTCAAAAAAATCATTCCAATCAATCCGATCAAACAGGAGTAAGGTCCTCAAGGCGCGCGCTACGACTTCATCTGGGTCTAGGGGGCCGGTACTGTCCTGCTCAACAGGTTGCCCGGGTTCATGTTCATCAATCAAGTCGTAAACAGTACTCGAAAGCATTTCAATCAAAACCAAGCGCAGCATCAGGGGCAATGCCCATAACTCACTCATCTTGAGCGGGACGGCTTCTTGATAGGCTGCCAGGAATTCGGTTAAGTCATTTTGCACCAGCTCCACCTGATAGTGGTCAAGGATCCACCGAGCAAGATAATAAATTCGGGGGGCCCCAGGCCCCTCAGGGAGCGCGGGCAATTTATCAAAATAATCTTCAGGAAGATCGTCCTGGATCAGCTCAACGGCTTTTTGGATCACAAAATAATTGTCCAGAAACCATTCCACACCGCTTGAGGCCAGTTTTTTCTTTTTACTCAAGCCTGAGAGGGTTTCAAAAGCCTTTTCCAACATCTCCAGGTATCGCTCTGAGTTTTTAACGATCGAAAAATCCTCAGATTCAGATCTGGTTGCTTTTGTACGTTCGATTGCCTTGTTCACAAATTCTTGAAAAGCTAAATCCGAAAGCTGCTTATTATCGGAGATTTCGAGCATCGATTAATGTCCCTTCGATTGTTCAGCGTATTGTTCCGCCAGGGTTTTGCCAATCTCGTTTTCCTCAAGATCCTGGATAATGATCAATGGGGTTGTGCCGTAGGCAATAAAATTCAAAGCGATTTTGCCGTAGGGCCAGCGATTTTCTCCTGAGTAGCCATGGGCGCTGAGCAATACCAGATCAATATTCTCCCGGTCGATGATGTTATGCATGGCAACCGTGGGTTTTTTGGAACTTTCAATGAGGATTTCAACATTTTCAGGAGGGAATTGCTGCTTGATATTTTTAAAATAATTTTCTGCTTCTTCAATATTAATCTTTCGCAGCTTATCAATAAGGGACTGAACTTCTTCATCGACAGGAGTCTGTCTTGGGAGTTTGGGCTCTTCCACAATATGCGCCAGGAAAACATCAGAATCTTGCAGCTGGCAGATCGACTCCGCCAGGGGGAGGATGCATTCCGCCCTTTTTGAACCATCCAGCGGGATGAACAGGCGTTGATAAGTCACACTCTCAAGCTCCTGCTGATCTTCCCGGTAGGCGCGAATGAGCATCACCGGCATAAATGCCCGCAGCAAAACTTTTTGGACGGTGCTGTTGATATTCCAGGCGGAGGGTCCGCTTTTGCCATGGCTTGAGAGGATGATCAGCTGAACGTCTTCGTTTTTTGAGAATTCAACAATCTGCTCCGCTGGCCGGCCTTCGAGGATCCTGATCTCGCTCTCCAGATCGACCTCCTCCAGACGTTTTTGGACTGACTGCAAGTACGCCTCCGCTTCAGATTTGCGCATTTGCCAATCCATGGGGTTGATCATGCCATGCTGATCGGCGCTTTCCTCTTGGTACACCACGCGCAATAGGGTCAGTTTCGAATCAAAGGCTTTAGAGAGGGTGACCGCGTGTGGGAGAACCCTTTCTGCCAATTTTGACCCATCCAAAGGCAATACTATATGTTCAAACATGACTTCATCTCCTCATATCTGTCCCTGTCAATTTCTGCAGCGCTTATCTGGTTACTTAGGAAGCCACTCATTTCTTGAGGGACAAAACAATGGACCCAACATCAACCGTGCTTACGCATAAACATTTTGCGGTAGAACTGCTAGTCGCAGGGCAGACCAGGATTGATTTCGTTTTTGGCTCGAGTTGGAAAGGTTAGGTTTGCGTAGGGCCAGGGCATTTCTTTACCCCCACAAAGGAAAGGAGAATAATTTTCTCCCCCTTGGATCCCAGGCGTTGACAATTTTGAAATCAAACGCCCTTTGAATTGAGCTTGCGGAATAAACGCCGCCCGATCTTCCTGCCACGGGAGCGGCTATAAACACAAGTCTCTGTTGTTCTCTTTCGTCAGCATGATCTTACTTAAGCAAGATTCGAGAACTGTATGATAATCGATCAACCATGATTGAAAAATATGCAAAAAAGACGTAAGGGCGACGCTCGAAGCATTGAGGAATGACGACGAGCGCCGCCCATATCATGGCTTAGTTCCTTGCCTTTTAAATGCTTGCGCAAAAAACAAGATTATCCGGGGTAGTTCTCACTCGGACTTTATGACCCTGAAGTGAAACGGAACCCACTGCATCCCCGGAGCAAAACGGAGAAGAGTCTGAACGAGCGAAAACGAAACATCTACCTTTTAGATTCTGGCTTATCCAGGTAAGGATCAAGAACTTTAGGTGACAATTCCACTGGGCTTCGTATGGTTCTCCTTGATTGGGGTTGGGTAAGGCTTCTTAATCAATTTTCCAATCAAGGTTTTACGGATTTGCGATTGGCCTGAACCCTCGTCCAAGCCAATCGCAAAATGAGAGGTATTGATAAAAAGTGGCTCCCCGCAACGAGGACGTTGAGGGAAAATGCGTCAGGCAGGCGTAAAGTATGTATTCACTAGAGAAATTTGCATTTAAAAAATCATTTTTTCGCCGACGGGGACGTCGGCGAGAGCGGAAAGTTGGGAAGGGATTCCATCGATCACCCATAGGATAAAAACTATTTCAGTTATATCTTTTCTTGGGGAGCTCGCGATTGGCCTGAACCCACGTCAGTTTGGTTTTACTTTAACGTTGGTTTGAGGTATGAGTTAATTACGTTTCGTTGGAATAAACCGGAGGGAAGAACGTTGAGGACATCCACAATGCAAAACGAACAGCTGATCGAAAACATCCTGGATGTCACCCCCTTTGCCTGTGTATTAATGGCGGATACATTAGAAATCAGGTATATGAATCCCGTCATGTCGGAGTTTTTTTCATTAGACAGGGCACACCGCCTGACCGGCTCTGGCTTCTTAGGCTATTTGCCTGAAAAAGATCGAGAATCCTTTCTGACTTTTATCAACCGCCTGAGCGAATCGCAGCCATCCAGAGCATGGCAGCTGCACAACATTATTGATGCAGATGGTAATGAAAAACCGATCTTATTTAACGGCATCCACAATCTGAAAAAGCTGGGGTCTGAGGGGGTCTATTTCCTGGTGGGCATGCCATTGCACGAAAACCACCTCGAAAATCTGCTGACAGACGGTCTGGAAGAGAAGATCCGAACCAGGTTTTCCAAGAGCAAACTAGACAGCATTATTGAAAGCGCCACCATTGGGATTGCCGTCTTTAATGAAGAAGGTGTGGTGGAAGACAGCAATGATACCTTTGCTGCTCAAATTGGTCATACTAAAGAGGATGTCATTGGAAGGCAGTATACGAGCCTGTTTAATAAGGAAACCATTGATACATTCAACCGATTGATCAGGCATGTTTCTAAGCAAGGAGCCGACCTTTCGAAAAACACGCTCACCATCATCCACCCGGATAGTTCTCATCGGATTCTGGAGGTTTCCATCTCCAGGATCAAGGACGTAAAGGGCCATTCGAAAAAGGTCATGGCCATTACGGAAGATATCACCGACCAGGAAGACACCCATGCCGCCCTGCTCCAATCAGAAAAATTAGCCCTGACCGGCCGACTGGCGGCCTCCCTGGCGCATGAAATTAATAATCCTTTGCAAACTTCATTAGGGTGTTTGGGGCTGGCAGAGGAGATGCTGGGTGAAAGAGATGATGATCTGCGTGTTTATATTGAAATGGCGATGGAGGAACTGCAGCGCAGCGCGAGGATCGTTAAGCGACTGCGGGACTTGAACCGGCAATCCGACCATTCAGAAACAACGCCTGTCAACCTGCAGGAGATCCTGGAAGGGGTGCTGGTGCTCACCAAGAACCGCTTATATGATCGGGGAATCGTCTCTATCTTTCCCTACCAGGGACCGGCGCCTTTTGTGTTGGCCTCACGCGATCAAATCCAGCAGGTGCTGTTAAACCTGGTGATGAATGCCATTGACGCCCTCCCAGAGGGAGGAAATATTTACCTGGATTTAAAAGAAACCCAAGACCCCAGGGGGTATGAAATCCAGGTCCGGGACACCGGCAAGGGCATCCCATCCGAGGTGATGCAGAACCTGTTTAATCCCTTCTTCACCACCAAGGAGGAGGGCCTGGGTTTGGGGTTGTATATCAGCAAACGCATCATTGAGGATCATGGGGGTTTGATCAATGTTGATAGTGAACCCGGTAAAGGCACGGCGTTTTCGATCTGGCTGCCTGGCCTGGACAATCATGACAAAGAGGAGTGACGATTATGGAAAAGATTCATACCCTGGTGGTTGATGACGAACCCGGCATTCGTTTTTTTGTTGAGGAGACCCTGCATCGCTCCGGGCACGATGTGACCACGGTGAAATCGGGAGAGGAAGCGCTCAAATCTTTGCGCGACACACCCTTTGATTTGGTCATCCTGGATTTAAAATTGGGCGGTAAGGTTGACGGCATTAAAGTTTTAGAAGCCATCCGCTGGCGCTGGCCTGACACCAGCGTGATCATCTTCACCGCGCACGGCAGCCTAGACACTGCGCTCCAGGCGATCGACCAGGGAATCGAAAAATACGTTCAAAAACCGCTTTCGCCAAAAGAACTGCGCAAAGTGGTTGAAGATGTGCTGGCCTCGCGTGAAGAGCAGCTGCGCAGCGCCAATGATGAGCGTCATCAAATCCTGCGTAAAGGCCCCTTTGAAGTTGATGAAGGCCTGCACCGCGTCAAGATGCTCGATGAGCAGCTCGACCTGACGCCCAGCGAATTCAACCTGATCGTCCACTTGCTGCGCAACAACGACCGCGTCATCTCCCCTGAAGAATTGGTGGAGGTGGTACGCGGGTACAAGCCGGAGGATGTGATTGAAGCCCGGCAGATCATTAAGTGGTATATCCACCGTCTGCGGCAAAAAGTTGAAAAAGATTCATCCCATCCAGAATTTATTCTGAATGTTCGGGGGGTGGGTTACCGGATCAAACCATAGCCGCGATCCGAGCAACACCTCGCCTCCTTCACTTCTTACGGAATCCAACCCATTCAAACTTAATCCCAACCAAATTGACGCCTGGGTTTAACGTCACAGGCCAATATTATCCCTTATGATTGTGATAGATAAATGCATCGCTGGATCACGAAACTTTACTTGTATTTCTATGGATGAAAAAAATATTGTACTATATGAAAAATATGACGGCGTTCGCTTTGTGCTTGAACGCAGCCTGGCAAGATTTTTTGGGGATATCCGGATTCATTCTTCCCATTGGAAGAACGAAGTCAAACAGTTGATCGATCAGGATGGTGTGGATCTTTTGGTGACCGAACTCAGCCGGGAGAATCCTGATGGGCTGGAACTATCCCGCTACGCACGGAAAGAACACCCTGATCTGAAGATCATTTGGATCACGGTTTTGGGGTGCGACCGGTTCAAAGACCAAAAAAAGATCATCGGCAATGTCATGTGCATTGAAAAACCCCTGGAAATCAACGCGTTTCGCAAAAATATCATCAGAGCACTAGACGGAACAGCTTGAAATGCGCAAAATTTGGGTGGGGGAATTGAGCACAGCCAACAAACCAGCCGCAAACTAAACCAACGCTCTCCAATTTCATCGGCAACACTTTTCATTCCTCAATTTGTATGGGTCTCACTAGGATTAAATTGTGTCAATTTGTTCATAGTGAGAAAGGATGGTTCGCATGTCAACAAAGGTTGCAATTAATGGTTTTGGCCGGATCGGGCGTTTGGTCTTCCGGCACCTGATGGAAAATGATGCCCTGGATGTCGTGGCAGTCAACGACATTGCCCCTTTGGATAATCTCTTGTACCTATTAAAATACGATTCCGTTCAGCGGAATCCAAATGTATTGATCCAAGGAAAAGATAAAGCTTTTACTTTCGGTGAAAAGGAAGTCGCCTTTACCAGCGAAAAAGACCCCACCGAGCTGCCCTGGAAGGAAATGGGGGTATCCCTGGTGATCGAATCCACCGGCTTCTTCACCGATCGGGAAGGCGCCGCCAAGCACCTGAAAGCAGGCGCACAGCGGGTGGTCATCTCAGCCCCAGCAAAAAATGTAGATAAAACCATCTGTATGGGAGTGAATGAAGAGCAGCTGGACCCAGAAAATGACATCATCGTCTCAAATGCTTCCTGTACAACCAACTGCCTTGCGCCGGTGGCAAAAGTTCTTGATGATAACTTTGGCATCGATTCCGGTCTGTTAACCACGATCCATGCATACACAAGCTCGCAGAAAATCGTTGATTCGCCCTCCAAGAAATGGCGGCGCGGGCGTGCTGCGGCCGTTTCGATTGTGCCCACCACCACGGGAGCTGCGATCGCCACAACCAAGGTGCTGCCGCAGTTGGAGGGGAAGATGGATGGCATGGCCATTCGAGTGCCGATCCCGGTCGGTTCTTTAATTGATTTTGTGGTCCACACGGAAAAACCGGTCTCCCTTGAGAGCGTCAAACAAGCCTTCAAACAAGCCGCCAACTCAGAAAAGATGAAAGGCATCCTCGGTGTCAGCGATGAGGAGCTCGTGTCTGCAGACATTGTCGGCTCTGAATACTCCAGCCTAGTTGACCTCGAGTCAACCATGGTCATCGGCGATCATGATGTGAAAGTATTGTCCTGGTATGACAACGAGTGGGGTTATGCCCTGCGCTGTGTGGATTTGGCAGCTTACATTGCAAAATCGCTCTAACCCGTTTAAACGAATAAGGAGACTCAAATGAATAAAGGGATTCGGATCGCCAAGCTGTTTGGCATCAAAATAAGGATCGATTGGAGCTGGTTTCTGATCCTGTTGTTAATTGTGTGGAACCTGTCCTCCGCATTTTCACAGGTCCATCCTGATTGGAGCCTGCCTTTCACGATCGCTATGGGCGTCATCGCTGCCCTGCTGTTCTTTCTTTCGGTTTTGCTGCATGAGCTGGCCCACTCCCTGGTGGCGAAATCCCAGGGCATCCCGGTCAACAGCATCACCCTTTTTCTGTTTGGCGGCGTTTCCAATATACGGGATGAACCCAAGTCGCCGGGAAATGAATTTTGGATGGCCATTCTGGGGCCGGTCACCAGTTTGGTGATCGGTTTTGGCCTGCTGCTGCTCTCAGGTATCGGGCTGAACCCTCAAAACCTGCAATCCATCGACCCGATGGATTTTTTAGGAGAATTGAACGCTGCGCGCACGCTGACCATCTGGTTGGGTTCGATCAACATTTTGCTGGGAATTTTTAATCTTATCCCCGGTTACCCTCTGGATGGTGGGCGGGTTCTACGCTCCATTTTTTGGGCGATCAGTAAAAATTTGCGCAAAGCTACCCGTTGGGCCTCCTTTGTGGGACAGGCGATCGCCTGGGCGTTAATCGTCAGCGGCATCGCCATGGTTTTTGGCCTCCGAATCCCTATTTTTGGACAGGGGCTGATCAACGGCCTCTGGTTAATCTTTATCGGCTGGTTCCTCAACAATGCAGCCAACAGGGGGTATCAGCAGCTGGTGATTAAAGATGTACTGGAGGATGTTCCCGTGCGGCGGATGACCAAGCGTAATCCTCCTACTGTTCCACCCAATATTAGCGTGGATGAGCTGATCGAAGATTTCATTATGCAGCATGACGACCATGCCTTCCCCGTGTTGGATGGCGAAAGCCTGGTTGGAATTGTCTGCCTGGATGATGTGCGGCGGGTGCCCGGACCACAACGCGCTTCAACGGATGTGAAAGAGATCATGACGCCGCGTTCGGAACTGGTCACGGTGGGTCCAGAGGATGACGCCAGTGATGCCCTGCAGTCCATCAGCTCGCGTGCGGTCAGACAGCTGGTGGTCCTTGAAGATGAGCGCTTGTTTGGGTTGATCCGGCGGCGTGATATTGTGCGCTTTTTACAGCTGCAATCCGATGAATTCAATGCGCCCCCCAGAGAACAGCAAGTAGGCGGTTAAAATGCCACCAATTATCGATCCCGTCGCAGCAAAAGTCGAAGAAGCCATACTGGACCATGCAGCTTTCACAGAAAATGTTGAGATCAGCGCAGCTGCAAAGGGCAGTCTGGTTACCTTGCGGGGCAGCGTTCCCTCCAGAAAATATCATCAATTGGCTGAAGCAATCGCCAAAGAGGTTCAGGGCGTCTCGAGGGTCATCAACCAGATGGAGATCGACCCGACAAGCAAAAATAGGGCCGACTCTAACGATCTTGATGATGAAAGCCAGGTTCCACCAGCCCGTTCAGGGCCGCATGCGCGTAATTAATCATCGAAAGGGAATTATGGAATTGATCAGTTCAGCTTTCAATAACAACGAAACCATACCAGTCGTGTATACCTGTGAAGGTGAGAACATTTCTCCCCCACTCTCCTGGTCGGGTGCGCCTGAAAAGGCTGAAGTCCTGGCCCTGGTGATGGATGACCCGGATGCCCCCAGCGGTACCTTCACCCACTGGGTGGTCTACAATCTTCCGCCTGTGCCGCCCAATCTAAAAGCAGGCGCATCCCTGAGCGGTCGCCTGTCTGAAGGTTTACGAGAAGGCCTCAACAGCTTTGGCGAGCAGGGGTACGGGGGACCGTGTCCGCCGCCAGGGGGAGGGGAACACCGCTATTTCTTCCGTCTTTACGCGCTGGATCAGAAACTTGATCTTTCTGGACGGATTACCCGCGGCCAGTTGATGGACGCAGTTGAAGATAAGATCCTTGACCAGGCGGACCTGGTGGGACGGTTTGCCCGCAGTTAATCCACACTCCGGAAGGATTTTTTGAACCGTGCCGGTACAAAACTCTGAAATTGCGGAAATTTTTTATGAAATCGCTGATCTGTTAGAGATTGAAGGCGCTAATCCTTTCCGGGTGCGCGCCTACCGTGATGCAGCGCGTACCATCGAGGGCTATCCGCGCCGCATTGAGGAAATGGTGCATGCGGATGATCCCATCGATTCGATCCCTGGCATTGGTGAAGATCTGGCGGATAAGATCTCTGAGATCGTGGAGACCGGTAGCCTTGACTTCCATGAAAATCTGCTTGCCCAAACACCACAATCACTCATCAAGCTGCTGGAGATATCCGGGCTGGGTCCTAAACGTGTCCAGCAGCTTTACCAGGAATTAGGGATCACCAACTTTGAGGAGCTTGAAACGGCGATTGAATCCGGTCAATTGGTGGAACTGGATGGCTTTGGCCCAAAGATGGTGGATAATATTCGCGAGGCTTTAGAATCGGAATCTATTAAGGAAGAACGCACTCGGTTGGATATCGCTGAACAATTCATTGACCCCCTGGTGAACTTCTTAAGTGCGATGAATACGGTTAAAAAGGTGGCTGTCGCTGGGAGTTACCGGCGAAGGAAAGAAACCGTCGGCGATTTGGATATCATTGTCACCAGCGCAGAAGGGGAAGCCGTTTCTAAGGCCTTTGTTGGCTTTGATTCGGTTTCTGAAATCCTATCCAAAGGAAAAACGAAAACCTCCGTCCGGCTGCGTTCGGGATTACAGGTTGATCTGCGAATCGTGCCAGAAGAGAGCTACGGCGCCGCGCTGCTGTATTTCACCGGGTCAAAAGCGCACAATATCCACCTGCGGAAAATTGCTGTTGATCAAGATCTAAAGATCAATGAATACGGCGTCTTTAAGAATGATGACCGGCTGGTGGGCAAAACTGAAGCCGAGATCTACGAATCCCTTAATATGGCGTTTATTGAACCAGAACTCCGCAAGGATACCGGGGAAATCGAGGCTGCCTTGGAGAGGGAGCTGCCCCAACTTCTAACACGTGACGATATCCGCGGCGACCTGCAAATGCACACCCAGCAAAGCGATGGACACCATTCCCTCGAGGAAATGGCAGCCGCAGCTGAAGCATTGGGATATGAGTATATCGCGATCACCGATCACACCTCGTATATCGGCGTCACACAAGGATTAAAAGCTGAGGATGTAGATGCTTATATTGAAAAAATTGACGCCTTCAATGCAGCAGATCATGGGCTTCACGTTCTCAAGGGCGTTGAAGCGGATATCCACGAAGACGGCCAGTTAGACCTGCCGGATGATGCCCTGGAAAAGTTTGATCTGGTCCTAGGGTCGATCCATTCCCATTTTGATTTGAGTGAAGAAAAGCAAACGGAGCGGATCCTGAGGGCAATGGACAACCCCAATTTCAATATCCTGGCCCATCCGACCACTCGAAGAATTGGCGAAAGGCAGGGGATTGATCTGCAAATGGAAAAAATCATGGAAGCCGCTCTTGAAAGACAGTGTTTTCTCGAGATCAATGCCAACCCAGAGAGGCTGGATCTTTGGGACCAGTACATCCGTCTTGCGGGCGAGCTGGGCTTGAAATTGGTCATCTCGACGGATGCCCACCGCAAGAGCAGCCTGCAGAACATGAAGTACGGCGTTTATCAGGCGCGCCGAGGTTGGGCGGAGAAATCTCAAATCCTCAATACCGATCCCCTTGATGTATTAATCCAACAACTGGAACGCAAGTGAATTAGATGACCAAAGCAAGCGGCATTAAGCTCAAAACCAACAAGAAGGCAGTAAGTTAAATAAATTAAGAAAAGGAGACTTGATCCATTGAGAACAACAAGCGAGATTGTGAACTATTTGACAAGACATTACCAGCAGCAAAGGGGGGACAGAGAGCCGGATTTGCTGCCTGAACAAATCAATGACCTGCTAGAGCAAATGGGTGATTTCCTGGCCCACCGTCTGGAAGAGGACACCCCCTATCAGGGTGTCTGGAATGAATTCAAACAAGCGCCGGAGGATCAAGGCGCTTCACTGACAGGGGCGCTTGAGGCTTTGTTTGAAGCCCAGCCCGGCGTTCGCGACCGTGTTAACGGCTTTATGCAGAAAATCACCGCCCTTGAAGCGCAAAACTCAGACCTGGAATACACCGAAAAGGACATTGAAGACAAAATTCAATCTGAGCCGGGGGCGCTCATCCCAGGTGAAGACGAATCTTCAGAAATCCAGGCTGACCGGAAGGTTGAGAAAAATCCCCCAGCTTTCCTGTATGGCAATGAACGTCCGGGATATGAATCAGACCGGCAAGCGCCGGTTTCGAATGAGTTTATGGTGGGGAAAAATGCGCAGATCATTTACACCCCCTCCGAGGAAATGCAATTTCCCTTTATGTTCATGCGTTTGGGTCAATTGACTGAGCGTTCCCAGGAATTAACCCTGCAGGAAAAACAGATAGTTCAGGAAAATTTACAAGAGATCCGCTTTGAACTGACGGGGGAGCGGGAATTTGATGAGGAAAAGATGGCCAACGCTTTCCAAAGGATTTGGGAAGCGGCCCCCTCTTACGCCAATGCATTGATTGAGAGCCTGCAAAATCATATTGAGGAACTGCCGCTAAAAACACGGGATTTCATCATTCAATTGCATTCGCCATTCCATTAATGATTATCGATAAAGGAGCAATATGGACACCATTTCTAAAGATATGATCATCGAACTCATCGAGGCCTGCGAGGGAAAAGCGGTCTCGATTTATATGCCAACCTTTGTCAGCGCCCGGGAGGCGCGGCAAAACCCGATTCGATTAAAGAATTTACTCAACCAGGCTGAAGAGCAGCTCAGATCGAGTGGACTTAATCACGATGAGGCTGAGGCTTACCTTGCTGAGGCAAGAGGTCTGGTGGATGATGAGGTTTTCTGGCAATCACAGGATGAAGGTCTGGCGCTTTTCGTGGATGCCAATGAGCTGCGAATATTCAATCTCCCGGAAGATTTTTCAGAGCTGGCTGTGGTAGGGGATGCCTACCATATTACACCTTTGATCCCACTTTACCAGGGCAATGGACCCTATTATGTTCTTGCATTGGATCAAAAACGGCCCGTGCTCTACCAGGGCTCAAAATTTAGATTGGGACGGGTGGAGGAAGTGGACCTGCCTGAAAGTTTACAAGAAATGTTCGACCAATATTTTGAGTTCCATCGTCACATCCAGTTCCACGGCAAGACGCGAGAACCCAATCCCGACCTTACAGCGCAAGCCGACGCCAGCGGCGCACGCCAGGGAATGTTTTTTGGTCAGGGTGGGGATGATGTGGATCTAAAGGCGGAAATACGCAATTTCTTTCATCGTCTTGACAAGGAATTGGCGGCTTACCTGGATGGGGGGGAACCCCCGCTGGTTCTGGCTGGCGTGGATTACCTTCATCCCCTCTATCAGGAAGCCAACACATACCCGAACCTGGTGGAGGAAGGCCTGACCAAAGATGTCAACCATCTACCAGTTGAAGATTTGCACAAATTGACCTGGGATATCGTTCAAAACCAATATGCTGAAGATGTAGACCAGGCATTGGGTGTATATCGGAGCCTGCGAGATAAGGATGGCGACACAGTCGAAGCGATTGAAACAATCGTTCCAGCAGCTTATTTTCAACGGGTGCATACCTTATTCATTGCCGAAGACACGCAAATTTGGGGCGCCTTTGATGATGAGGAGAACGATGTCCACATTGCGAGCGAACAAACAGCTGGAAGCCAGGATCTGTTAAGTCTGGCTGCGGCCCATACCTTACTCAATGGCGGGAATGTCCTTGTCCTACCCGGGGAAAAGGTTCCCGGAGATACGCCAGCTGCAGCGATCCTCCGATACTGAATCCCCTTTCCCAGCCTGTGAGTCTCTCCTCAGGCTGGGATGGCGCTTCTCAACCCAACACAACACCCTCAAATCCAACCCTCTATCAACTGGTTGCATATGGGACAAAAAATAGCGCTTGATATGATAGAGAAGACTGTGAAAATGAATTGACGAGACGAGAAAAAAACCGTTTATGGACATTGATCATCTGAGTTCGCTGCTTAAAAAACCTTGGCATGAAGATAGAGAAACCATCACGCAATCTCTAGAAGTCGACTCCAAACAAGGGTTGGCGGAAGGTGATGTTGATGAGCGCCGCAAGCAGTTTGGCAAAAACCAGCTGCAAACTGAAGAAGATAAAAGCGTTTTGGAAATTGCCATCAGTCAATTTAAGAGCATCATCATCGGCTTGCTGGCAGTTTCTGCCCTGCTTTCTTTTATTTTCGGAGATCTGGTTGAGGGGTTAGCCATCGTGGCTGTCATTTTTATCAATGCTGCGATTGGGTTTTTCACAGAGCTGCGCGCCGTGCGATCAATGGAAGCCCTGAGAGAATTAACCCAGGTAACGGCCAAGGTCCGTCGCGCGGGTGAGATCAAGGAAATAAATGCCAAAGAAATTGTCCCAGGCGACATCCTCGTTTTAACTGGTGGTGATGTGATCACGGCGGATGCCCGGTTGATCGAGGCATCCAAACTGAGGATCAATGAAGCTTCCTTAACTGGCGAATCGCTGCCTGTTGAAAAGGATGTAGAGACGATACCGGAAGATACACCCCTGGCGGAACGCAAAAACATGGTTTTCAAGGGCACTGCAGTTGCGCGGGGGTCAGGAGAAGCTGTGGTGACCCGTACGGGGATGGATACGGAATTAGGCAATATATCCTCCCTCGTCCAGGAAGCAGAAGAAGAAGTGACGCCGCTTGAGCAGCGTCTGGACGGCCTTGGCAGGAAACTGATCTACGTCACTTTAGGGTTGGCGGTGCTGGTGGCCCTGGCTGGCTGGAGTGCAGGGCGTGAATTGCGGCTGATGGTTGAAACCGCGATTGCCCTGGCGGTGGCAGCCATTCCTGAGGGTCTGCCGATTGTCGCCACCATTGCGCTGGCGCGTGGGATGCAGCGCATGGCTGAAAAAAACGCTTTGATCAACAAGCTCTCTTCGGTTGAAACCTTGGGCGCGACCAGCGTGATCATCTCAGATAAAACGGGAACGCTGACAGAAAGCCAGATGACCCTGACAGAGATCGTTCTCCCTGAAGGAACAGTGGATATCAGTGGAGAAGGGTTGGATCTGGATGGGGATTTCAACTGGATTGACCAATCGCGCAGTTCGCCCATGACCGATAATCTGAAAACTGTGTTGAAGGTGGGCGTTCTCTGCAACGATGCCTCGCTGACTTTTGATGATGGGGAGCTTAATCAAACCATTGGCGAGCCCATGGAAATCGCATTGAAAATCGCGGGATATAAAGCTGATTTCACAGCTGATGAACTAAAACAAGAACTGCCAGAAGAGCGCAAGGTGGCCTTCGAGCAGGAAACAAAGATGATGGCAACCATACACCAGGAAAACAAGCATGGATTTTTTTACGCGGTCAAGGGCAGCCCTGAGGCAGTCTTTGAGAGTTCGAGCCAAATTGCCACCGAAGATGGCCAGGAAACTTTTGATGACGCGCATAAAGAAGTCTGGCAGGAAAAAAGCGAAAAGTTGGCCAATCGCGGCCTGCGTGTCCTGGGCATGGCGATAAAAAAATCCGAGGATCCCAATGAAGAACCCTACCAAAATCTGACTTTATTGGGCCTGGTCGGTTTCATGGATCCGCCGCGTGAGGAGGTGCGGCCGGCCATTGATCGCTGTAGAACAGCAGGGATCCGTGTGATCATGGCCACCGGCGATCATGGTGAAACTGCGCGCGAAATTGCGAAAGCGGTTAATCTGGTTGACTCGGATGATGCGGAATACCTTTTGGGCCGCGACCTGGCAGAAATCGATGACCTTTCAGATGAAAAACGGGAGCAGTATCTCAATACCCAGATCTTTGCCAGGGTGGACCCCGAACAAAAACTGGACCTGATCAGCCTGCACCAGGATAACGGCCAGATTGTGGCCATGACCGGCGATGGGGTCAACGATGCCCCAGCCTTAAAAAAAGCCGATATTGGCGTTGCCATGGGACAGCGCGGCACCCAGGTGGCCAAAGAAGCTGCGGATATGGTCCTCGAAGATGATTTCTTTGGTACGATCGTGGCGGCGGTTGAGCAGGGGCGGGCTATCTTTAACAACATTCGCAAATTTGTCCTGTATTTGCTTTCCTGCAACATCAGCGAGATCATGGTGGTCACCCTGGCCACAGTGATCAATCTGCCGCTGCCGATCCTGCCGCTGCAAATCCTGTTCTTAAACCTGGTGACCGATGTTTTCCCAGCCCTGGCGCTGGGAATGGGAGAGGGTGACCCCAAACTGATGGAAGAACAACCCCGTGATGCAGCGGAGCCGATCATGACCAAACGGCACTGGATCAGCATGGGGGTTTATGGATTGTTGATCACAGCGGCGGTGTTGATCGGAATGACGGTAGTCTTGAATGCTTTCGGCTTTTCGGAGG
Source organism: uncultured Candidatus Brevefilum sp. (assembly GCA_964558525.1). GTDB lineage: Bacteria > Chloroflexota > Anaerolineae > Anaerolineales > Anaerolineaceae > Brevifilum. Next base: position 36,259 of record CAZLEK010000012.1, read on the forward strand.
AAAGGTCAACAACGATCTCTTTTCTGATCCTGGCCATGGCACAACTCTGGCACGTCTTTGACATGCGGGAAAACGGCACCCACATCATCAAGAACGGCGTGACAAAGAATCAATATGTCTGGTTTGCCCTGGCGCTTTCGCTCCTGATCCTGCTGGCAGCCGTTTACATTCCCTTTATCGCTGACCTGTTGTCGCTTAGCGCGCCAGGGCTGACCGGATGGCTGGTGATCATTGTGGGAAGTTTCGCACCCATGATCCTCAGTCAGGTGTTAAAAGAATTGAGACTAGTCCTTTAGGATTGAAAGGAACCTATGCCTGATTTACCAGAATTTCCATTCGATTTCGAATTTTATAACGAAACAGATCTGCCGGATGCTGAGTTCTATGCGATGGCCTATGAAAAAATCACCGCTGCAGCGGAGGGGCACAATGACATTGTTGGCGCATCCGTCTCGCTGGAAGAATTAAGCGGTGATGAAACCCCCCATGCTTACCAGGCGCGGGTTGTTCTCTATGTTCGCCCCTCACATATCGCTTCCACGGAGGTGAGGTCGGCCGCACTGGATGCGCTCCAAAATGCATTGCAAGATGCTGTTCGTCAGGTGCAAGAAAAACGAGAAAAATTGAAGAACTACTGAATCCAAAAATTGAATTTGAAAGTTGATCTAAAAGAAATAAAACAAGGAGAAACCAATGACTTTAAAAATTACTTCAGTTGATACCGAGGAATTCCATCTCACCGAAAAAATCTCGGATCAATCTGGCGTGGTTGCGGATGACACTGTCAGCCTGTACCTCAACGAAATGGATCGCGTGCCGCTTCTCTCCCGGGAGGAGGAAGTTGCCCTGGCGAAAAAGATGGAAGCCGGCCGCATCGCGCGTCAAAAATTGGTGGAATCCGATGGCGACCCGGATGAGATCCAGGCTTATCAACAAGACATCAACGCTGGGCGAGACGCCCGGGACCACATGATCAAAGCCAATATCCGCCTGGTGGTGAATATTGCCAAGAAGTACCGGCGGTACAGCTCTTCTTTCCTAGACCTGATCCAAGCCGGAAACGTCGGGTTGATCCGGGCGGTGGATAAATTCGATTATACCAAGGGCAACCGGTTCAGCACCTATGCCACCTGGTGGATCCGGCGGTCCGTTTTACGCCATCTCAACCAAAAGGAACGCACCATACGGCTGCCAAATTATCTTTCCACCCGAATCCGAAAAATCCACCGGGTGCGAAAAGCATTGATGGACAAGCTCTCCCGGACGCCAACCATGGAAGAGATCGGCGAACAGGTCGAAATGGATCCTGATGAGGTCGAAAGGCTTTTGGGGTATGCACAGCGATCAATATCACTGGACCAGCCGATTGGAGATGACGGCGAGGCGGATTTACAAAGCTATATTGAAAATAAAAATGCGCCTAATCCTTTCACGGAAGTCCGGCAAAATCTTATGGTTGAGGATGTGATCGATGCGCTCAACGAACTGGACGAGAGAGAGGCGAAAATATTGACCCTGCGTTATGGTTTGGCCGGGGCTCGGAAACACACCTTGAAGGAACTGGGTGAGATCTTTGGCATCACCCGTGAACGCATCCGCCAAATCCAGAAAGGCGCGCTCAGGAAATTGCGTCATCCCAACCTACGACGCAAGTTGCGCCATTATTTTTAGTAAAACAGGAACTTGAGCCTGCCCTCATAGAACATTAGGGGCCAAAGCCTTCTTTCTCCTGTAGTCACTGCAAAGGCGATGCGAGCGTCGCCTTTGTACGTCTTAAATTTATTGTGGTTCATTTCCAAAACTCAACATGAACACGCCCTTGGTCCCGAAGGCCAGCGCTGAGAAGAATAAGCAGATGATCGATGATGTTTTGTGTAATCGCGAAAACCAACGCTGATTACGCCCCTCCTGATAAAAAGTGAGAACTTAATTGAGACAGGCCAGGGGGGTGAATTAGCGACAAATTCAACGCATCAGAACTTTAACGAAACTCATCCATAATTAATGATATCATAGGCGTAATCACATCATTTAGTGGAGGGGAGTTGACCATTTCGACAACACTGTAAACATCATCTGGGCTGAACATGAGATCAACTTCATTAATCTCCACGCTCTATCGACCCGAGCCGATCCATCAAAAGGAGAAATCTCATGGATAAGAAATTCAGCCTGGCCATAATCATGATCGTTATTTTTCTTTCAGCCTGCAGGCCGAGCGCGCCTGCTCCTACGGAAACGCTCCTGCCCCCTGCAGTCCCTACTGAAACGCAACCCCCGACCCAGACAGCGCTTCCACCAACCGACACGCCTGCACCCACCGAAACCGCTCTTCCAACTGAAACACTCGTCCCAACACTGGAATCTTACGCCGGCCCCCCACGGATTGTCTTTGCCTCCAACCGGGGCGGGGATCCCAATCAACTGGGGTTGTTCCTGATGGATTTGGAAACCTTTGAGATCACCCCCATTAACACTGGGTTGGAGGTCAACCTGCTGCCCAAATGGTCACCAGAGGGGAACAGGATCCTCTTCAGCATTCCAGAGGACTGGCATCTTTTCACCGTTCTTGCGGATGGCTCACAGCTGACCCAGCTTACGGACTTCCGCAGCAATAATGCCGATTGGTCCCCGGATGGTATGCAAATTGTTTTCCAATCGGATCATCAAAATGAACCCGAAGACACGCCCGATATTTATATCATTGACCTGCTGGATGAAAACCTGCTTGAAATCCTGGATGATCCCGACAGCATCGATTACAACCCCCGCTGGTCGCCAGACGGCAGCAAAATATTATTCGTCACAAACAGAACCGGCAAACACGAATTGTTCACCATGAATATTGATGGCGCTGATCTGGCTCAACTCATGGAATCAGAGGAGCCCGTCACTGGCGCAGAATGGTCTCCAGATGGCTCAAAAATTGCCTTTACCGCTGGCGGCTTTGGACTGACCGAACTCTATGTTGTGGATGCTGACGGCAGCGCCAACCTGCTGCAGCTGACAGACAATGACAGCAGCAATCAAAACCCAACCTGGTCGCCTGACGGCGGACAGATCATTTTCTCCTCCAATGCTGGTGGGAATTGGGATCTGTGGATTGTCGATCGTGACGGCGCCAACCTGGTTCAACTCACCGATGATGCCTTCTACGATAACTACCCGGATTGGTGCCCAGAAAAATAAAGCCCACACCTCCCATCAAAACCCGGGCGGTTGATGACATGAAGGGAGGTGGTGTTTCAGCACACCTCCCTGGCGTCACAGTGATCTCACCGAATTCTCCCTCGGGACGCGCCTGGAAGTTTACGCCATTTGGGCAGGCAGTTAACATAAGCCAAATCCCGCCAATCAAATTCAAACTCTCCTCTAACCATCAACTGCTTTAGTTCATCGCTGGATTCAATATAATTGACATAAATCAAAAGTATTAGAGGAGCAGGAGCATGCCGTTTACGTATACCTACACCGCACGAAATAAAGACAATCCAGACCGTGTATTGACTTTTACCATTTTTGAAAACTACCTGCGTGTCAACCTGACCGGTTTGATCGATCAGGTTTCTGAGGTTGTCTCTGAGGAAGACAGCCAATCAGCTGTAAAAGACTTTCTCTCCACGCAATCCGGCTCTGCAATTTACAAAGCTGTTGAACGCCTGTCAGGCCCGATCCATGTTAATGACGTCGATCCCTATTACGAATCAGGGCAGTTCAAACTTAGGTTTTGGAAGCGCATTGCAGGATTGCGGTTCGCTCCGATAACGCTTTCAATGGGCAACGTGGACAACCCGGAAGCGGCCGGTCAATTCATTGACACCTTGATGACCCGCCAAGATAAAGCCGAATCCCCCGGTCCCTTTGCCGGTCCCCTGGATTACTGGGCCAGCTGGATTGGCCTGCTGATCGGGCTGATCGTGCTGATCAAATGGCCCCGTAAGAAAGAGCAATCGTAACCCATCCTTTTCTCCCCAAAATGTACGTGATGAACTCCGGCCAGTCCGTGAGTTCATCACGTTAAGCAGATAAAATGAATAGGGCAAAAAGATCGAAGAGATTTATACGATCCATACTAAGCAATAAAAAGAAAGGATTAAAAATCATGCACAACAACAAGCGAATCTGGTCCATCGCCATCATCCTAACCCTTGCCCTGGTCAGCCTGTTTGCGCTGGTTCCGACCGCCTACGGTTTCGAGGGACGCGGCGGTAATGAGGTCATTATTGAGGCCGGTGAAACAATTGCTGACGACATGTATGTCGGCGCAAACCGGTTCGTGCTGGAGGGCACCGTGGATGGTGATTTGGTGGTAGGGGCACGGGAAATCGTCATCAATGGCAGGGTCACCGGTGACTTGTGGGGGGCGGCTCAGACCATCACCGTCAATGGCAAAATTGCGGATGATGCCCGGCTGGCAGCTGCCATTATTAAACTTGAACCCAATGCCCAGGTCGATGATGATTTACTTGCCAGTGGGTATGGCGTGGAGATGGCCTCAGGCGCCTCTGTGGGCGGGGACCTGATTTCAAGCAGCTATCAGACCATGGTGGCAGGTGAAGTGGGCGAAGATGCCCAGATCAGCAGCAACGCGGTCAATATCCGGGGTTCAATAAGCGGTGACCTGGAAGCAGAAGTAGGCGATCCAGATCAGCACAGGATGCCTTTTTCACCTTTCAGATTTGTTCCCAATACTCCCACCCTTGAAAGCCTGGCTCCAGGATTGACGCTTGCTGAAACGGCTCAAATCGGCGGCAATTTAACTTATGAGTCGCCTGAAGAAATTGATCTCCCAGAAGATTCAGTTGCTGGAGAGCTTCAATTTGAGGAAGTAAAACCTGAAAATCAGCGGGGCGAGAGAAAAGATCCAAAACAGCCGCCGGCCATCCGCTGGCTGTTGAATACCTTGAAAAAGCTGGTCGCATTGCTGCTGGTGGCGAGTTTGATCGCCTGGCTGTTTCCTGGAATGATTACGGCGCCTGTAAAGTCGCTTAAAGCCAAACCAGGGGCAAGCGTTGGGGTGGGGGCCTTGATCTTTTTCCTGTTCCCGCTGGTGATGTTCCTGGTCATCCTTTTGTTTGTGCTGCTGGTGCTGTTGTTCAGCTTTCTTGGGTTGGGTAATCTTGCCGGATTGTTGGTCATGGTTGGTCTGACGATAATAATGGTTTTGATGACAGGCTATCTTTTGGCGTTGGCCTACCTGGCAAAGATCATCCTTGGCTACTGGCTTGGTGAACGTATCCTGGCCGCATTCAAGGTGGAAGGGACCCCCAATATCTTCCTGGCAACGCTCCTGGGCGTTTTCCTGGTGGC
>CAZLEK010000012.1:41668-48477 GCA_964558525.1 uncultured Candidatus Brevefilum sp.
GCCAGGAGGGTTTCTGTCTGGCAGTCAATGCGCGGCACCCGTTGATCATAGGTGTAGGTAAGCTTGAAGCGAGTGAGGGTTTTTTCAGCCAGTTCACTCATCAACTCCCCGTGGATCTGTCCCGCGCCTAACCTGACCAGCAAAAGCGCAGCAGCCTTGCCAATGACCTTATCACGCACAAGAGCGCTTTCCATGGGGATGGGGTGGGTCCTTAAATGCTCTTCCAGGTCAAACAGGGGGTAGAGCCACTTGCCGTTGCTCTCAAAACAGACTTCGTTCTCAAATATCACCTGCAGGGAAATCGCAGTGTTATTCATTTTTTCAACTGATTCTCTCTCAACGCTGACTGGTTTGATCGATCCAGACCAATCTTACCAGCTTCTGGAACAATAATTGCAATTCATTGATCTAACACCCGGATGTTGGCAGCTCCTGCCAGGGGTGGCTTATCCGTTCTTACTGGTGCATTTTACTGGTTTTTACCGGTATGTCTGTGATCGCTGCGGTGGTTGAAGCTCTCTTCACCCCATGGAGAGAGCTTCACGCCCAGCCTAAATTCTGGGGGTCTCCGTCATCGAAATCTGGTTCTACAGCGGCTTTTCAGGGTCAACTTCGCAGCCTTCGCGGGCTGATATTTGCGCGGCGAGGGTCAGCTGCAGCACCGCTTTGCCTGTGGGCCCATCCAGCAGGGGTGCGCCGCCATGTTTGAGAACCTTTATCAAGTGATGGGTACAGGCAACAAAGCTGTCTCCCCAGCCTGGTTTTTCAATCGGGATTGCCTGAGTCTGACCATCCTTAAAGAGCATCAGTTCCGGCAGATCCAGGGTTTTGGTCGTGTAGCGGTTGATCAGTAAATTGCCCTTTTCTCCCACAACCTCCACCCGGTCATCGTCGGAATAATACTTCGAGTTCATCACAATCTCGGGTGTATGGGCGATATCAAACACACCGTAAGCTCGATCCTCTTTGAACTGCATCATGATGGTTGCTGGCGCGTCAACAAACACACCCGGGGCGACAGGGGTACGGTCAATCCAGGCTGAAACCCGCCTGGCCGGGCCCATCAGGTGATAAGCCAGGGAGAACAAATGATAGCCGTGATCAAACACCAGCTCTCCGCCGCCACTTTTCTTCTCATTGAAACGCCACAGCCAGGCGCTCAATGGAATTTTCCAACCTCCGGGTGAAGTGCCGGTGTTGATGTGCATCCGCAGCATCACCGGCTTACCGATTACTCCAGCGGCAATCAATTCCTTGGCCTTCCGGGCGGGTTCGTAATGCACAAAATTTTCATACACCCTGAGGATTACGCCAGCTTTTTCAGCTGCCGCAATCATTTGATCCGCTTCCGCAGCATCGAGCGCCATTGGTTTTTGTACAGAAATGTGTTTGCCCGCCTGGGCAGCTTGAAGCGTGAAAGGGCAGTGCAAATGGTGGGGGACCAGGAGCTCTACCAGGTCAATCTCAGGGTCCTGGAGCAAGGCATCATAATCAGCATACACCCGGTTGACGCCCCAGTTTTCAGCCTGCTGCCTGGCGCGTTTGCGGTGGGTATCGCAGACCGCAATAATTTTTACATCCTCAAGGTCACGGTAACCCAATGCATGCAGGTCGGAGATCCGCCCACAGCCAACGATCCCAACGCCGATCGGTTTCATGCGTCGCCTCCTGGCGTCTTCAAATCACGGCTCTCCAGCTGCTCCCGGATCCGGGCGTGTTTCTCCCGGGTGATCGGGTACCAGATCAACAATGGCAGCGTGATCAGAATCACCAGGCCTGGAATGGGGCCAAAGAACAGGCGGATGCCAAACAAGGATTGGGTAGATTGAGCGGCGTTGGCCTGATAGCCAAATCCCGTCAGCACCCATCCTACGCCGGCGATGGCCAAAGCTTCAGAGAGCTTGGTTGCCAGACCCCAGACTCCATAGTACATTCCGCTGCGAAAGGCTCCCGTTTTTAGGCGATCATAATCTGCCACATCAGCCACCATCGCCCAGGGGAAAATCCACTGCGCGCCAAAGCCAATCCCAGCCAATACCGCCAGGGGATAAATCAAGGCCGTTTTTTCGTGAGGCAGGATAAAGGATCCTGCAACAGCTAAGGCGCCGATCGCCATGCCGATTGCGTAGGTCGGTCCTTTGTCGAGTTTTTCACTGAATTTTCGCCAGAGGGGCAGCGATAGGGTGACGCAGATCAGCATCAGCCCCATCACCAGCGGAACTTCTGCAGCCATGTTCAGCTGGTACTCCAGGAAATAAGCCATCAATGTTTTGATCAGGGCAAAGGACAGATTGATGATTAAATACGCCGCACACAAGATCAAAAAGGGTTTATTCGAGAATGTGGCGCGGATGCTCTGCCAGACGTTGATACTCGCTTGGGTTTGCTGGACTTTTTTTCGTTCCCGGATACCTGCCGCGGAAATGATCAAAACCAATGCGCAAATTGCTCCATACAGGATGCCGATAAATCCCCAGCCGCTTCGTTCAATGGCAAACAAACCCACAATCAAGGGTGTCAGAGCTACCCCGACCAGGTAGGCTGGTACGGCCATCACCATTCTAAAGGTGGTCAGACTGCTGCGCTCGTCGTAATCATCCGTCAGCTCTGAGGTCAGCGCGTAATAAGGCACATTGGTCAGGGTCCAGAGGGTATCGAAGAGGATGAAGGTTAGGGCAATCCAGGTAAAGGTGGCCAGCCGCGAGACGCCGGAAGGGACAAACCACAGCAAAGCGACGCTGATTCCCAGCGGGATGGCGCCAAAGAACATAAATACCCGCCTTCTTCCGATCTTTGAGTTGGTCCGGTCCGCAATCCAACCAAAAAGTGGGTCATTGGCTGCATCCCAAAACTTGCCGATCAGCAGCGCATTTCCCGCCAGAGCTGGCGGGATCAAGGCGCCATCGGTGTAAAACTTCATTAAAAAGAACTGGATGGCGGAATTGATGATCGCATTGCCAATATCGCCAATGCCGTAGAAAAATTTCGTCAGGAAGCGCAGCTTCCCAGCTGGCGCTTCCTCAGCCGGGATGGATGGGACAGCCTGGGTGGTTTTCATCGTTTTTCTCTCCATTTCTCCAAGGTTTGTTTAAGCGGCGAATCTGGTAAGGCATCAAGCTGCAAGTTTTCAAATAAACCCGGGTAGGTGAGGGCTGGTTTGAGGACCTTCGCGGGCAAGGAGCTGAGACATTCAGCCATGCTGAGGTGAGCTGCTTCAGAGACCTGCACCAGGGTTTGGCGGGAAGCCTGTTGGGATGCCTGTCGGTGGGTTGGGTAACCCTTTCCAGACTCGACGCTGAACAGGGCATCAAAAATCATCCGCAGTTTGACGTCTGACGCCCAGCCGTAACCTTGATTGAGCATCAGCGAGATACAGTTGCCGCCGTTGATCTGGGTGAAGAGCCAGGCATCCAGGGGGGTGGTGATATGGCCGCAAAACACCCCGGGATACTGCATGGCGGCGTTCAAATAGCCCTGGCCGGTCCCACAGCCGCCAACCACAAAATCAGCAACGCCTAAATTAAGAAATATTGCTGTAAGCAGCCCGGTGTGGATGTAGGTCAGTTCTGGTTGAGCGCCGTTTTCCTGCATGCCGGCATTGATTAGGGTATGGCCGCGGCCTTCCAGCGCAGACAGGATTGCGGCATTCTTATCCCCAGCGCTGGTCTCGTTAATGATTGCAATTCGCATCGTTCATCCTTTCTAGACTGAAAGCCCCAGGGGCTGTGAAAGTTGTTGCCTGCACTTGCGCCATTCCTTACAGGCCAATTTGGTGCCTGAGCTCTTGGGTATCCTGGACCCAATTGCCCACGTTCCAACGCCCATAAACCCCCATACCGCCCAAAGGGTCTGGCCCATAATAGACTGGAAGGTGAATCAGAGAGAGCGAATCATGGGCAAAGGCCTGCTCGAGGGCCTTGAGCAGTTCCTGGGGTGAGGCGCCGCCATCGATACCAAGAACGCCGGGAACGCTTCTGGCCCATTTGACATAGTCCACTGGCTGGCGGTTGTTGGTGGCAAAATCAATGCCATACTGGTCCTGCTGCAGGCCGGAAATTGCGCTCATACGGTTGTTGTCTAACAGTAAAATACAACCCCGAGCGCCAAATTCCATCCCATCAATCAGGATTTGCGGGTTCATGGTGAAAGAGCCGTCACCCGTAAAGGCCAGAAAATAGGGACAGGGCTGTATCGCTGCAGAGGCCAAAAGGGCGGAGACGGCAAATCCCATATAACTGGCGCCGGTATCCGTAAAAGTCCGCCCGGGTTGACGGTCTGTGACGATCTGGAAGCCGTTGGCCTGGACGTCGCCGGCGTCAAAGAAGAACACAATATCCTTGTCCTGGGCCCAATCAGCCGTTGTTTTGATCGCAGCAGGCTGCGTGAGCACTGCTTTGCCCCAGAATGCATCCTTGAGAACAGGGTTCGCTACTCTTTGGCGTTTGAAAGCTTCCCAGGCCTTCTTCTTTTCCTGGCAGGCCTGAAGCCAACTGGATGGCTGCTGATCTGGAGAAAAGCCAGCTTTTTCGAGGGCCTCATTGAGCCTGGTCAGGGTCCCGGAGGCATCGCCAACCAGCGCCAGGGTATCTGCGTAATGAGTGGCATCGTCGATGTTGGCGTTGATATTGATCACCCGCTGCACATTCGGATAGCCCGTGCGAGAGCTGTCAGACTGGCAAACGGCGCGCGTTCCGACAGCAACGAGCAAGTCGGCGTGCTCCATGGCGTAATTGCCGCAAAGGCTGCCCTTGGAACCGCCCACACCCATACAGCGGGGATGATCGTAGGCGACTATCCCGGTTGCAATGGGGGTATGCACGCAGATTCCATCTGACCGGTCAAGGAATTCAGGCAGCTGTTTTTCTGCCCCGCGAGCGCCTCCGCCGATTTTAACCACCACACGCTCTGCCTCTCGGATCCATTGGAGGGCCTGAGGATAGTCACCATCAGCGGGGGGTAGAGACACCCTTGAAATTTCAGGTAATTCGCGTAGATTAAAGTTTTTCACCATCACCGGTTGGGTGTTCATGGGCATTAACAGATAAAAAGGTCCAGCCTGATAGGGGTGGTTCACAAGATTGGCCCCCCGGCGCAAAGCTGTCGGGAGCGCTTGTGGCGTATGTAGACAGTAGGCATGGCCCATGGTGGATGTGAGTGAAAGGAACAGGTTTTGCTGGCGCCTGGGGATTTGCTGCATATTGAACCCCTCATCTTCTGTGGTCTCGTCGCCCAACAGATACCAGACGCCGATGCCATTCGAGGCCGGCGCCAGCGAAGCTGCCAAAGCCTGGAGGGCGCCGGGGCCAATCGAAGTGACCACAGCAGCTTTTTCGCCTGAGACCCAATTAAGCGCGGTCGCGGCGTGCGACGCTTCAATTTCACTGCGCAGGCCATAAACCTTCAGCAGCCCAGCCTGCTGGTAAATTCGTAAAACTTCACCCAATTCTGTTGAGCCGTGCCCAAAGACTGCAAAAAAATGTCTCACGTTTTGCCTGATCAGCCCCAAAACGATCAATTCTGACAAAGTGGCATTGATTGCGCCCGGCAAATCTCCGGATTCCAAGGCTCCAGGTATCCCGCCGTGATCGGCAATTGCGCGGGCACGCGCCTGGCGGTGATTGGTCAGCTGTTTGTGTGGATCCATGCCTGCTCCTTAGGTAGAAAACTTAAGTCGTTCTGAAAGCGCCCTGCCGATCCTGCAAACCTGCCGGGCGGTTTCGGGCACTTTTTCAGGCTTCAGCCTGGCGGCCGGTCCTGAAATGCCAATGGCGCCGGCTACTTCGTCTTTATAATCAAAAACCGGCACAGCAATACAGCGTACCCCGCGGTCATATTCTTCATTGTCCACGGCATAGCCCTTCTGGCGGATATCGGATAATTCATGCTGAAGTTGTTCCATGGAATCGCAGGTACGCTGGGTACGTTTTTCAAGTTCAGAAGGAAGAGGATGATCCCCAAAAGCCAGTAAAACTTTCCCCAAAGCGGTGCAGTGCAGCGGGGCCATATGCCCAACATCGGCGTTGACCCGTAAACTGGCATCCGATTCCACCTGATCCATATACAGGGCCTGACCCTGGGCGTAAATGGCCAGGTGGGCGCACTCCCCGGTGAGCTCTACCAGCTGTTTTAAGTAGGGCTTGGCCACTTCGCGTAGTTTTGAGCGTTCAATCACAGATCGGCTGAGGCGAACCAGCGCCGGCCCCAGCTGAAAACGTCGTCCGTCCACGGCTTTCTCAACAAAACCATGGTGCATCAAGGTGTGCAGCATCCGGGAAACGGTGGCTTTATTGACCCCCAGCTGATCTGCCAGTTCGGTTACACTAATTCCATGGTCAACGTCAGCCATCCATTTTAATACCGCTAAGCCCCGAGCCAGGGATTGGATCTCTTTCATAACCTAAACCTATCACAACAAAAGCCGGCGGGTTGCGTAATGCGCAACATGGTTGCGTGATTCAATTCTAATTCAATTTTCTCTTGCACCAGGTTTTTTCAACGTGTGGTTTTTAAAGCCTGCTGGAACCTGATCCGCAGCACCGTAATCCTCTCCGTTCCATTAGCGGGGAGGAGGAAGTAATCTGCTGGACCGCTTGCTTTACATAAATAATTTGTGTCTACTCAGGCATTAGGTAAAAATTAACACAATACCCCGAGGGCACGTTGAGTACACACGATACCCCGAGGGCACGATGAGGTCACCAAGAAAATGCGTTTTCTGCAAAAAAATGGCATCTTCACTATTCCAGATAATTTAATTTGTGCGCAGGTTCATCTTTCCTACACCTCAGGTTCAGTGAATGGCATTTGAG
>CAZLEK010000013.1:0-26882 GCA_964558525.1 uncultured Candidatus Brevefilum sp.
GCCAGGTGCAGCGGCTTTCCGAACCGGTCTGCGATGATCCTGCGCAGGAGGGCGTTGCGGCGGAGGGCGTTGCCGGCCCCGACGATAAACTCGGATTCCCGCAGGTCTCCGGGGAGGCGATCATAATAGGCCTTGAGCTCGTCCACGATGCCAACCAGAAAGCCAGCCACCAGGCGCCCGGGCGTGAAGTTGTCCATCCCCAGGTTGCGAATGGCGCCGCGCAGGTCAGGGTCGGCACGGGTGCCCTTGAAGCGGGTATCGACTTCCAGGGGATTTCTATCCGAGTAGGCGGCTTCGCCCAGGGATTCCATTTTTGGGTAGAGATCCTCGGGTTCGACCGCGCCCAGTTCGCTCAGGGTCTGGGCAAAGAAATCCTGCAGCAGGCGGTAGGCGCTGCCGCCGCAGAGGGCGGACCCCACCAGCAGGTGCTCGCCAGCGAGATACGGCCGGGTTTCCAGGGGCGGCAGGGCTTGGATGGCTTGGCTTAAGGCAGAGAGCTGCGCCCCGGTGCCGATGTTGACCAGGACCCTGCCGCCGGGCTGGATCGCCCCCAGGAAGCTGGCCTGGTTGTCCCCAATGGGGATGCAAACCGGCACGCCATCTGGTGTTTCGCCGATCTGGACTTCTTCAGAGACCACCTGGGGCAGGATCTCACCCGAGATCTCCGCCGCCTGCAGCGCCGCAGGATCAAAACCGCCGCGGGCGAGGTCGAACAATCCCAGGCTGTGGGCCAGGCTGGCATGGATCACCGGGACAGAAAGCCCGCAAAGCCGCAGGGCGACGTAATCGGCAATCGTGCAGATGGATCGGGCGGTCTGCGGCACGAGGCCGTGTTTGAGGTTGAAAAAATGGGTGGCCAGCCCAAACCCGGCCGATAGCGGATAGCCCGTGCGGGAGGATAGGACTTCCGCATGGGAGCGCCCTGGCTGGTGGTCAACGTCCCCCCGGCCGTCCTGCCAGGTGAATAGGGGGCTGACGGCCTGACCCGTGCCGTCCACATAGAGGACCCCGTGCATCTGTCCGGTGAGGCCGATGCCGTCAAGGCGTCCTACTTTCTGGCGGCATTGGTCCAAAATTTCCTGACAGGCCTTGAAGATCTTTTCCGGATCTTGAAGGTCCTCCCAGGGCGCGGATGAAGGCATTTGGGATTCGTTGGGTAGTGTGAGAGTCTTACGGCAAACGGCGGCTTCTGAATCCCACAGCACCGCGCTGATGGTTGATGTGCCGATATCCAGGCCAGCAAGTTTCATGCGGTGTCTCCTTAAGGCATCCCAATCGCTGATCGTGTGCCATTGATTGTAACATTCATTGAGTCCACTTCAGGAGACCCTTGTGAAGATCGGATGAGCAGCAGATATTGGTGGGTTGGTCATTGCTATACTATTTTGTGTTATTTGGTGTTTGATTGAGGTGAAACTTATCCCCCCTCACCTCAATCCTCTCCCCCCACAAGCGGGGGGAGAAGGGACAGAGCAATCGACCTTTAATAGGATCAATTGATTCCCAGTTAGGGGACTGAAAACTGCGAGTTTACCTGTAGAATCGGCGAAAACTAGTAAATGTGAAACTCAAGGGATATCCCTTAGTTGAACTAAACCCGGCTGCTGAAATATAAGTTTCCCAACGAGAAGAAGGTGATGGTCGCAAAGAGATACAGGGGCAGCCACAGCAAACGGATGACCCCCGCCAGGTTCGGAAGGTTGGCGAGAAACAAGGCCAACATCAAAACCGTATCCAACGCCAGGGTCACCACAGCGGCCCGGCCCACATCCTGAGCCTGCTTCTCATCCCACCACTGGCGGTCTGGTTCCCGCAGCTTGAGGACCCCCCAATAGACCACGGCCAGAACATAGGGGAAGAGCAGGGTCAACCCGCCCATGATCGTATGCAACGGCAGGGACCAGGCCCTCGGGAAGAAAAACCCCAGCCCCGAAAGGGCCAGGCCCATCCCTCCGGAGATCACCCCCACAACCTGCACCACCAAGAAGATATTAATGTCCCGCGCCACACGCGTCGGATGATCTCTTAGAAAGGCGCCGGAAAGGTGCAGAAAGGTCAGGATGCAAGAAAACAGCAGCTGGAACCCCAGGATCGGGAATACCAGGGTCCATTCCGGCTGGTCGAACCCAGCTTCAAACTGGTTGTGAATGTCACTGAGGAGGGCCACATCGCTGAAAATAAACAGCACAGATATCACGCCCAGGATGATCAAAATCAGGGGCAAGAGGCGCAGTTGGTCTTCATTGCGGATCATGCGGATGATTTGCAGCAGGGACAGCAGAAAGTAAGCCAGAATCACCAGTAATCCCAGCCCGACGCCCGTCAATAAATTTTCCTGCAGGCTGGTCAAGGGCTCGAAGGCGATCATCCTCGGCCTTAAGGTGCGCAGCACCACCAGGGCATACAGGAAGATGCCGATGGAGAGAACCCCCAAGAAGCTGTTGAGCGTGTGTAAAATCCGGTCAAACTTCTTCATCGTCTTTTTCATCCTCGGATAGATAGAAAATCGCCTCCAGTTGAACGCCAAAAAACCGGGCGATCTTAAGAGCCAGCAATGTGGAGGGGTTGAACTTCCCGGTCTCAATGGAGTGGATCGTCAAGCGGGTGACGCCGACCGCATTGGCCAGATCCTGCTGGGTCATCTCCCCATGGTTAAAGCGAAATTGGCGCAAATTATTTTCGAGTTTCAAGGTGATCTTCCGTAATGTATAGTAAACTATGCATAGTATATAGTATACTATACATATTGTCAAGCACGACTCAACAGCCAATCACGGCTGCGATCACGCAACGGGCAACCTTGCTTGGATTTTTTTTTGAAATCTAGCGCCTACACCCCGCTGTAGGCCGAGAAGCCCCCGTCCACCGGCAGAACCACACCGGTGATGAACCGGGCCGCCTCGGAACATAGAAAGACCGCCGCCCCAACCAGATCCTCGGGGCTGCCGTAGCGGCCCATGGGTGTATGGTCTGTGATCCTTTTTCCCCGCCCAGTGGGGACGCCCGTCTCATCCTGGAGGAGATAGCGGTTCTGTTCGGTCAGGAAAAAGCCTGGCGCGAGGGCGTTGACTCGGATCGCGGGTGAGACGTTCTGGCACATGTAGACGCTCAACCAGCGGGTGAAGTTCGTCAGCCCGGCTTTAGCGGCAGCGTAGGCTACCACATTGGTCAGCGGAGTCAGCGCGGCCATGGAAGAAATATTGAGGATAACGCCCTCGCCCTGGTCGGCCATCACACGGCCAAAGACCTGGGCAGGATAAATGGAACCCATAAGGTTCAAATCCACAACCGCCTGCAGAGCGTTCGCTGGCAGGTCAAAAAAGGACAGATCCGGCCCGGTGGTCGCCTCAGGTTGATTGCCGCCGGCGGAGTTGACCAGGATGTCCAGCCGGCCAAACCTTTCCAGGATCTGGTCCCTGGCAGCAACCAAGGCGCCTTTATCGAGCACATCGACGGTCACCGTCATTGCGGCGCCTCCTGCAGCCAGGATCGCATCTACCACTGCCAGGGCCTTGGCCTCGGAATGTCCCAGGACTGCCACCTGGGCGCCGGCCTGGGCCAGACCTTTGGCAATTGCCGAACCCAGCACGCCCGCCCCACCTGTGACGGCTGCCGTTTGGCCCTGCAAATCAAATCCCAACATGTTCTGCTCCTTTTCGCACTGGACCTAAAAAGCCATCGGGAAGGATCCTGAACAAAGAATCTCCCAATAGACACACCATTGAAACCGGCTTGTTATGATTATAATTGAAGGGTGGATGCGTTTCGAACCCATTTTCGGAGGAGAAGGCGATGAGCCACCATGAAACACATTGTGATATCCTGATCGTTGGCGCAGGGCTGGGCGGTGTGGCGGCCGCTTTGTCAGCCCTTAAGCTTAACCGAAGAGTCCTGCTGACAGAAGAAACCGATTGGATCGGCGGCCAGCTGACCACCCAGGGTGTGCCGCCGGACGAATCGCCCTGGATTGACGCATTCAACACCGGCGCGACCCAATCCTATCGATCGCTGCGGGAAGGGATCCGCGCCACCTACCGACGCTACTACCCACTGCTCAAAGAACATCGCGTAAACCCCCAGCTCAACCCAGGGATGGGCAGCGTCAGCCCAATCACCCACGAACCGAAGATCGGGCTGGCTGTGCTCGAAGGCCTGCTGGCCCCCTACCTGGCCAGCGGCAGGCTTAGACTGCGGCTGAATCAGAAGCCCATCCAGGCAGACGTAAACGGGGATCGCGTGGAAGCGATCACCTTCGTAAACACACTCTCCGGGCAGAAAAGCAGCGTGACCTTTAACACTGTCCTGGATGCAACGGAACTGGGCGACCTGCTGCCCCTGGCGGAGGTGGAGCACGTCATCGGCGCAGAATCCCAGGCCCAAACCGGGGAAATGCATGCCCTGCCTGGGGAACCAGATCCCCTGGATCAGCAGGCGCTCTCCTGGTGTTTTGCCCTGGATTACTTCCCCGGTGAAACGCATACGATCGATCAACCGGCGGATTACGACTTCTGGCGCGGGTACCGGGCGGACTTCTGGCCCGGCCCCCAACTGGGATGGTGCACCCCTGAGCCAACGGACCTGCGCACGGTCTGCCGACCGCTCTTCGACGGGCCAACCGATGCCCTTTATCGTGAGGACCTGTGGCACTTCCGGCGGATCCTGTACCGCAAATACTATCCGGACGGCTTTTTCCCCAGCGACATCACCCTGGTCAACTGGCCCCAAATCGATTACTGGCTGGGGCCCATCCTGGGCGTCTCAGATGAAGAAGCCCAAAGGCACCTGCGGGGAACAAGGCAGCTCAGCCTTTCTTTCCTTTACTGGATGCAAACAGAAGCCCCGCGCCATGACGGCGGGCAGGGCTATGCCGGACTGCGCCTCAGGGGAGATATCCTCGGGACGGACGGTCTTGCAAAAGCCCCTTATATCCGTGAAGCCCGCCGGATCCAAGCCCGCTTCACCGTGCTGGAAGAGCACGTCGGCGTGGAACAGCGCGGTCACCTGCAGGGTGCAGCCCGATTCCCTGACAGCGTGGGCATCGGCAGCTACCGGATCGACCTGCACCCCAGCACCGCCGGCCGCAATTACATCGACATCCCCAGCTGGCCCTTCGAGATCCCCCTTGGCGCGCTATTGCCCATCCGGGTTACAAACCTGCTGCCGGCCGGGAAGAACATCGGCACCACCCACATCACCAACGGCTGCTACCGACTGCACCCGGTTGAGTGGAACATCGGCGAGGCGGCTGGCGCCCTGGCAGCCCAGGCGCTCAACCTGGGGTTGACGCCTCAGCAAATTTACGAAGATCCTGAAGGGCTTGAGGATTTTCAAAGGCTGCTGATCACCCAGCTGGGCTTTGAGCTGCACTGGCCTGAGGAACTGCGCCTGACGCCCCGGGTCAAGCTGGACCCCCTGGGCGTGTAAAAAACTTTACTCAAGGGCATCCATAGGAAAAAGGCCAGGTACGAACGGCATGTTTGCTTCTATTTTTAGTCAACCCATAAATAAGCGCAATTATGCTATCATGATAGGGAGGTGAACCGCCATGGGAGCACAACCCCGGTCCGAGATGAATCAGATGAAAAAACAGCCTGAGACGATCGCCCCTCAAGGGGCCCAATTTGACCTTTCTAAGCATCGGGTATTGGTGATCATCCCGGCTTATAATGAAGCGCGCTTCATCGGTTCCGTGATCCTCAAACTCCGCCAGCAGCCAGTTGACCTGCTGGTGGTGGATGACGGCTCCAGAGATGACACAGCGGAAATCGCCCGGGCAGCAGGGGCGGAAGTCCTGCAGCTGGAAGCCAACCAGGGCAAGGCCGCCGCCTTGAACGCCGGCCTGGCGTATGCCAGCGATAGCAGCCCGGAGGCCATCGTCATGATCGATGCCGACGGGCAGCACCTGCCTTCGGAACTGATCCAGGTGGTCAGACCCATCCTGGGGGGGCAGGCGGATATCGCTATCGGCTCACGCTACTTACAAAACACCTCCAACACCCCCTCCCACCGGAAAGTGGGGCACAAGATGCTCAACTTCATCACCGGGTTGTTCAGCGGGGTGCAGGTGACCGATTCACAGAGCGGTTACCGCGCCTTCTCCCCCAAGGCCTACCGACAGCTCAGGTTCAGCTCCAAAGGCTTTTCCGTCGAATCGGAGATGCAGTTTCTGGCCTCCGAGCACAACCTGAAGGTGCTGGAGGTGCCAATCACGATCCAATACCTGGACAAAGAAAAGCGGTCCGCCTGGAAGCAGGGCGCCAGCGTGTTAAACGGGATCATCACCCTCGCCAGCCAATACCGCCCGCTGATGTTCTTCAGCCTGCCCGGCTTGATCAGCCTGGTGGGCGGCGTCATTTGGGGGATCATCGTGATCAACCGCTACATGATCTATGATGAGCTGGCGATCGGTTACGCCATGATCTGCGTGCTGCTGTGCCTTTTGGGAATGACGCTGTTCTCAACCGGGATCACCCTGCATGCCATCCGGCTGCTGTTCATTGAACATCTCTCCCGCCGCCGGCCCGGCCAGGGCGGGTAATTTAATTCACCAGGCATGAAATCCAGGAGTCAGGTTCTTTGAATAAAGCCGGCATCCTCACCTTCCACAATGCGGAAAATTACGGCGCGGCCCTGCAAACCTATGCCCTGGTGAAAACCCTGGAATCCTTCACATTACAGGTCAAGGTGGTGGATTACCGCAACCGCGGGGTCTTCATCCGCAACCTGCTGAAGAACTTGTTCTACCTGGCAACCTTTCAAACACCCATAAAAAACCACCGGCGGTTCCGGAATTTCCAGCAGCAGTATCTCAATCTGACCCCAAAAACCTATCAGACCCGGGAAACCTTCATCCAGGACGCCGATCAGTTTGACCTGCTGTTCTTTGGCAGCGACCAGATCTGGAACCCGGACCTGGCCAACGGCTTCGATCCGCTTTATTTTGGCGCCTTTGACACATCCGCAAAAAAGATCGCCTATGCCGCCAGTTTGGGCAAAGATCAGATCACAGCCCAGCAGCGGCACAGTCTCAACATTCTGGTCCAGAACCTGGATGCCGTCGGCGTGCGGGAAGCAACCATGCTGCCCCTGATCGACCGGGAAGCGACCTGTGTAGTGGACCCCTGCATGCTGCTTTCCGCTGAAAATTGGCGTGAAATGGCCGAACCCTCCATAAATCGATCCAATTTTATTTTGATCTATCAACTCTTCAGAAACCCTCTGATCCTCGAGACCGCCGTCAAACTCCAAAAGACCTATGGCGCTGAAGTGCTGATCCTCTCCCCCTACCCCCTGCCCTTCCCCCCGAAAGGCATCCACAAACTCGGGCGGATCAGTCCCAATGCGTTCCTGGCGTATTTTGACCAGGCCAAGGCTGTCATCTCCGATTCGTTCCACGGCACCCTGTTCAGCATTTTATTCCAAAAACCCTTTTATACCTTGCTGCCGGGGGCAAAAAAGGGGCGCATCACCACCCTCTTACATAAATTGGGCCTATCCGATAGAATCGTTACGCCCGATCACCTACCCTCCAGCGAGGTCAACACCCAACCCGTTTCCCAGCCCCTGGAACAAGAGATCCGAGTATCGCTGGATTTTATCCGTAGAAATGTCACATGAACCCCAACCCTGAATCAGCAACCAACATCGCCTCCCTGCCCAAAGCGCATTGTTTTGGCTGCGGGGCTTGTGTGAACGCCTGCCCGCTGGATTGCATCCAGATGACCTTTGACCGGGAGGGATTCGCCTACCCCCAGGTGGACGCATCCGTGTGCAACGCCTGCCGGAAATGCGTCAGGGTGTGCCCAGGTTTTCATGAGATCCCACGCGAGAGCTACTACCCTGAACCCAAATATTTCGGCGGGTATCAGAAGAAAGACTCCATTCGAATTCAAAGCAGTTCGGGTGGATTGTTCAGCGTCCTGGCGAATGAAACGCTGGCCCAGAATGGGGCCGTTTACGGCGCGGTCTATGATTTTGACCGGATGGCCGTCCTTCATCGCCGGGGGTCCCACCCGGAGGCAGTGAGTCGAATGCGGACCTCCAAGTACGTCCAGAGCGATACCGGCGATGTCTTGACCCAGGTAAAACAAGATCTGGACAGAGACCTGCCGGTGCTGTTCACCGGCACCCCCTGCCAGGTCGCAGGCCTGTATGGCTACCTGGGCGGGACCCGAAACAACCTGCTGACCATTGACCTGGTGTGCCACGGCGTGCCCTCACCGGGGCTGTTTGCCAGTCACTTTTCAGCCAGGGAAGATAAGCTTAATGCCCCCATCACCCAAATCAATTTTCGCACCAAGGATAAAGGTTGGGGAAGCTTTCTCAATTTTTACCTGAAGGTGGAAACGGAAGATCAGGCTGTCCTGACCTACGCCCCACTGGATGCCTACTATGCCATTTTCCTGGCAAACCTGAGCCTGCGCCCTGTTTGCTATCGCTGCAAATTCGCCAGCACTGCACGGACCGCCGATCTCACCCTGGGTGATTTTTGGGGTGTTGAAAAAACGCACCCGGAGCTCTTTGACGGCAAGGGCACCTCGCTGATCCTGGCGAACACGCCCAAGGGCAAAGAGGCCCTGTTGAAATTGCGAGAAAAACTCACGCTTGCGCCTGTAGAGCGGCCCAACCCGATGCCGCCCAACCTGGTCCATCCCACGCCAAAACCCCCACTAAGAGACGCCTTCCTAAAATCCCTCCGGTTTGACCGCTGGCAGGGTCAGCGCGCCTGGAAGCATCTCCAGGCCCTGGCGATTTTGATGAGCAATAAACTTCACAATGGGATCAAAAGAGTGATTAAATCGAGGTAACCACCGATAAAAAGCGAACCCTGGGACTTAATCAGCGATCAGCAGCACAAAATCACCACCTGAGCCAAATACAACTTCATAAACCGCCTTGACCTGATCCAGCTTGTCTTCTGGTTCCTGCATGGCGATCCAATCATCCATGGTGACCAATGCATAATCATAATCGCCGCTCAGCAGGTCCCCCGGTATATCCGTGGGCGCTTCTACATAAGTAAAGTTCGCACGTGTGACGCTGGCGTCAAAATAGACGTTGAACAAGGCCACCAATTCATCCACATTTTTACCAATTTTGAGCTCATGCTGGTCAAAAACATCATAGGTCATATAGAACCTGGTGGACTGATCAAAGTCAAGCTGATCTTCAAATTCAACAAAGGGCAGGATGACCTCGTTGAATTGGGCCTGATTCTCCCTGAAGATGAACATCGATCTCAAATTGGACGCCACCGGGGAGACCATTAACGACAGCAAAATCAGGGCATTCACCACCTGCCAGAGCAGGTTTTCCTTGAAAAGGAATAATGAAGCCAGCAAGATCGTGATCAAGATCGGGTAATACATCAGGGTCACCACAGAGCCCAGATCCAGCCCTCGGGTGGGGACGATCAGACGCAGCAGCATCCGGATCCCAACCGCGAGGATCAAGCCCACACCCAGGTAAAGCAGCAAAAGGATCCGTTTGCGTTTGGTCTCAGGCCAGCGAAGATCGATAAACTGCGGGGCCAGGACGGCCAGTACAGGGAGTACCGGCAGGCCGAAACGGATCTCGTATCCAAGCCGGTTATTAATCGAAATGATCAAGAACAGGGTGTAGGTCAGGGGCGCCAACCAGATTAACCGACGGGGTGCGCCCACCTTCCGGTTGAGCCTGACGCCGCTGATGACATAAAACAGGAAGGGCAGCAGAGAAAATTCAAACCAGTACCCCTGGTACCAGTCGTCCAGGTTGCCATCCCCCAGGGTGTTCATGGTTTCCAGCACCCTTGAAGAATACACGGCATAGGTATTCAAAAACTCGCGCCACTCACTGATCCGAAGCCCAAAAAACGGATCCCCGAGGATGATCCAGCTGAGGATGCCAAAAAAGACCACGCCGCCCAGGCCGCCAATCAGCACCCACAGGGCATTTCTCAACAGGCGGGTTAGGTCAAACTTATCCTGGTCGACCCAGCCAAGGCCAATTAACAACACCGCCGCCGGCAAAGTGGTCTCTTTGGTTTTAAACGCCAGGTACAGCACAAAACCAAGCGCGCCCACCAACCAGGGGCTGCGGTGACCTTGCTGAAGCGATAGAAGATAAACAAAGAAAAACACGCTGATCATGGTCATGGCGGTGAAATCCACCACAATCACGCCCGCTGTTTCCGCGACCGCCGAGAAAGAGAAAAAGATCAGGGCCGCCAATATTCCGTGAAGTGGGTTGCTGCGCTTTAATGCTTTCCTGGCAGACAGGTAGATCAAACCGATGTTCAAGCCAACGATAAATCCCCAAAACAAATGGTAGCCCTGAACAGGTGAGGGCCCAAGATTAATAAAAATCGCCTGCAAAAAGACATGAAAATACCGGTTGAGGATGAAGGGCATCTTGATGCCGTTCATCCCCACGTTCATGTAAAGCGTGATGTCAGATGAGTTCGGTCCACCTTGCGCAAAAACGGCGAAGGCGATTCCGATCGCCAGAGAAACCAGAACCACCAGGCCAATTTCAACCCGGTTCAGGGTTTGTTTTGATTTCAACCACTGGAAGGGACCAGATCGGGTTGTGTGTTGTTCTGTTGATTGCTGGTTGGACATTCCTGCTCCATTTCTCCACCATAATGCTTGCAAAAACCGTCTTTTTTCACCTGCCAAAAGCTTAATTTACGGCGTTCAACAACGCTCCTACGATCCTGGCCGCATCTCCCACCAGCTGCGGGCACAGGCTGTGAAACAAATTTTCCTCCCGGACATGGGCCAGCTCCTGCGGATCACCGATGTCATAACCCAGCAGGCCGGGACAGGTCAGGCTCCCGTGAGCTTCACGAAAACGCGCCTGAAATTGCTTGGCCAGGTCATAACAGGCATATTTTTTTGCCTGGTCATACTCTGTGATGCCGCGAGCCAAACCGATCACCATCAGCGCGCCGCTGACTGCGCCGCACACCTGACCGGCATGGCCCATGCCGCCGCCAAAAGGCGTGGCGATTTTTAAGGCCAGGTCCAGGTCCATACCCAAGGTTTCAGCAAAGGGCGCGAAGGCGGATTGGGCGCAATTATAATGCTGGTCAAAATAAGCTTTGGCTTCAGAAGCCAGAAGGTCAGGATCGAAATTAAAGTTAACCGTGATTTGTGTCATAGATATTCATTTCCAGTGCTAAAACTTCTAAGTGGGGGATGATGGGTGTGTTTGGAGGAAGTTTTCCACCGCTTCCCGGGTGGGCAGCGAGGGCTGCGCGCCCCGTTTGGTGGCAGCCAGGGCCCCTGCAGCCATCCCATACCGGACGGCCTCAAGCAGAGGCTGCTGTTCGGCCAGGGCAACGGACAGCGCGCCGTTGAAGGCGTCCCCTGCAGCGGTGGTGTCCACGGCAGTGATCTCATATGCCGGCAGATGGCGGTCCAAGTCCTCGGCGACGACCCTGACGCCATTCGCGCCCAGGGTCACAATCAGGTTTTTCACATCCCAAGAAAGGATTTTTTGGATCGCTTTCTCCAGATCGTTTTCACCGCTCAGGATGCGCAATTCAGATTCATTGGGCGTCAGGTATGCCACCTGGGAAAGCAGCGTTTTAGAAAGGGATTGGGCTGGCGCAGGGTTCAGCACCACAGGGACTTCATAGGCTGCGGCAAGCTCAATCGCTGCGGATACAGCCTCTAAAGGACATTCCAACTGAAGGAGTAAAATATCCGCTTCCCGCATCAGATCGCGAGTGTTATTGACATCCTCCACAGAGACCTCATAGTTTGCGCCTGAGGCTACCACAATCGAATTTTCTCCATCAGCTGCCACAGAGATCATGGCGATGCCGGTGGCGGCTTCGGAATCTTTAATCACATAGGTTGTTTTGATCTGATCATCCACCAGGTTCTTGATCAAAGTATTACCAAAATCATCCTGACCAACCCGGCCCACCATGGTCACATCTCCACCCATGCGGGCGGCGGCCACCGCCTGATTGGCGCCTTTCCCACCAGGAAAGGTTTCGAAATCCCCCCCAAGAACAGTTTCACCGGGCTCAGGCGAATGTGGGACCCGGACAACCAGGTCCATATTTATGCTGCCCACAACAAGTATGTTAGCCATAGCGCTTTCCTTTCCTCTTGGCGTGCAATGATCGATGCATGATAATTATTACCCATTTTCATTGGTTCTGAAGACTGAGCTCAAGCATCGCGATCACTTTCTGATTGGTCAATGTTTGAGGATGAAGGTGCTTGTTCTTGCTGCTCAGCAAAATCCATCAAATCCGGAGTCTCCATCTCCCGTGGTTCTTGAGGTTCCAGCTTCGGCTGGCTGCCCGCCAGCCAGATCGCAATGATGATACCCAATAAACCCCAATACAATAGATACCTGGCGTAAGGAATGTTCAAAAACGGCCGTTCGATCTGGCTGAAGGTATGCACGTTATTGGTCGTGACTGAAGTCACCCCAGAAAGCCAGAACTGCGAGAAAAGCCAGGGCTGATCGATGGTATAGACATTAACCCCCAATCCTTCTTGGCGATAAGCCCGGATCGCCTGGGTTGATATTCCGGTATCCACATTGAGAATATCGTATCCTGCCTCCAGTAAACGCTGCGGCGAGGGAAGCTGTGTGCTTTGAACGCCGATCACCCGTGTGAACTGCGGCGCTTCCTCACGCACGATTGCAATCCGACCCCAATCGACCAAAAACCAGACATCTTCATTCAACCCGGATTCACGACACTGGGTAAGGACGATCTCAAAGAAATCTTCATAATAAGGGTGATCCGGCGGAGGCTCGCGCATATCAAACAAGATCACCATGCCTGCTTCGGCAACTTCAGCCAAGGCTGCAGACAGGGTCGGAATCCCCTGGCCCTGGTTGATCCCAAGCTGAGATTGCGAAACCAGGCCGGCTTCAATCGCGCCGAAGGGATCTTGCTGGATAAACCATAAACCGGCGTTCAATTGATCAAGAGAATCGAGGGTGAAGCTGGCGGCGCGGTCCTCGGCCCGGTTTGGAAAAACCTCACGGATATTGGTCGTACGTGCCAGGGTGGCGTCATGCATCAGGAAGGGAACGCCGTCCTTGCTGATCCTGAGATCCGTCTCGAACCCAAAGGCTCGATACTCTCCAGCCAGCTCAATCGCTGCAAGGGTATTCTCTGGCGCCAGCATCGAAGCGCCACGATGCGCAAGCAAGGCAGGCTTCGCCGGAAGATCGCCCTGATAGGCCCAATTGGGAGGAAAAAGCGCCGGAAAAAACCAACCTCCGACCAGCGCGACCAATATCAAGATGATCCCCGCCATGAAAGGCCAGCGGACCGCTGCAGATCTCATCTTTCGACGCAACCGAAGAATCCAGCGGCGCAGCCAAACCCCTGCCAGAAGGAACAAAAAAGCATCCCCGCCAATCCTTGAGATGTTCAACAAGTGGATCAGGACCCCCCTCTGGCTGGGGTTTTCACGTAAGATCATGACAAAGGTCATGTAAAATAAAATCAGAAACGCGACCCAAAAAATGATGTCCAGCCAGTTGGCCAAACCAGGACGCCATTCACCTCTACCTAAAGCCAATCCGAACCTGATGAACCTTCCCAAACTCCATAACCCAATGAACCCAGCCAGGATCATGAGGATGGTTGTATAGGGAAATGAACGGCCCAACCATTCGGCAACGAACTGATCCACAGCCTTGCGGAAATCACCAACAGCGAACCAATAGACGCAATAAAATACGCAATGGATCAGGAGGATCAACGCCAGGAAATAATGCAGGCGGATTTTACGCTTATTTTTTTGGGTTCCGGATTCTGCCATAAAAGCACATTCTCCTGTGACAGGTTTGCTTCTATTTTATTATAGCTATGAATTTTGAGGATGAAAACCAAACCAGTAATCAGAGCAACCGCAAGGGTAGAGGTATTGAAAAAAATTGGCTCCCCGCAACGAGGACGTTACGGGGAAATGCTTAAGGAAGGCGTAAATATTGATTCAATAGAGAAATTTGCATTTTAAATGGCGTTTGTTTGCCAACGGGGACATCGGCGAGAGCGGAAAATTGGGAAGAAGTACCATCGATCCCCCTTCGATAAAAAGAATTTCAATCATGACTTTTCTTGGGGATCTTGCGATTGCCCTAATCCGATCCATCTGGTTCTGAGATTAAGCTGTCAGGATGGTAAAATGAAACCAATGTGTCAATCTTTAGAAGAAGAAATATGAACGCAACCTTCAAAAAAGTTAAGCGCTATTTCAGGGTAGAAATACGCTCTGATCTCGCCGCCGGACTGACTGTTGCCATGGTGGTGATCCCGCAGGCAATGGCCTATGCAGCAATTGTTGGGATCAATCCAATTTTTGGTCTATTTACAGCCATCGTTCCCACAATCGTAGCAGCATTATTCGGCAGTTTTGAATTGTTAATTTCGGGCCCAACCAACCCTACCGCGCTGGTAACTGCCAGCGTCTTGATCCATTATGCCGATCGCCCAGATTATTTAGAATTTGTCCTGGCCCTGGCAATCCTTGCCGGCATTTTCAATATCGTCTTCGGGCTGCTCAAATTTGGCAAGATCATCCGCTACATATCAAATTCCGTCCTGGTGGGATTCTTGACTGCAGCGGGCGTTCTCATTATCGGTTACCAGATCGGGAACCTGGTTGGCATCACCGTCTCAAAGGGGAGCGGACTGTCAGGAATTGTCACCCGCCTGGTTTCGGGGATATCTGAAGCCAACCCCTTTTCGCTGATCATCAGCGTACTCAGTTTTATCGTGATGCTGGCCCTTCAGAAAATCAACCGTAAGTTTCCTGCCGCTTTGGTGACCATTATCATCGCCGGACTATTTGTCTTTCTTACAGGCTGGGGACCAGATCAGAACATCCGATTGGTCAGTGATTATGGACTGCCTGAAACACTGGGGTTTGGTTTCCATATTCCACAGGTCTCGTTTAACGAGTTCTTTTCGCTCGGCATCTCGGGCGCAGCGATCGCCTTATTTGCTTTCATGGAAACCATCTCGATTGCAAAAGCAATGGCCCAAATGACCGGGGACAAACTCAACCCCTCGCGCGAGATGATCGCGCAGGGAATGGCTTCGTTTGTGGGGGGATTTTTCCAGTGCATGCCCTCTGCCGGCTCCCCTTCCAGGACGGTAATCAATGTGATCAATGGGGCCAGAACCCGATTTTCAGCGGTGATCGCCGGTTTAAGTGTTTTGATTTTCCTGCTCTTATTTTCGGGGCTGATTGGTTACATCCCCATGGCAACGCTCTCGGTGATCGTTATCGTATCTGCTGCCGGCCTGATCAATGTGAAGCTCATCCAGCTTACATGGCAAAGCAGCGTCAAATCTCGGGTGGTCATGGTGATCACATTCATATCAACCCTGGTTCTGCCCCTTGAATATGCGATCTACCTGGGCGTTCTGACAACCATTCTTATCTACCTGGGCGAAAGCAGCCATGTCAATCTCAGCTACATTATTGAAGATGAAACAGGCGAATTCATCGAGCTGCCTCTTGAACAGGTTAACTCGACTGAACCCCGGATCTGCATTATCAATATTGAAGGCGACCTGTATTTTGCCGCGATCGAGGACTTGCAAAACCAGATTGACATAATCCTGAATACCCGCATCAAAGTGCTGATCCTGCGTTTCCGTCGAGCCCACCTGCTCGCCAGCACAGGGATCATGGCCCTGGATCGGCTGATCAAAACAGCCAAGGACAGGGGCATGGAAGTCCTATTTTGTGGTTTGCATGAAGAGGTCATGGAGCCCTTAGAAGGAGCCGGGATTAAAGATAGTATTGGTAAAGCAAATTTTTTCCTGGCAAACAAAAAACTTTTCAACTCCACGCATAAAGCCCTGGAAAAAGCCAGGGAGATCCTCGAAGAAAATGAGCATGAATAGCATTCGGGACTGATCCCCCAGCACGAACCTGTTACTTTAAAGAACAATCGAACTCAGAGTCAGATCCAACCTTCAGCGGCCGCACAAGGGATGAAATCTTGTACGTTTAAAGGTATGCTGAAACTAACCTAAGGCATGAATGACCTCAAGAAAGCTTTGAGACTGTAAATCAATCGAAGCTTTGGCGACAGCAAACTGTAAATGAATCCCTTTGGAGGGAGAATGACCCAAGAAAAAAACCGATTGATCGATCTTAAACTGATCCTGCCTGCAAGCCTGCTGATCCTGGAAGCAGTGGCTGTGATCGTTTTGGTGATGACCGGTTATGAGATCACCCAATTTTTATTACTGATCTTCATCCTTTTAGGCGTATTCCTGATTTTTCAAGTTGTTCAGCAATTAGCTGCCAGATGGCGTATCCGCCAGGCGATGACAAAGATCAAGGAAGGACAAGCCCTGGCGGATGCCGGAGAAAACTTGCGAGCGATCCGCTTGTGGAAAAGCCTGCTGTTCAGCCTTCCCGAAGAAAGCTACTTTGATGTGCTTGAACGCATGGCAGCGGCCTATGAGCAGGAAAATATGAACGAAGCCCTTCTGCAGGTTGAAGCCATCCAGGCGGAATCGAAGGGATTCTTTAAAAGAACGCGCAACCTGCACCAAGCGACACCCCAAGACCGCCAAAACTGGAAAGCAAGGGCTCTTGAACTCCAAAAAATGATCCAGGCTCTGCCGGAAGAACCCGGCCAAAAGCTTTCGGACACTCAACCAGAAAAATGAGAAAGGGTGTGCCATGCAACAACCCAACCTGACTTTCTTTTGCGAACTTCCCACCGGAGAACTGGAAGAACTTTTTAAAGGAAAAACCGTCTTTAAACACCTTCAAAACCTGAAAGCCGCGCTCAGTTTAGGCATCCTGGATCTTTCAGAAGAACGCGCCGCGGTCGTTAAACGCTTAAACCAGGCTGGCATACCGGTGACCGCCTGGCTGCTGCTGCCAGAAGAGCAAGGTTACTGGTTCAACAGCGATAACTACGAACAGGCCGCAGCAAGGTATGTTGCCTTCAAAGCCTGGACCACCCAACACAAGCTCAAGTGGCAGGGCATCGGGTTGGATATTGAGGTGAACATCAATGCGCTTCGATCCATCCTGGAAGAAAGGCAGGTTGGGAGCTTCCTTAAAACCCTCTGGCGCCGCTACCTGGATAAACCTCGGTTGGTCAAAGCCCAGCGAGCCTATCAAGCGCTGGTGGACCTCATCCGTGCAGATGGCTATGAGGTTGAAAGCTACCACATCCCCCTGATCTCCGAAGAACGCCGAGCAAAATCCACCGCGCTTCAGCGCACGGCCGGGCTGGTGGATTTTGAGTCTGATCGGGAAATCCTGATGCTTTACTCGAGCTTCTTACGGCCTGACGGCGCAGCCGTCTTGTGGAGCTACGCGCCTGAAGCCGATTCCGTCGGGGTTGGCAGCACTGGGGGCGGTGTGGATGTGCAGGGGGTGATCGATGTTGATCCGCTGTCTTGGGAGGAATTCTCCCGGGACTTGCGATTATGCGCCCGGCGAGGGAAGCCTGTGCATATCTTCAGCCTGGAGGGCTGCGTCCATCAAAATTTTCTTGAAAGCCTGGAGGCTTTTAATTGGGAAAAGGAAGTCCAAATTCCTGGTTCGGTTAGAAAAGTGAATGCCTTCCGGACAGGCGCAGCCACGCTGCTCTGGATCCTGGAGCGTCCCTGGGTCCTATTAATCGGTCTGGCTGGCCTGATCGGTCTGGGGTTCCTGATTAATAAGCGGGAAAAAGGTGGGCTGCCAGCACACCGGGAGAATCCATCAGCTGAAGGGGAGTATAATAAATGAGGTCGCTAATCGGCCTAAATCAGGGGCAAACAGCCCATTCATTAAAAAGAAAGAGTGAATTAATATGCGTCGAAAATCAATTCCTGTTGTCAGCATCGTCCTGTATGTTTTGGCCGCCTTACTGCTTGGCTACTCCATTTGGGCAGCCGTGTATTCCTCAGGGATCGTCTCTGAAGCGGTGGCCTTACAGCAATTGCAGGTCCAAGGTAACGAATTTGAGGTTATCAGCTTCTACATGCAAAATATTGCCCAATATTTTCTGTTTGGGGTAGTTCTTTTTGCTCTGGGATGGATTTTGCAGAGTCTCCCCATCCAGGAAGAGGATCTGGATGAGGATGAAGAAGATTTTTTTGATGTTGAAGAAGCAGTCCAAGAAGAAACCGAAGAAGCCGTAGAAGAATAAGCTCCAGCACATCGAACTCAGGCCCATTTCTGCAGGGCGGCTTTCAGGCCGCCCTGTTTTGTTGGTTGGTGATGCCTCTCTGCCGAGCCGGCCAATATGCTGATCAACCCAGACCACAAACAGGACCTTGCTGTAAACCCGCTTCGGTTTCAATCCCACCGAGATCCTCAATTCACCAGGACCACAAAGAGCGTTGTGGCGACGCCTGTTTTCCCGCTCTCGGCAATCTCATCTTCGGCGAGTTTTGATCATGGCGTGATTTTTAAAACACGACCATGTTTGATCCAATTCAATCTCCTCATCGCCACTAGACCGCAACGAGGGGGTTGCAATGATCCTCTTCCGGTTGCGCCCATGCTGACGTCCTGATCAGCATCCAAGCGAAACCTGTTTTTTCTGAACACCGAACCGGGACGGACACGCAGCCCGCCCCGGCTTCTCTTGCTCAGCAGCAACCGGGTAGATTATCCGGCTGCTTCCTGCAATTTTTCATCCAACTGCTGCTTTTTCTGGCGGTGGAGATACAGGATCTTCTCCTGGATCTTCACAAGCCGTTTGCCGCGTAATGGATACCAGATCAAAATCAAAGCCCCCAACAAGCAAGCTGCCCCAGGAATCACCCCGGCGAAGATCTTAATTCCCATGATCGCCGTTGCCGGCTGATCCAGGAAAATCTCACCCAGGTTGGAAGCCCGGGTCACGAACTCCGTACGCTCGAGAATAAAGGGCGTGAGCCAGATAGCAATCGATTGGGCCGGCTTGGTGAGCAAAGCATTGACCCCAAAAAAAGCGCCCTCGCGCCGCTGGCCCGAGCGCAGTTCATCCTCATCCGCCACCTGGGCAAATAAAATGTTGGTTAAGGTCTGCGGTCCTGCCAGGCCTAACCCAGCCAGGGCGATACAAGCAGGGATCAAAGATTTTGGCACAAAAGCCACCGCCACCAACCCAACACCGGCCACCACCAGTAAGAATTGTTGTGCGCCCACCACGCCCAACCACCTGCGCACAAAGGTTGTCAGCGGGATGCTGATGATGAGGGGGATGAACAGAAATGCCAGCAGCTGGATCGCCGGCCACTGCAAAACATAATCTGCCAGGTAAAAAATCGAACCCAATAAGAGTGAGCTCATCAAGATCGCCATGAAGTTCTCCGCCACCAGGATCAGAAAAGATTTACTGGTAAAAGTGAACTTGATCGCGTCCAGCAGCGGCACCGGTTTATCCACAATGGCAAATTCCCGGCGTTCTTTGACCTTGAAGGTCGTGATGAGGATCAGGAGCATACTGACAACGGCTACGATGATCATGGCGACGTACAGCGGGACCAGTGAAGACTCTCCAGTCTTGGGACGGACAAAATCGGGGATCATGAACCCCAAGAGGGTGCCTAACATTTGGAATAAAGAACTCGAAATTTGCAAGTCATTTCGCTGAGCATCCGACTCGGTCACCTCTGGCAGGAGCGCAGAATACACCAGGCCGATGATGGTGTAGCAGGTGTCGTAGAGCAGCATGGTCACCAGCATCCACCAGAACAAAGCCTGCTGGCCAGCCTGGGGCGGCGCAAACCACACCAGGACGAAGGTCAACGCCAGGAAGGGCGCGGTAAAGCGCATATATGGAATGCGGCGCCCCCGCCGGCTGCGGGTGTTATCGGTGATGTATCCAAACAAGGGATCGTTGACGGCATTCCAGATCGCGTAGATCGTTGCGGCGATGCCGATCCAGGTGGCATTCAGTCCCAGGTAATCCTGGTAGAAGATGGTCAGCAGGCCGCCGTAGATGCCAGCGACCAGGGAGGTGCCCAGGCCAGCCAAACCCCAGAAAAACTTATAACTGAAGCTCAGCCTGGTTGGTTCGAGGTGGTTGTTGTCTGACATGATAAAAGTCTCCTTTTTGAAAACGATGGATGATCAAATCCCAGATGGCATCAGGTCTTTGAGCGCCTGGTAGCCGATCACCTGGATGCCTTCGTCCTTAATAAATTCTCGCATGGCGTCACTGGTAAAGGTCTCGTAATCCGCCACACGGCAGTCCCAGGAGCTGGTGATTTGGCGCAGTTCAGGTGTGTCCTTGGAGGGGTGGATAATAAAGTGGGTCAGGCCGGGTTTGAGGGCTGAGAGGGCCTTTTTCGCCTGCTGAATGCGCTCGGCGGCATCCACCAGTTCTAAGCCTGAGAGGTGATCCAACAAGGGGATACCCATTTCTTCCAACTGGCTGATCATCCCAGAAACCATCTGGGCTGTTGGCTCATCCAGGTCTTCGCTGGCGGTGAGTTCCGCCGCCGACATCCGCGGGATCATGGGCGGCAGGCCGTACTTGGTTGCCATTTGGACATAGCCAGGGATCAGCTTTGGATGAGCGACGGATCCCATGTGGGTGTCAATGTGCGTCAGGGTCATGCCTGCTGCCAGGGCACGCCGGATCTGCAAATCCATCTCAGCGACAGCTGCTTCAGGATCGGCATGGGCCCAAACAGCTTTGGAGGATTTGTGGAAAAAACCCTGCTCATCCATCAGACCGGAATCAGGATCGCGGGTGCTGATCGGCCCCCAACGGTAGGCGTCCCATTCGCTGGTCAGGGTCAGGTGGGCCCCCAGGTCCGCCTTTGGGTGGGATCTGGCAAAGTCCGCCGCTGCGAGGAACCACGGGCAAGGCACCATCACGGCGCCGCTGGAGATCAGCCCGAAATCCACCATCTCAGCAAAGGCATCCACCGAGGCCTGGCACATACCGATGTCGTCCGTGTGGATGATGACCACCCGGTCATCAGTGGAAAAGCCAAGTTTTTTAAGCACTGGATTGGGTTTCATATACGCTCCCTGTTAAATAATGAATAAGGCATACCACCTAATTATATATAGTTTTTAAAAAGTATAGGCCGAGGGTGTTGAATAAGGCAGGGCGATCGCAAAGTAAGAGGTATTGAAAAAAAATTGGCTCCCCGCGACGTCCTCGTTGCAGGGAATTGAGTAAGGAAGACGAAAATTTTATGTGTCTAATCAGGCATTAGGTAAGAACTTAACACAATACCCTTCGGGCACGAAGAGGGCACAAAGAAAAGAGTTTTCTACTAAAAAATAATTGTCATCTTCACTATGCCGGCTAATTTGTTTCCTGCGCAGGCTCCTCTTTCCTACACCACAGGCTCCGTGAATGGCATTTGAGCGCATCCGAAATATCACATTTGGATTTTTTTACTATTTACCAAATTGTTTATCAGGCTGAGCAGTTACGTTTATTCATCAAATTTTGCATAATATATTCAGTTTGCAATTTATGCACCGTAGTTAATCTTCCTGTGGAAATCGTTTTAATTTTTGATGAACTATTCTGGGGAGATTCAGCAAACAATTTTAATCCGATCATGGAAAAAAACCGTTTTCAACACCCTGATTGGCTTTCCACCCTGAACTGGATGGGTGAAACGTGACGAACTGGCAATGTCATGGTCGTTACGGAAGAAGTCTCCGTTTCGGTCAAATGGCAAAACGCGCCAACCAACCGAAACACTGTATTCAGACCCACTTTTTCCAGAATCAATCCCTGCCTTTCCCATGATCATGTCCTGAAAAACCATTTTTCCCAGGACAATCGCAAAATCATGTTTGAGGAAAAATCTTGCGGGTTTTTAATTAACTACCCCACCCCCTTCTCCTGAGTTGATCAAATGCGTGTCCTGGAAATCAAATAACCTGGGTACTTCGGCTGAAGCGGTTCAGTTGAAACCAAACAGTTCTTGAGAAAATGATTTCTTGCGTAATTTCCCTTCCAGAGCAAAGGCCCTGCCTGGAGCCCAGCGGAACGCCTTCAGGTGCAGAACACGAAGGGCGTGAGGGTTAGCCCGACTGAAAGAATATTCATCCGGAAATGGGTGTCTCTTCATACTAAGCAACAATGGGTAGACGTTCATTTGATTGGATATGGCTGCTTCAAACTTAATTCAGTCGACCTAAAGGTCTCACTCCGGAATGCGATGTACGATTTGATTAACCTATCAAGCGTGGCTTCAAGAAATTCACTTCTTGACAAGTCGATTTAGCCACGGACCGGCAGGTTCAATTTAGTGCCCTGAAAAACTAATTTTTACCCGTAAAACACCAAAAAAATGGGGAAAGGTTCGTTTTCATTCGGTCAGGTCCTTCTCCATTTTGCTTCGGGGGTTCCGCTGCACTTCAGAGGTATAAAGACCGAGCGAGATCCAGGACAGGCCAGGCTACTTCTCCCCCCGCTTGAAAACCAACCGTAAACCACCCGTGCCCCCAAAGCGCATGTCACGCTTCTCAAAAAAGAACCAGGCCAGCAGCAGAAAAATCGCCGCCAGGCCAAACAAGAGCAGCAACTTTTCCGTATTCAACCCATTGACTGCGCTGCCACCCTGGTAATACTTCAAGGGCGAGAAGCGGTTGATGCCCTCCAGGTCTTCATCAATGCGCGCCAGGGAGGAGATAAAATAACTGGCGATCAAAAAGAATCCAGCCGCCAGGCTGGCGGCGCCGCTGGACGGCAGTAACATGCTGAGGAACAAAGCCAGACTGATGAACAACATTAAAATTGAGAGCAGTGAAATAAAAGGACGAATCAACTGCCCCTGGTTGAGGTCAAAATCATGGGATTCCAAGCCGATGGCCGCCCCACCCCAAACGATCACCAGGATCAGCACCACGCTCACGATCAAGGCCAGGGTGCGGCTCCAGAAAACCAGCGACCGGCTGACCGGCTGGGCAAGGATCAGCTCCAGCGAGCCTTCCTCCTCACTGCGGGTGATCAGATTTGCGGCCGAGGTCACACCCATGATGCCGAGGATGATCGGCATATAGGAAAAGAATTCAAGATGAAGAAACCCACTGGGTGAAAACAAATCCACATCCTCACCGCCAAAAAAGGCCAACAACTCTGATGGGAAGGCGTTCAATAACTGCTCCAGGTTGACATCGCGCTGAAAAAAGGTGTCGTAGATATCAAACAAGTAATAGGCCAGGATGCCCAATCCAAGGCCCCATCCCAGGATCATCAACCAGTTCTTGAAGAGTTTCCGACGGAACAATGCGAACATGAATTAGACCTCCTCGCTTTCATCCTTGTAGTAATTCAAGAAGACTTCTTCCAGGGACGGGCGGTGAATATCCAAGGCCCTGACAGGGAATTCGGCCATTTTTTTGATGAAGCCGTCCATCTCCCCTTTGACCTCAAGCGTGTAAGCCTGTCCTTGGTCATTGACCCTGAGGACTTCGATATGATCCAGACCAGCAAAACTGGACTCCGGTACGGCCTCTTTGAACTGGATCGTCGCCCGGGTGAGCGACCGGGAGATGAGATCGCCGGTTTGGGCAATCTCAACCAGCTGCCCCTTACGAATAATGCCCACCCGGTCAGCGATCTTTTGAACTTCTGAAAGAATGTGTGAGGAAAAAAAGATGGTTGCGCCCCGCTGGCGCTCTTCATGGATGATATTGAGAACCTCCTGCTTCATCAGCGGATCCAAACCTAAAGTCGGCTCGTCTAGCATTAACAGGGGAACATTGCTGATGAAGCTCTGGATCAAGCCCACCTTTTGCTTGTTGCCCTGGGAGAGCGTTTTGATGTTTGCATCCAGAGCCAACCCCACGCGTTGGGCAAGTTTGAGCAGATCTTCCCAGGGACGGAGGTTAGGGCGCAATTTGCGGATATGCCGAAAGAAGTCTCTTGGGGTGAAATCTCCTTCCAGGCGTAAATCGCCTGGAAGGTAACCGACTTTGGCTTTAACAGCCTGGGGGGCGCTTTGGGGATCTATCCCCAGAACCCGGATCCTGCCCTGGCTGGGACGAATCAGGTCCAGCATGCAGCGGATCGTGGTGGTCTTCCCTGCGCCGTTCGGGCCCAGGAAACCAAAGATCTCGCCTTGGTGAACCTCCAAGTCCACACCTCGCAAGGCGTGAACCCTGCCATAATACTTGTGGACGCCCTCAAGTTGGATTGCCTGTTCTGTCATTGCACCTCATTCCGTTTGTGAATATTTTACACGCAAGACCAGCGTCTGGGGTTAAGCAAGCTCTCAATTCCACCTCCCACAAGCGCATGATCGCAAATCATCAGGGGAAGGTGTGGGGTTATTCATCCAGAATCATCAAAATTCCTGAAGCAAGGGCGATCACGGCGGTGACGATGCTGAAGTCGCCCAGGCTGACCAGTCGGGTCAGACCCACCAGGATCAACCAGACACAAAACAGGATGAAGCCGATATGATGGCTGAAACCAGGCCAGCCGATTAACAATACCACACCGGCTGCGATGGCCAGAACCGCCATGACGGTACTCATCCCGCTGAAGCTAAAATCAATCAGGCCGGATAAACCCACCACAATCAGGTAGATCGCGGCCAGGATCCAGCCAATATTGTTAGAAACGCCCGGGGTTGTCACCAGGATCAAAATCCCGGCTGCCAGAGCGAGCACGGCGGCAACCACACTGAGCGCTCCTAATCCGGAGATAAAGCTGAGTAGACCCGTCAGGATCAGAAAGACGCCCAACACGACATAAGTGATTCTTTCACTGAACATCATTTCCTTTCATCTAATTACCGAACCAATCGGTTTAATTCTACCGAAGGCCAAAGGCTAACGGCAATTAACCGGCTTGACACCCCCTCAGGTCCGTGCTAAAACTGAGTACGCCTCTGGGAGCAGGAGGCGTTTTGATTTCGCTGGAAAACACACAAAATGGAGCCCGATGAAGATCGTCCAGGTGATCCCCACCTTTAATGAATCTGCCAATCTACCGGTTCTGGTTCGGGCTTTGTTTGGTTTAGACCTGCCCGGACTGCACCTGCTCGTGGTGGATGATAACAGCCCGGATGGAACCGGACAGGTTGCCGACAGCCTGGCGCAACAATATCCACATCAAATGAGCGTGCTTCACCGCCTGGAAAAAGCCGGTCTGGGGAAAGCCTATATCCAGGGTTTCCGCCATGCGCTGGACGAGGGCGCGGATGTGATCGGGATGATGGATGCGGACCTAAGCCATCCGCCAGAACGCTTTCCAGACCTGTTGGCGTGCCTGGATGAAGCCGATGTGGCCATCGGCTCTCGGTATGTGGCCGGCGGCAGCGTGGACAAGGACTGGCCCATGTGGCGCAAAGCCCTGTCCTGGTTTGGCAACGCTTACGCCCGCACCATTTTGGGGCTGCCCATCCGGGATGCGACCGGCGGCTACCGCTTATGGCGGCGGTCAGCCCTGGAGGCGATCCCCTTTGAAGCCTCCCGTTCGAATGGATATGTGTTCATCGTAGAACTGGCTTACATGGCCAAACTGGCAGGGTTGCGTTTTAAGGAAACGCCTATTTATTTCGCAGAACGCACCCGGGGGGAATCGAAAATGTCCCTGCGGATCCAAATTGAAGCGGCTTTCAGGGTCTGGCAGTTGAGGGGAATCTATAGGGAACATCACGGCAAAAAATAAGTCCACATTCTTGGCAAATCAATTCTTAATTAAAAACATCTCCCGATTGGCGTGAGTGATGTAATCCGATAGCGTGATTGATGGGTCAGAGATCGTCAAAGGAGAATACTGGGAAAAAAATTTAGAAGAAGGAATAAACAATCCTCATCAGTACTTTACTTTGTTTATAAGATTTAACATTTGGAGTGAGGGCTTCAGCCCGACTGAATGGCTGAAATAAGAAAATTCTCAAAGCAAATTTTATCTTGATTACCCAGGATCATTGAAAATAAATTCAGTCGACCTAAAGGTCTCACTCCAGATGGGATGTTGTCTTTATGAAGGGTAGATTAAATAAAGCGTTTATTTTTGATTTGATTATTTTTGATCGGCGTTTTTTAATAGATCCTGGATATGGGATATCAGTCGACCTGAAGGTCTCACTCCAGAAGGGATCTCCTGCAGTAAGTTAGTGAAAACCTTAAAAAGAAAACATTTCCCCGAAAAGACTATTGATCCACAACCTCAACCAACCGGATCCAATCGGCCAGGGAAAGCGTCTCAGGACGCATACGGGGGTCAAGGCCTGCTTCCCTCAACACAGCTGAAACCGTATCTACATCCTCTCCCAGCCTGGGCCGGAGCGAACTGCGCAGCATCTTGCGTTTCTGGTTGAAGGCGAGATGGGCCAGCTTGAAAAGCCGCTTTGTTTCATCCGGTCCCAATTGGGGTTCAGGGTCGACATCGATCACCAGCACGCTCGAGTCAACCTGGGGGCGGGGATAAAAACACTCGGCGGGAATGCGGCTGGCGATGTGAGCTTCGCCGTAGACCTGCACGGAGAGCGAAAGCAGGCTCATCTTCTGATCCCGGTTGACAATGCGCTCCGCCACCTCCCGCTGCATCGTGAGCACAATCCGTTCTGGCCGGACCGCCGCTTCTAAAAGGTGACGGACCACCGCCGAGGTGATGTAGTAGGGGATGTTGGCGACAACCTTGTAGGAATTTCCTGAGAAAATGTCTCTGGGGGAGATCTCCAAGATATCTCCCTGGATCAACCGCACATTGCCAAAGGGCGCGGTTACCGAACGCAGCGCTGGGAAGAGCTGCGGGTCAATTTCCACTGCAACCACCGATCCAGCCTGCACAGCCAAAACCCGGGTCAGGCTGCCTAACCCCGCACCGATCTCCAGGACACGATCCTCCGGCCCGACGCCGGAATCTTCAACAATTTTCAGCAAAGCATTGTGGTCAGCCAGGAAATTTTGCCCCAATGATTTTTGGAGGTGCAGGTTGTACTGCTTGAGGAGATCAGAGATGTGCAG
>CAZLEK010000013.1:26982-43451 GCA_964558525.1 uncultured Candidatus Brevefilum sp.
CCAATGATTTTTGGAGGTGCAGGTTGTACTGCTTGAGGAGATCAGAGATGTGCAGAGGTTTTAAGGCCATGGCAAAGGATTCGGAATCCAGGCCGGGATGGGAGGCAGGAAGTACATCGTCGTCCACCGGTTCCAAGATTCGTAGTCATCATCAGAATAAGCGAGATCAATCCAGTAATGGTCAAAATAATTGGCGCCCCCACCAACATTGCCAATAACACCTTCACCATAGCCTGGAATGTAAACTTTTTGAAACTTCATCATGCTGTACCAGTTCGGCGTTACAGCAACCAAGCCTTTCTGAGAGGGCAAACCGCTGGCAGAACCATAACAACAAGAGCCATCGGGCGTCCCACAGCGGCATGGAGAGTAAGCCGTTGCATAAACGGATATCTTCCGCCAAAACTCAATTTCACGCCCATCGACAACCTCAGTACGAATTTGGGCGTTGGAACCATACCCCAAGACCCCGTCTTTAGCCTCACTGGCCTGCCAGCTGTCCTGGGCCAGCGTTTTGACCGCCTCCCCATCCTCATAGCGAACTCTCTCCCGGGTCGCATAGATCCCGACCTGCCCAGGCTCGATCACGGAAATCTGATCAAGAAGGGTATTGGGATCTTCTACATAGTCGTTTTCATAGGCGACTTCGTCGGTCATGACCCTCACATCCTCCCGGATACGCATGACCGAAATCTCACGGCTCTCCGGAAGGGGAGCATCCTCAGGCGGCAGGCTGGTATCCAGGTTTTGCAGGGAGATGCCCACGTCTTGCAGGGCCTCCCCCACCGTAGCGCTCGCGCTCATGCCTTGGATGGTTGAACCGCCCAGCCTGACCGTGACCGGCCGAGCTCGGTGGATGGAAACGGTCAGCGCTTCGGTGAGCGCCTGTGTCAGCGGCTTAGAGATCCAATCTTGTGATCTATAGGGGATCCCTGCCTCTTCCAGGGCCGCCCCCAGGGTGGGTTGGTGAGAATAAATGAGCGTTTCGACTTCATCGATGACTACAGTCAGCTCAATCGCGGGCTGATACTGGAGGACAATGCCGCCGGTTGTATCGAGCGGCTGCTGCGGGTCGACCACCGCACCGTTGACGCGCAGCAGGTCTTCCGGGAAAAGGTCAATACCGGCCATGCTCACCAGGTTGGCGGGCAGTCTTTCAGGGGTGATCAATGAATAGTCATCTTCCGGTGTTCGGATCAAAACCGGATGGGCGCGATCTACATGGAGCACACTTTGATCCCATAAAAACTGTCCCCGTTCAGGCGTCACCCGGTCCTCAGCCTGGAGCTTCAATCCAGCAGCACGCAGCGCGCCGGAGACGGTCAGGGCGCCCGTGCGCACCTGGCGAGGGTCGCCATCCACCACAATGGTGACTTCCCGCGAGATCCCGAAACGGATCAAGATGGCCCCTAGAAGGAGCACCAGGAATGCCGCCAGGAAACGCCAGTTTTTTGCATGCTTAAGAAAGTCAATCAATTACTACTCCATTCGTGGCCAGCTCTTGATTTTGCAGTATAACACACAGGCGTTTTTTGGCAAGCCGGCTTAATAAGCTTTGATCGTG
Source organism: uncultured Candidatus Brevefilum sp. (assembly GCA_964558525.1). Taxonomy (GTDB): domain Bacteria; phylum Chloroflexota; class Anaerolineae; order Anaerolineales; family Anaerolineaceae; genus Brevifilum. The sequence continues at coordinate 28,547 of CAZLEK010000013.1, forward strand.
CGGATTCTTTGCAGCACGTCCACCAGGAGCGCCTGCCAGGGGGCCTGCGATGGGTCTGCAAACTGAAGGCGGTAAGCATTCTTTCCAGCGATGATCCCCTTGCCCAACTCAGGCAGCTGCCGAGATCTAACCCCTTCTGGCAGAGAAGGATAGCGCAGTACGAGCTGGCGTCCTTCAAAGCCCACCGACGCCAGCCCCGCCAGGGCGGATAACAATTTCACCTTGATCTGGAAGATCAGGTTGCGGACCTGTTCGGGCAAGGGCCCAAAGCGGTCCTCAAACTCCATTTCAATGCTGGTCAGCGCGGTTTCATCTTTGATATCCGCCAGACGGCGGTAGAGCTTCAGGCGGAGCGTCTGGTCGGTGATATAGGTATCCGGGATCCCAATCGAGAGGGGCAGGTTGACCGAGGTGGGGAGGGTCAGCGAGGCATCCAGGATCGTGGTTTCCTGCGGACCTTCCACACCCATTGCCAGCCGGAACTGCGTGACCGCCTGGGCCAGCAGCCGGGTGTAGAGATGGAAACCAACCGAGGCGATGTAGCCAGATTGACGGGTTCCGAGCATCTCCCCAGCGCCGCGCATTTCCAGGTCTCGCATGGCAATGGCATAACCCGAGCCCAACTGCGTATTCTCCGCCAACACTTCCAATCGCTCCTGGCCCTCCGGCGAAGGGGCTTTAACCCGGTGACGGAAAAGATAGGCATAGGCACGCTGTGCGCCCCGACCCACACGGCCCCGCAGCTGGTAAAGCTGAGCCAGTCCAAAGGTGTCGGCGCGATCCACGATCAGGGTGTTTGCATTGGGGATGTCCAGACCGGATTCGATGATGGAGGTGCACAGCAAGATATCGATTGCCCCGTCTGTAAAATGGTGCATCACCTCGGCCAGTTTATTCTCTTCCATCTGCCCATGGGCGATCCCAATCCGCGCTTCCGGTACCAGCTTCTCCAAATGCATCCGCATGGCATTGATCGTCTGGACCCGGTTATGCACGAAGAAGATCTGGCCGCCGCGTTCCAGCTCCCTAACCACCGCCTGGCGGACCAGTTTGGTGTCGTAGGGGCCGATATGGGTGACGATTGGCAGGCGCTCTTCAGGCGGAGAATTGATGGTCGAAATATCTCTGACCCCTGTCAGGGCCATATACAAGGTCCGGGGGATAGGGGTTGCCGTGAGGGTGAGCACATCCACGGAGGCGCGCAGCTGCTTGAGATGCTCCTTGTGCGCCACGCCAAAGCGCTGTTCTTCATCGATCACCACCAGGCCCAGGTCTTTGAAAGAGACGTCTTGCGAGAGCAGGCGGTGGGTGCCAATGACGATATCCACCTTGCCAGTGCGTAAATCTTTGATGATCCGGTTTGCCTGGCGCTGGGTACGGAAACGCGAGAGCATCTCCACCTCGACCGGGAAGGTGGAAAGCCGGTCTCGGAAGGTGTCATAATGCTGCTGCGCCAAGACCGTGGTGGGTACGAGCACCGCCACCTGCCTGCCATCCATGACCGCTTTGAAGGCCGCCCGCAGGGTAACCTCCGTCTTGCCGTAGCCCACATCCCCGCACAAGAGCCGATCCATCGGACGCGGTTTTTCCATATCTTCTTTAATCTCCGCCAGGGCTTGCAGCTGATCTTCGGTTTCAATATAAGGGAAGCTGGCTTCCAGCTCCCGCTGCCAGGGCGTATCCGGGCTGAAGGCATACCCCTCTGCAACCTGGCGTCGGGCATACAGTTCCAGGAGCTCCCCGGCCATCTCCTGCACCGCTTCACGTACCCGGCGTTTTGTATGGCCCCAGACATCACCGCCCAGTCTGGAAAACGATGGCAGATGACCGTCCGCACCGACGTAACGTGTCAGGCGGTCAGCGTGATGGATGGGGACAAACAACTGATCCTGTTCAGCGTACTCCACACAGAGATATTCCTGCCGAACATCCCCCTGGGTTCGCTGCACAAGGCCGACGTATTTGCCAATACCATGGTCAACATGGACTACCCAATCTCCGGGCTGCAGGTCAACATAGGCCGATTCAGGCGCTTCCGCAGTGGGCTGGTAGCGGCGGCGCGGCTGCGGCCGCGACCAACCGAAGATTTCACCATCGGTTAATAAATGCAGGGGGGTCTCATCCTCTGGTTGAAGAACCCAACCGCCAGCCAGGGTTCCCTCAATAAACCGGTTATCGCTGATCTCCCCGACCCCCGAGGTGACCTGCTGTTCTTCCCATAGATCCTGCAGCCTGCGAGACTGCCGGGAGACGATCACCCAGGGTTCACCACGCGCTTCAATTTCTTTGAGCGCCTGGATGAAATCTCGCAGCTTACCGGCGAAACGCTGTCCTGGCTCAAAAGCCTGGGCCAGAAGCCGGTTTTCCGCTGCCCGGGTATAGCCTAATTCAACCACAGCAGAACCGCCAATACGGTCTTCAATTTCAGACCAGGTCAAGAAGGGCGCCGGGAAATCCGGTGAGAGCTCCCCGGCAATCACGGCCTCATCCCGTCGGGAAAGGCTTTCCTCTTCAATATCTGTCACAGCGGCTGAGAGGAATTCACCGCCGTCCAGGACCACCAGGGACTGATCGGGCAGAAAATCCAGGATGCTGCCGGCCATGGGATGGGCCTGAGGAATGTAAAACTCGTTCAGATCCTGAAGCGACAGCCCGGCCTTTTCTGCGGCCGCAGGCAGGATCTCTCGGGCGGGTGTGATCGTGAGGTGATCCACCGTGTCCACCGTGCGCTGACTGGCCGGGTCAAAGGCGCGCATGGTTTCAATTTCGTCGCCAAAGAACTCAATCCGAACCGGCTGCGGTTCGCCCGGGGTCCAGATATCGAGGATCCCGCCGCGTCGAGAGAACTGGCCAGATTGAACCACAATATTGGCATATTCGTAGCCGCTGTCCACCCAACTGCGGGTGAGCTCCTCGAGCGTGACCCGCTGACCCAATCGCAATAAGCGCGTATTTTTCAAGAAATCACGACGGGGAAGGGTGCGCGTCATCACCGCTCTGACCGGAGCAACCAGGACGGGAGGCGCATCCATTTCAGCCGTCCCCGGAAGAAGCAGCCGAGCCAGCATGGTCAGCACACCCAGGCGGTCTCGCCGAGTGCCCTTCCCCCAGGCGGATTTCTCATAAAACAGGGGGTTCGGTTCCGGGAAGTAGTCTACCGGGGTATCCCCCATCCAAAATTGGAGCTCCTCATGCAGCGCAAGGGCGCGGTCGGCCCGATTGGAGATCAGCAGCATCGGACGCGCCAGATCCTGCTGCAGGCGCGCCACAACCGGCAGCCGTGCAGCGCGCGGCAAGCCCAAACCCTGGACGGTGTCCACGCGATCCAGGCCTCGTTTAAGGTTTTCAAGTAATTTTTGATAAGCGGAGAGGGCTCCGATCTTATCCAGGATCTGCTGGGTCATTCTTCGTCTATCACCTGCCCATTAAAATCGTTCATGGCCTGGTCAATCCCGGCTGAGACAAACCTGCGAATGGCATCCACCGCAGTCTGCAGGACTTCCGGCAGGCGCTCCTCCTCAGTCGGGTCAAAATCATGCAGGACATAATCCCGCGGCGCCATCCGTCCGGGCGGCCGCCCAATGCCAACACGCAATCGGGCAAAATCCTGGGTATCCAGCCTGGCCATGATCGAACCCATCCCCCGCTGGCCCCCTGCACCACCCCGCGGACGGAGCCGCAGGGCGCCAAAGGGCAGATCCAGGTCATCGTGCACCACCAGCAGTTGATCGTGGGGGATCTTATAAAACCGTGTCAAGGACCCTACCGCCTGGCCAGAATCGTTCATAAAGGTCTGAGGTTTTGCCAGGATTGCCGGTTTGTTTTCGAGGGTCCCCTTGCCCACCAGGGCGCGAAACGCAACCCGCCGGATGGGGATCTGGGCGTCATCCGCCAGGGCATCCACGACCATAAAGCCGACGTTATGACGGTTATTATGGTAACGCGGACCCGGATTTCCCAGGCCGACGATCAGATAAGGTATGTTCTCATTCATAATTATGATCTCTTCATTAATCATAGGGATGATACTGCCATGCCGTATGAAGGGCATTAACATCCCGCGCAAATAGGGCTGCGCCGAGAATATTGGACAGCCTGGATGATTGATCAGACCTTTAAGTTTAGCACATAAGCTGGGGAGTGGTGAATGGTGAATTGTGATTGGTCATCGGTGAATTGAAGAAGGGAAATGACAAAACCGCATTTGACGTCCAATTTATAATTTTTGAGGGATTAGAATTTTTCAGGAAGGCGCCTGATAATTGGGAAAAAACACCAGAAAGCTCAAAAGAACTCTTTTGCTCTGGTTATTCGTCTGCCAGTCCTGGCGCCAATGCTGATCAACAGCTGACTGAGAAAGCATTTAAAATTCGATCTTGCGGGGCTTATCGCCCTTACCCAAGGTATTGACCAGGATCACCACCAAAATGGATGTAAAACCCAAGGCAAGGAAACCGATCACCACGTAGGGGAAAAAGGTCTCCCAGGGGATAAACACGCCCTCATAGGGCTTCAGGACATAATCCGCTTGCAGGAAGATCGACTCGCCGCCCTGGAGCAAAGCGCTCAATGGCACCTCCCACAGGCTGACGCCGGCCGCCTCCTGCAGGCCGTTGGTTGAAGTGATCTGCGGGGTGATCAGGCGCACGCTGTAACCGGCGCCAGAAAGATCGAGCAGGTTGAGGCCGGGAATCTCCAAATTGGATTGTTCCAGATCAAGCGTCTGCTGAAAAGTGAAGCCTTCCTCTTGTGGCTCGATGGACAGGATTAATGGACCAAAAGTGCGATCTTCTGCCAACAGGGCGGCCATGTCGCCCACCTGGATCTCGAGCGTGTCCCAGGTGCGGTTTCCGGATTGATAACTGGTCTGGTCGACGTCGGTCACATTTTCATCCACGATCAGATTGGTAAACAGGTTTTCCAACTGAAACCCCTCTGGAACGGCCTGCTGATACTGCGGATAAACACTGGTCTCCACCCCTACGGCAAACCGCAGGGAACCCGAACCATCCTGGCGGACCGTCACCTCCTGGACAAGGTTGACACAGCCGCTCAGAAAAGCCAGGTTAACAATTATCAAAACCCAGAAAAATTTCCGTGAGCGAATCATATCCATGTTCTGAATCCAAAATATATTTCGATTGCCAATGGTATTATCAATCAATGTAACGCAGGAAGTTATTTTACCCTTTGCTGGAACCGCTTGCCGACCCCTCGCACGGTCTCGATATAATCATGGGAGTCATCCAGTTCAGCCAGCCGATCCCGCAGGCGGCTGATGGCATTGTCTATGGCGGCGCTCTCCACGCCCCCAGCAGCTTCCGGCCATAAGACCTTGGCGATGTCCTGATTGGTGAAGACAGCCCCTTGACGATCAACCAAAGCTTCCAGAAGGGTGAACTGCTGGGGTGATAGGGCCGGTTCGAGGCGCTCACCATGGATGTAGACATCTCGATTGGGGGTGTCCAGATGCAGCCCGGGGGCCAGCAGCCTGACCTCCGATTGGTGGATGGTCCGTTCCGGATCGCGAAATTCAAAAGCGCTAACGCTGCCGATTTGTACCTGGTCATGGTGTGCCAGGCGGACCGGTTTCCCAGGTTGGATGCGCTCTGTATTGCGGTAGACCCCGTTCTTGCTGTAGAGGTCCGTAAGATACCAGTATCCCCCCTCACGCGACAACTTCGCATGCTGCCGAGAAACATAATTGGAATCAAGCTGAATGTCTGCTGAAGGATCTCGCCCAATCAGCATGGTCGGAGGGATGAGCTGGATCTTTTTGCCTTTTAGCAGCCCAAAAGTGAATTTCAGGGCGGGAGTCCCTTTTTGAGGCCCAACTGGATGGTTCATCATGGTGATTGATCAGGCTTTGAATGGGTTCGTTTACTAAATGATAGCATATTGACAGATTTGTGACTGATCTGAAGAGGGCTGAAAGGTAAAATAAGGTTACAACAGGCGCAATTTTATCAGTATCTAGAAAGTCAAGGTGCATCATGAAAAACAAAAAATTATGGGTATTAAGCAGCCTCAGTCTGATTGTACTCCTCCTGGCCGCCTGTGAGGCCATCCTCCCAACCTCGGTCGATCCTGAAGTGGAGACCCTTGAAACAGAAGCCGCCAAGACCGAAGAGGCAATATCGCCATCCCCAAGCGAACCCACCGAGACAGAGACTCGCACTCCCACAGTGGAAAGCGAAACGCCTGCGCCGGAGGCCGCCGAAGAAGATTCCAGCACAGAAACTGAAGAAGCCGCGGAGGAGCCCACATCCGAAGCTGAACAGGAAACAGAAGAACCAGCTTCGACCCCAGATATCCCCGAGACCGTTGGGCCAGATAATTATCCAGAGGATATCAATCCGCTGACCGGCCTGCCTGCAGAGGACCCGGCCTTATTGGAACTCCCACCGGCTTTGATCTCCATCTCAAATTTTCCAGCCTCCGCCCGACCCCAGGCGGGTTTAAACAGCAGCCCAATCACCTTTGAGATTGCCATTGGGGAAGGCATGACGCGCTTCCTGGCGATGTTTTATGGCGAATTTCCACAAGCCGTCAGCGGGCAAACCGAGGGAGACGCCCCAGGAAGCAGTTCAGCAGCCAGTTCCAGTGATGACAACGGCAGTGAAGGCGAAACTGAGTCGGACAGCGAAACCGAGGAAGGCCTTGAAACCGCCAGCATCGGCCCCATTCGCTCCGGCCGACTGCCCTACGAAGACGTCCGCTCGCTCTATTCCGGATTCCTGGTGATGGCCTCCGCCTGGGAAGGGGTGGCGCAGAACCTGAGCGATGCTACTTCGGTCTTTGGCGATGACGGCGAAGATATCAACAGCGCCATGGTGGGCGTGGATAAGTTGGAACAACTCGCTCAATCCCAGTCTGAAGGCTATCCCGGATCCAACTTCACCCTGGAAGGACTAAAATTTTCCCAAACCCCACCCGCAGGCGGCCAAAGCGCCCAACGCCTCTGGGTTTTTTACAGCCAGCTCAACCAGATCCAATGGCGCTATGACGAGGACCGGGGCGCTTACATTCGCTATGATATCAAAACCGACGGCAGCGGGGAATTCGTGATGGCAACCGACCGGCTGACGGGAGAACCCGTGTCTAAAGAAAATGTGATCGTGATCTATGCGGAACATGACTATCAGGCCCCCACGCTGATCGATATCAACCTGATTAACCGGCCGCCCACCAAAGCGCTTTTATTCCGGGACGGTCAAATCCATAGGGTCTTCTGGACCACACGATTCGGCGAATACGAACAGGAAACCGGACTGATGCGGCCGATGCGCTTTGTGGATGCAGATGGCAATCCCGTCTCCATGAAGCCCGGCCAAACCTGGATCCAAATCATTTCGATGTCCAGCTATCATAAAGAGTCAGCCATCAGCGAGCAGCCCTTCCATCCCGTCATCGAACAGCCGGGATCGGGCTTATGGCTGGTCCGTTATAAAGGCAAGTATTAGCCCAGAGGAAATACGCCAGCTGCAGACAACCTCAGATCAAGAAATTGATTGATTAAGCGCACAAGATCTCCCAAGAACCAGCTGCCGATTTTCTAAACGAGGCAGGTCAGGGGATGCTTAGCGGTGATCCCCTGCCTTACCCAGGCAAATTAATCCCCCGGCTGATCAACTGCTTGATTTTTTAGCCCTTTGTCGACATAATTAACCTGAGGAAATAATTGTCAGACAAACCTGACGAACTTTTTCGCTTGCGTCACCTACAGGAAAGGATAACCGCTTAATGACCCCTAAACCCTCTCAACCTTATACCCCTACAAAGATCCACCTGAAATCTCCGGTGCCCTCAGATATTGAGATCGCCCAGGAGGCGGAACTTAAACCGATTGCACAGGTTGCCAAAGAATTGGGACTGCTTGAGGATGAATACGCGCCCTACGGCCAATACATTGCCAAGGTCAGCCCCGATGTGCTTGACCGCCTCGGGGATGTACCTGACGGCAAATATGTGGACGTGACCGCCATCACCCCCACGCCGTTGGGCGAGGGCAAGACCACAACCACCGTCGGTTTGAGCCAGGCCTTGGGCGCACACCTGGGCAAGCGCGTGATCACTGCGATCCGTCAGCCCAGCCAGGGACCGACCTTCGGCATTAAAGGGGGCGCAGCTGGCGGCGGCTACAGCCAGGTGATCCCCATGGAAGAATTCAACCTGCACCTGACGGGCGACATCCACGCCATCACTGCAGCCAACAATCTGATCGCCGCAGCGATCGAAACCCGCATGTACCATGAATCCTATCAAAGCGACGAAGCCTTATTTGACAGACTGTGCCCGCCTGATGAAAACGGCCGGCGCGAATTCGGCATTGCTATGCGGGGCCGTTTGAAGAATCTCGGCATTGACAAGACAGACCCCAATGAACTGACCAAGGAAGAAAAGATCCGCTTTGCGCGTTTGAACGTAAACCGAGAGACCCTCACCTGGAAACGGGCTACGGATACCAACGACCGGCTTTTGCGGGAGATCACCGTCGGACAGGGCTCGAAAGAAAAAGATTTCAACCTGAAGACCAGTTTCTATATTACCGTTGCCAGTGAATTAATGGCGGTCCTGGCGCTGGCAACCAGCCTGCAGGATCTACGTGAGCGCATTGGGCGGATCGTGCTGGCCCTCGACACCGACGGCAACCCGATTACCGTGGAAGATGTGGGCGTGGCGGGTGCGGCGACTGTCTTGATGAAGGACACCATCAAGCCTACCCTGATGCAAACCCTGGAAGGTACGCCGGTCTTCGTGCATGCCGGGCCGTTTGCCAATATCGCTCACGGCAACAGTTCGATCATGGCTGACATGATCGGACTTAAGCTGGCGGATTACGTCATCACCGAATCCGGTTTTGGATCGGACATGGGCATGGAAAAGTTCTTCGACATCAAATGCCGCTATTCCGGCAACATCCCGGATGTGGTGGTGATGGTGGCAACCATCCGCGCCCTAAAGATGCATGGCGGCGGCCCGAAGGTTTCAGCGGGATCTCCCCTGGCGCCAGAATATGAACGGGAAGATCTCGACCTGGTCCGCAAGGGTATGGATAACTTGATGGCCCATATCGAAAACGCCAATCATTACGGTGTGAATGTGGTCGTGGCCATAAACCGCTTCCACACAGACTCAGACGCCGAACTCGAGCTCGTCCGTAAAACCTGCCTGGACAGCGGGAAAGTTGTTGATGCGGTGGTGACCAATCACTGGGAGGAAGGCGGTAAAGGCGCGATCGATTTGGGTAAAGCGGTCATCAAGGCAGCTGAACAAAAATCAAACTTCCAGTTCCTGTATCCGCTGGACGCCCCCATTAAAGAAAAAATTGAAGCCATTGCAACCAAGATCTACGGTGCGGACGGCGTGGATTACTCAGAAAAAGCGGAGCAGCAAATTGAGGAATACAAACGCCTCGGTTATGACAACCTGCCGATCTGCATGGCCAAAACCCATCTCAGTCTGAGCCATGACCCCAAACGCAAAGGTCGGCCAAAGGGGTTCAGGATCCCGATCCGCTCAGTGAATGCCTCCGTTGGGGCAGGTTTTCTGTACCCGCTGCTGGGCACGATGAGCACAATGCCCGGGCTGCCCACTCGCCCTGCCTATTATGATATTGACATTGACCCAGAGACTAACAAAATCCTCGGCTTATCATAAACCAAACAACCCCGTCAGGCCCCGGTTGACCCCGGGGCTTTTTTATTGGACTTAACCAAAAGGATTCAAGGTAAAATAACAGATACTGGTAAGAAATTTAAATAAAACCTGCCCCCTTCGCAGCAGTTGTGACCCATCACCTGACAAAAGAATGGACCCATGAACAACCTTTCACTGAATGAAAAGTATCTGGTCGATAAAGAGGGACATCGCGTGGGAGTTTTGTTGAGCATGCAGGAGTTTCGTGCTCTGATCAACCGATTAGAGGAGTTAGAATCCTTCAAAGCAGCCCGGGAAGAGATCAACATCGTCGATCAGCTGCTGTCTGAACGCAATCGCGAGGCAAACCAGGAGGATATTCCCACATTCAAGCGCAGGCAAGGACCCGGCGGAATGGTTGTTGTCTGAGCCAAAACCTGAGGAGGATTTGATGGAAAAACGTCGCTTTGGCCGAACCGATCACATGAGCACACTGGCGGTGTTTGGCGCAGCTTCGCTGGGGCAACTCGAGCAGCCGCTGGCCGACCAGGTCATCCAGGGAATGATCAATGCAGGCATCAACCACATTGACATTGCCCCAAGCTATGGGAAGGCCGAATTACGCATGGGGCCCTGGATGCCGCGTATCCGGGAAAACTTCTTTCTGGGCTGTAAGACAATGGCGCGCAGCAAAGAAGGCCTGATCGAAGAATGCCACGAATCCCTTGGGCGGCTGCGTGTAGACCAGTTTGACCTTTATCAACTGCATGCCGTCACAACCATGGCCGAACTGGACCAATGCACCCAAACCGGGGGCGCCCTGGAAGGCGCGGTTGAAATGCGCAGGCAGGGCCTGACTCGCTATATTGGCATCACCGGACACGGCATGCAGACTCCACAGATCTTCATGGAAGCGCTTTCCCGCTTTGATTTCGACTCCGTCCTTTTTCCGATCTATCCGGCCCTATTTGCCAACGGTGAATACCGGGCAGCTGCATTGAGCTTGCTCGATCGGTGTGAAGAGCAGGATGTGGGCGTGATGGCAATCAAAGCCATCGCCAAGGAGCCCTGGGGAGACGAGGAACACAGCCACCATACCTGGTACCGGCCATTTCAGGAGAGAGATGCGATTGAACGCAATATCCATTTTGTGCTCTCACACAAACTGACCCATATTTGCACCGCGGGAGACTACCGGCTTTTGGATGATATTTATAAGGCCTGTGAGAATTTCAAGCCCCTGTCAACAGAAGAACAGCAGGATTTGATTGCGCAACAAGCCAATATGGAATTGATTTTCTAGAGCAAACGTTTAGAGGAAAAAGCCCCTCTTCCTTGCAGGTGAAAGGGGCTTTTACTCAGTTTTGGACTTCAAGCACCTAACCTGGAGAAGCCAGAACCCAAAAGGTAAAAGTATCCTTTTCGCTCGGTCAGACCCTTCTCCATTTTGCTCCGGGGCTTCCGCATCGCTTCAGAGTAATAAAGACCGAGTGAGAACTACCTCGGATATTTTTGTTTTTTTGCAAGCATTTAATAGGTAAGGAACTAAAGACCTCAGGCCAGACAATGGCAACCTTAATTACATGATGTTAACGATGGTGGACTCGATTTGATCCAGTAGAGATTGGACACGCTCGATCTCAAACGCACTCACCGCTTCTGTTTCAACCGATGCGCTGCCCGTCGCCACAGCCCACCGGGCGGTTTCAACCAGATCCATCCCCTGACCCTGGGCATAGATCAAGCCGGCCAGCAGCGAATCTCCTGACCCGGCGGCATTCCGCACAGCAACCCGGGGCGCAGAGGCGTAGACCATGGTTTTTTGATTGGCCAGCAAAAACCCGGCATCCCCCATAGTCAAACCAAACACCGTCACACCCATCCTCAGAAAAGGCAGGGCGGCGCGTTTGGCGTCTTCAGGGTCGTCGATCGCAAATCCAACCATCTGGGATGCTTCAGGGACATTGATCTTTACCAGAAAAGGCGCTTCCTGGCAGCCAAGCTGAAGCGGCGGTCCGCTGGCATCGAGGATGACTTTGGACCCCCGGGACTTTAACAATTTGATCAAATCAGCATAAAAGGATTCAGGCACGTCTGGCGGGAGGCTGCCGCAGAGGATCCACAAATCCCCTTTTTTGGCGTAACTTTCAACTTTCTGAAAAAGCTGTTCGATATCAGAGTTTGAAATCGGCGGCCCCGGCTCATTCACTTTCACATGCCAGCCGCTATCCGATTCGATGATCATTGTATTGGTGCGCGTCTCCTCGTCGACCCACACAAAATCCGTCTGGATACCCAACCGCTGCAGGCCGTCGGCCAACATCTTGCCGCTGCCTCCACCAACCCAGGCCATCGCCAGGGAATCAATCCCAAACTGCTGCAATGACCGGGAAACATTAAACCCCTTCCCGCCCCAATCCAGGCGCACCTTTTGGCTGCGCAAAACGCTGTTAAAACGAATTTCAGGAATCGTCAGGGAACGATCAATGCTGGGGTTGGGTGTGAGGGTGTAGATCATGGATACGGGCTACTTCCTCTATAAAGGTTTGATACTTCCCAAACCAGTGTTAGCCTTTTCGACGGATGGGCTGCCTTTATATTTAATGCTGCCTGCGCCTGAGACATTGGCCTTGAGGGATTCTGAGACCCAAACACGCGCCGATCCCGCGCCGGAAATCGTCACATCGCCTTGCTGGCATTGTAAGGCTTCTGCATGATAACTGCCGGCCCCGCTTAGATCCACATGCTGCGTTTGGACTTCACCTGCCAAGCGAATTTCGCCCAAACCGCCCAGATCGACTTTCAAACCCGTGAAGCGCAGGCCCTTAAGGTTCAGGCTGCCCGCGCCGGAATGCTTGAGGGTTAGCGATTCGCCTTCCAGCTTCTCGCCATTAATTCCACCGGCGCCAGCCAGGGTGATCGCAGTTAAATCCCTAACCGTCACGAAATAGCGTACCCGGTACTCTTTTCCAATCCACGCGAGGCCAGTCCAATCGGTGACGTCGGCGTCATATTTAATGGATAATGTTCCATCATTAACCTCGGTTTTGATCTTGTTGAGGAATTCATCTTCGCCATCGATTTTTAACCCACAAGACTCGCCTTGCAGCAGATAAACCCGGCCCACACTTTCAAAGCGTAAGCCGCTAAAGGTTTCATCTTGCGCCAAAGGCGAGACTGCCTTCTCAGAGGGCTGCGGGATCGCATCCGCCGCTTCAAATTCAACATCGATCGGGCTCTGGTCAGACTTTGCCCCAATACTTTCAGCCCTGGAGAATAGCGGCCGGCTTAAGATGACAAACAAACCCAACAAAACCAAACCGCCCCCCAGGAACAGGCCGCTCTCCACATCCGTCCCGGTTATGTTCAGAATGATCTCAAACAGCAGGCCGAAGATCACAAACAGCGTCAGCCCGAGACCAATCAACAGGCCGGCCACGCGCCGCAGGCCAACGCGTTTGAGATAAATATTCATTATCAGCATCCCCAAACCGGTCGCACTGATGATCAAGGCCCAGGCATAGGTCCAGGTGACCCAGAGGTTAAAGGTGTTTTGGATGAACAACAACAGACCGATCGTGGTGATGATGGCGCCCGGGATCGCCAGGCCTGCGCCCCGCCTGCCGGCGAAGAGCATGCCGATGAAAAAGGTCAATCCAAACAAGGCCACGAGCAGCGGCCAGTAAAAGCGCATGATTTGAATGTCGAGCAAAAGATCGGCGAGGAACAAGCCCCCGGTGACCACCAGGACGACCCCCAGGTAAAGCTGCCAGTTGAAATCAAATTTTTTTTGTGACATGCAGGCTCCTCTTGTTATAGGTTCGGATTCTAATCTAATTTTATCACGTGGTTTTCCGGCTTGTTTTGGCCGACATGATCAGCGAAAAGCGGGGATCCAATCGCCGTGGGCTGCTAACATGGCGTCTACCAGTTCCCAGATCTGATCCAGGTCCAGTTCAGCCGCAGTGTGCGGATCGAGCATGGCTGCGTGATAGACATGCTCCCGTTTGTGCGTGAGAGCGGCTTCCACCGTCAGAGCTTGAACATTGATGTTGGTCTGGATCAACGCAGCCAGGTGCGGGGGCAAGCTCCCAACACGGGTCGGTTGAACCCCATTTTTATCCACCAGGCAGGGTACTTCCACGCAGCACCCCTCTGGCAGGTTCTCGATCAATCCATGATTCATCACATTGCCATACACCACTTTAGGCTCTCCGGTCTCTGAGGCATGGATGATCTGGGCGCCATATTCGTTGGAAACCTGTGGGGTTGAAAGGCCGTGAAGCATCTCGAAAACATATTGGACATCATGATCACTGGCGCCAGCCGCCTTAAGATGTTGACCCAAAGCCGCTCGATCCAGCTGCTCATCAGGATTTTCAATAAAATCTCGCGTCAGTTCCCAACCAGCAATCTGCACTTCGCAGCGCCGCAGGTATTCATCCAATGGGATATTGAACCGCTCAATCAGGTCGGGCCGGTCCCGCTTAATAAACCAGGGAACGTATTCAGCAAAATGCTCGCTGGATTCGGTCACAAAATAACCCAGCCTCTTGAACATCTCAAACCGGACCCGATTCCATTCTGGTACGCGATCCGCCTCAATCACCTTATGGAGCAGCGGATACAGGTCTTTGCCATTGTGCTCAAACCGTAAATAAAAAGCCATATGGTTGATCCCTGCGCACAGGTAATTGATCTCGGCAATCGGAAGTTCCATCAAGGCTGCCAATTGTTCCGCCGTCCCCTGAACAGAGTGACACAACCCAAGGGTTTTAATGTCTGTCGCCTGGTTAATTGCCCAGGTGACCATCGCCATCGGGTTGACATAATTAAGCAGGAGCACTTCCGGGCAAACAGCTTCCATATCGCGGCACATTTCCAGGTAAATGGGGATGGTCCGCAAAGCGCGCATGATCCCGCCGATGCCAAGGGTGTCGCCAATGGTTTGCTGTAAACCAAAGTGTTTCGCGACCTCAAAGTCCCGGAGGGTCGCCGGGTCATAACCGCCCACCTGGAACATGCCAATGGCATAATCTGCGCCTTCTAACGCGCGTCTGCGATCCAGGTGGCATTCGAACCCGGGTTGAACCCCCAGCGCATCCGCAATCCGCTGACCAACGATGCGTGTAGTTTCCAAACGCGCTTCATCAATGTCATGCAATGCGATCGTGGATTCCGCCAGCTGGGGAAAGCTGAGGATGTCTGTCAATAGATTTTTCGCAAAAACAGTGCTGCCTGCACCTAAGAAAACAATTTTGGACAT
>CAZLEK010000014.1:0-39336 GCA_964558525.1 uncultured Candidatus Brevefilum sp.
GCCAGGGAGTCGCCGCGGTTCTTGAGTTCGATCAGCTCTTTGCGCTGTTCGTCCGCAGTGCGGTTCTTGGCGGCTTCTTCCACCATCTTTTCGATATCGTCCTGGTCCAGGTTGGTGGAAGCGGTGATGGTAATTTTTTGTTCCTTGCCGGTGGCCTTGTCTTTGGCGGCTACATTGAGGATCCCGTTGGCATCAATGTCAAAGGTGACCTCAATTTGCGGAACGCCGCGGGGCGCCGGCGGGATGCCGTCCAGCCGGAAGCGGCCCAGGCTCATGTTGTCCCCTGCCATGGGGCGCTCACCCTGCAGGACATGCACATCCACGGATGTCTGGTTATCTTCTGCCGTGGAGAACACCTCGGTCTTCTTGACCGGGATGGTCGTATTGCGTTCGATCAGGGTCGTCATCACACCGCCCAGGGTTTCAACGCCCAGGGAAAGCGGGGTCACGTCCAGCAAGAGCACGTCTTTGACATCGCCTGCCAGAACACCGCCCTGAATCGCAGCGCCGATGGACACGACCTCATCCGGGTTGACGCCCTTGTTGGGCTCCTTACCGCCGGTCAGGTCGCGTACCAGGTCCTGGATCATGGGCATGCGGGTGGCGCCGCCCACAAGGACCACTTCATCAATGTCGCTCACGGACAGGTTGGCGTCCTTAATGGCGGCATTGAAGGGACCCCGGGCGCGATCCACCAGGTGTTCGGTCATCTTCTCCAGGGTGGCCCGGTTGAGCTTGAGCTGCAGGTGTTTGGGTCCGCCGGCATCGGCTGTGACATAAGGCAGGTTGATCTCGGTCTCCATAACGGAGCTCAGTTCGATCTTGGCTTTTTCAGCCGCTTCACGTAACCGCTGCAGGGCCTGGCGGTCGTTACGCAGGTCAATGCCCTGCTGTTTCTTGAATTCGTCCGCCGCCCAATTGACGATCACCTCGTCCCAATCGTCGCCGCCCAGGTGGGTGTCGCCGTTGGTGGCTTTCACTTCGATCACGCCTTCGCCGACTTCTAAGAGGCTGACATCAAAGGTGCCGCCGCCCAGGTCGAAGACGAGGATGACCTCGCTCTTCTTTTTATCCAGGCCGTAAGCCAGGGCGGAAGCCGTCGGCTCGTTGATGATCCGCATCACTTCCAGGCCAGCGATCTTGCCGGCATCCTTGGTGGCCTGGCGCTGGCTGTCGTTGAAGTAAGCCGGGACGGTGATCACCGCCCGGGAGACGGGCTGCCCCAGGTAAGCCTCCGCATCAGCCTTGAGTTTTTCAAGGATCATGGCGGAAATTTCCTGTGGGGTGTAGGTTTGATCCGTCACGGGAATGTGCACGCGCGCATCGCCGGAAGCGCCTTCCACCACTTCAAAGGGCACCATCTTGCGTTCGGCTTCTACTTCGTCGTAGCGGCGGCCCATGAAGCGCTTAATCGATGAAATGGTATTTTCTGAATTGACAACGGCCTGGCGTTTGGCAGGAATGCCGACCAGGCGCTCGCCATTTTTGTTGAAGGCGACAACAGAGGGAAGAAGACGGGAACCTTCCGCTGTGGGGATCACAGTGGCGGCGCCGCCTTCAACCACAGAAACCACGCTGTTCGTTGTTCCTAAGTCGATTCCAATAATTTTTGACATAATTCGATCTCCTCAATAAATTTCTCTTGATGGCTATTTATGAGAATACTAAGCAAATCATAGAAGATCGTTAACAAATTATTGGATTATTGTTGGCGCGAGTGTTTTATTTTAAGGGTGGCAGGGTGTCTTGACGCTTAACAAGCTGTTTCCGGGCCTGGCGTATGCGCAGGAACAGTGAACCCACATATAAAACGATGCTCCCCAGGATCACGCTGAAACCCAAAATCATGGCATCGATGGTGTTGGCTGGCATCAAACCACCTCCTCATGGATTGCGGCTTGCAGCCTGGCAAGGCGCAGACGATGCCAGATCAGGTCGGCCAGCAGGAGGGTGAAGGCACCCAGGCTGGCGAAGAAGGCCAGCAGCATGCGGGGCGTCATGTTAAAGGCAGAGGCGCCTTCGTTGCCAGCGGCGATCACCACCGGGTGGATCGTTCGGAACAGGCGGATGGAAAAGAAGGTCAGCGGCACGGTGATGACTCCAATAATGGCGTAGACCGCGCCCAATCGGGCGCGGGCTTCAGGCGTTTCCAGCCCGCTGCGCAAAATGAAATACGCCAGGTAGATCAGCGCCATGATGGCGGTGGTTGTCAGCCTGGGGTCCCAGACCCACCAGGTATTCCAGATCGGCTGTGCCCAGATCATCCCACTCAGGATGGCGATTAACGCGAACACCAGACCAACCTCAATCGCGGAGAGTGACAGCCAGTCCCAGCATTGACGTCGGGTGACGAGGTAGCCCGCGCCGGCAGCCGCAGCCAGGACGAAGCTGACCATGCCCGCCCAGGCAGCGGAAACGTGGAAGTAAAACACTTTCTGCACAGGACCCATCACAGCTTCTACTGGCGTATAGAACAGGATCAGAACCAGCACCCCGGGAATGAGCACGAGGCACAGGGTATCAAGCAAGGTCAACAAGAGGGGTTTTTTTAATACCATCATTCCTCCAGGATCGTCTCAAAAAACATCAGACCGGCCGCGATGAACAGGATGTTGGCTGCTGCCAGGAAGATCAACCAGCTTTCCAGGTTCCCGGTGGGATCCTGGGCCAGCACTTCACGGGTGGCTTCCACGGCCGCGATCAAGATGGGCAGGGCCAGAGGGTAGAGCAGGATCGGTAGGAGCACATCCCGGGTGCGGGTCTGGATGCTGAGGGCTGCCAGCAAGGTGCCCAGGTTGGTATAGGCGCCCAATCCCAGCAGGATCACCCCGATCAAACCCAGATCCAGCATATTTTGCTGGTAAAACAGGCTGAACATGGGCAGGAGGAGCAGCGCCACCAGCAGAGTGAACAGAAAGTTGCTGATCGTCTTGCCAAAAAAGATGGCCGAACGGTCCACTGGCGCCAGCAGGAGTCCATCCAGGGCGCGATTTTCGCGTTCCAGGCTCACGCTCCGGTTCAGCCCCAGAGTGGAGGCAAAGGCCAGGGAGACCCACAGCAGGCCTGAGGCCAGGCTGGTCTGTAAATCGGGGGTGAGCTGCAGGGCAAAATTGAACAGAAACACCACCAGCAGTGCGAATACCAGCATGACGGGCACCCCCTGCCGGCCGCGCCATTCCACCTGGATGTCCTTGCGCAGGATCTGTCCGATCACCTTCAAATAGCGCAGGCTGGCTTTCACGCCGCCTCCTGCAGGTATGCCAGCAGCTCGGGGGAGGATCGCAGTGCTGAAGTAGGCAGGTGGTGGCTGATGGCTCCTTCTTGCAGCCAGGCAATATGAGAGGCGATTGGGATCAGGCGTTGAGGACGGTGAGCGGCCACCAGGATCAACCGCTCTGGGGTGTGCAGGGATTGCAGACGCCGATCTAAAAGCTGCGCGGCTTCCTGGTCAAGCCCGGTATAGGGTTCGTCGAATAAAAGGAGCTTTGGCTCGTGCAGCAGGGCCCTTTCAATGGACAGCCGCTGCTGCATCCCGCGGGAAAAGGTTCGTACGGGACGGTTTTGGTGAAATTCAAGCCCGGAATTTTGAAGCCCCTTTGAAATACGCTCTGCTGGTTGGTTGAGACCGTACAGATGGGCATAATGCCAGAGGTTTTCAAGGGCTGTCAGATCCCCATAGAACATGGGTTGATGGCCAATATAGCCAATGGATTGGCGCACCTCCAGATTAGCATTCAGCGGGCGGCCGTCGATCAGGACTTCCCCCTGGTTAGGCCGGGCCAGCGAGGCCAGAATCCGCAGCAGGGTGGTTTTTCCTGCGCCGTTGGCGCCCACCAGAACGCAGAAATCCCCGGCAGTTAAGGTCAGGGACAGGTTGTTGAGGACCGGCCGAAGATGATATTGTTTAACCAGGCCGCGAACCCTCAATGCCGGGTTCCTGGATACAGAATCCATTGCTGTCATGCATCAATTATAGATCATGGTGGTCAGGGCTGCAGGCGGTTGCCGCAGTGTGTGCAGAACTTATCGCTGGAGGCAACGCGCCGGCCGCAGTGCGGACAGACGTAGGTGTTCGCGTGCAAGAAGGGGCTTTCTGGCTGCGTCTCTTCAGGATCCTTGCGTTTTTCGACTGCTTCAGGAGGAAATGGGTCGAGTACGGGGTCATTGATCCGCCTGAGAAGGTCTGCGGCCTGCTGCTTTTTTACTTTGATCTGGCGGCAGAGCTCTTCAGGGGCGTTAAAATTCTCACATTCATCTTGCAAGGTCTTGATCTCCCTCAGGAGGGATTCGTACTGCTGTTGGCTGTCTTGCGTTTCCCAGGGGGGTTCAAGTGCTGGTTGGGGGTGAGTAAATGGGCGGCTGAGGACATAAGCAATGCCCATGATGATGATGATGGTGATGATGATCAAAAGTAGGTCCATTAAAACAATGCCTTAGTTGAGCAGATGGTGATATTTTCAATTAAGCTTATTTTAATCTCTTTCGACCATTTTGAAAAGGGTGCAAACGGAATTCCCTAGAAAATTGGATTAAAAAAATTCACCCGGTGGATTCCGGATGAATATGAAATGATTCTTGAGAGGATTAAACGTGCTGCCGGGAATCTGGGAGGAGGATCAGGGGGTTAATTTTTCTCTCTCGAGCAGTTTATCAAAGGTCGCTTCACGCAGTTTATGGACCAATTCAGCTTTAGCCTCACACCAGACCTCATGGATGGGACAATTATCGCCAAAAGAGCAGACGCTGGGATCTGAAACGCATTCATTCAGGCTGATCGGCCCGTCGATGGCTTCAACCACGTCCAAAAGGCTGATGGCCTCCGGTTTACGTGCCAGTGAAACGCCGCCGCGGGCCCCACGTGAAGTATGGATCAGCCCGGCGATGGAAAGCTGAGAGATTATTTTTGCCAGAAAGGAAGGCGGGATCTCCATTTCTTCGGCGATCTGGCTGGTGGCGGCTCGTTGGTTGGGTTCCAGGCGCGCCAGATAGAGCATGGCCCGGAGGGCGTAATCGGCCTGACGTGTAATCTGCATGGTTTAGGCTCTCTTCCAAAATAAGTGTTATCAATAGACAGGATAATTCTACCTTAAAGATAGAAATTGGTGTTAATATCGATTTTATCCAATTCAGTTATTTGGAAATCAAATCTTTGAGGGGGTTGAAATCCAGAACATGCACTGAAAGTCGCCAAAACAGACAAGGCGCTTAATTAACGATCATCAATTGATCCACAGGCCCAAGGCCACAATTTATGGAACTGCTCAGCCTGATAAACAATTTGGTAAAGAGTAAAAAAATATCCTAATGTGATATTTCGGAGGCGCTCAAATGACATTCACTGCGCCTGAGGTTTATGAAAGAGGGACCTGCGCAGGAAACAAATTCGCCGGCATAGTGAAGATGAGGATTATTTTTAGTAGAAAACTCCTTTTCTTTGTGCCCTCATCGTACTCTCGGGGTGTCGTGTGTCCTCATCGTGCCCTCGGGGTATGGTGTCCTCATCGTGCCCAAAGGGTATGGTGGTAATTTATTGCCCAATGCCTGTGTAGACACCAAATTATTAAAATAGAATTTCTATCCTGGAGAGACTGGCGGCGGGCCCTTTTCACAAAGGCCACTTCTTTGTTGACCGCTCTACCGATCCAGTTTTTGGAGAGTCATCCCAAAAATCATTCAAAGAGATATCTGATCAACCGTTTAACACCCTCTCTGTCAGGTTTGCTTCAGATGTTGAAGTCTGAATTTGTTTACATAAAATTAGCATTATCTTCAAACGGTTCACTCATTAGGTTGTGGAGGTCCCCAAGATGGAATTAAGGAGACAACCGGCCAAACGCCCACCGCTGGTCACTTTGATCGTGATGGTTAATATCGTTGGATGGTTCGCCACCGAGGGTGTTTGGGTTTTTTTTCATTTGATAGGACAGATCCCAACGCTATAATCCGCAGTGTCCTACTGCGAAAATGTGTATTTTGGATTGATCCATGGTTTTACTGTGGCCGATGTTGTTTGGTCGAATTTGGCTTTGGTGTTTAGCGCCCTGGGTTTGTGGCGCATGAAATCCTGGGGATGGATAGCGGCGATCATGGCCAATACCATCTGGTTGTATTCAATGACCTTCAGCCTGGTCAGGGATTTCTTTATTGGGTTAACCCCCGGAACGGCTTTTTTCTTGTTTTTTGTTATTTTCGCGGTTTTTTCAACGATTTACCTTTGGTTGAAACGAGACCTATTCTGGTGTCAGAGGACAGTCTGACGGGCGGTGGAGCTGAAGGGTTTCAAACAACGATAGAATCTTGAGCGTGTTGACTACCAGTTGAAAACTGGATCTGATAGCAGCGTTTGCCTTTATAATAGTTTTTTATACAATTTGTTCAGGGAGCAGTCAACGCTTATGGCAGCCTATCATTTTTACCATCCCATCACCGTTCGCTATGGCGACCTGGACCCCCAGGGCCATGTCAACAACGCGGTTTACCTGACCTATGTGGAGAGCGCCCGGTTGGGCTATTACCAGGCCACCGGCATTTGGCGCAGGGATTCCGGGATGCTGACCGGTATGGTGGTGGCGCATATTGACATTGATTACCGTGCACCGATCACCCTGGGGCAGGCGATCCGGGTAGGCATCCGGTTGGTGCGCATCGGTAATAAGAGCCTGAACCTGGCCTTCCAAATGGAAGCGCTGCCCTCGAAGACAATAGCCGCCACAGGCGCCTCGGTGATGGTGGCCTATGATAATGACGCCCAACAGAGCATCCCCTTCCCCCGGGAATGGCGGGAGAAGATTCTCAAATACGAAGAAAAACAAGGAGGAGTATGACGCTTCCAAAAATTGATTCGACCGGGTTAGTTGACTTCCTGATCCATTTGCTCAAGACACCCAGCCCGACTGGTTTCACTGATAGGGCGATCAATCTCTGTGAAGAGGCCCTGCAGGACATTGCGGGTATCGAGATGACACGCACTCACAAAGGCGCCTTGGTGGCCACCCTGCCTGGTGAGGAAGAGGGCCCCTGGCGGGCGCTGACCGCCCACGTGGACACGCTGGGCGCCATGGTGAAGGAGATCAAATCTACCGGACGCCTTAAGATGACCAAACTGGGTGGTTTCGCCTGGAACACGGTAGAAGGCGAGGGCGTGACGGTTTTCACGGCCTCAGGCGAAATCGTGCGGGGTTCGATTTTGCTGACCAAGGCCTCCAGCCATGTTTACGGTCAGGAGGTGAGCAAAACGGAACGCAAGGATGACACCATGGAAGTGCGATTGGACGCCCGAACGACTTCGGCGGATGAAACCAGGAAGCTGGGAATTGAGGTTGGGGATTTTGTCGTCTTTGACCCACGCGTGGAAAATTCCCAGGGCTTTGTGCGTTCACGTCACCTGGACGATAAGGCTTGTGTGGCTTGCATGATCTACGCCGTCAAAGCCCTGGCAGCTGCAGGCCTTTCCCCCAAGGCCAGCATTGTGTTGCACATCAGTAATTACGAAGAGGTCGGGCACGGCGCTTCAGCCGGGATCCCGGACCAGGTCAGCGAGCTGATCTCCGTGGATATGGCGGCTGTTGGAGATGGACAGGCCTCAGATGAATTTCATGCCACTTTGTGCGTCAAGGATTCTGGCGGACCGTATCATTTCGGCCTTAACCAGAAAATGCGCCGGCTGGCGGAAAAATATGCGATCCCTCACAAAATTGATATCTACCCCTATTACGGTTCAGACGGTGAAGCCTACTGGCGGGCCGGCGGGGATGTAGCTGTGGCCTTGATTGGGCCTGGCGTGGACGCTTCGCACAATTACGAGCGTACCCATACCGAGGCGCTTGAGGCGACATCCCGCTGGTGTTTGGCTTATATGCTCGATTGAGGTGGCTGATAAATTAAACACGACCGGCTGGTGGACTTGCTCACCAGCCGGTTTGTTAGAGGGGAGAAAATACTCAGGTTAATTCTCAGGGGGCAATAAGACTGCATCGATCACGTGGATCACACCGTTGTCAGCCATGATGTTCGTGATGATTACCTCGGAGTCGTTGATGAATACCTTGTCATCTTCAGCCCGGATGCTGACGTTTTCCTCCAGCAGGGTTTCAGCCTGATTGAGATTTGCCACATCCTCTGCCAGAACTTCACCGGAGACCACATGATAGAGCAAAATGTCGGTCAGGGCAGGGATATCGGCCAGGAGGCCATCCAGGGCGCCTTCGGGCAGGGCATCAAAGGCCTCGTCCGTGGGGGCGAAGACCGTGAAGGGGCCTTCGCCTGAGAGGGACTCCACCAATTCAGCGGCCTGCAGGGCGGCAACCAGGGTTTCAAAGCGGTCATCTGCAGCGGCGATGTCGACGATCGTGCCCAATGATTCGGCTTCAGCCTCTTCTTCAGGGGGCAGCAGGACGGTATCGATGACGTGGATCACACCATTGTCAGCGATGATGTCAGTGATCAGCACCTGCGAGTCATTGATAAACACGGCGCCATGATCCGCTCGGATGTTGACGTTTTCATTGAGAAGCGTTTCTACCTCGCTCAGGTTGACGACATCATCGGCCAGAACTCTTCCGGAGACGACATGATAAAGAAGGATGTCTGTCAGGCCGGGGATGTCCTCTAATAGGGCTTCGACGGTGCCCTCAGGCAGCTTTTCAAAGGCTGCATCGGTGGGCGCAAAGACGGTGAACAATCCATCATTGGACAGGGTCTCAGCCAGATCGGCGGCTGTCACAGCGGCGACGAGGTTTTCAAAGCGGCCGTCGGCTACTGCAATGTCGACGATTGAGCCCTGATCTTCAGCTGGCAGCAAGACTGTGTCGATCACGTGGATCACGCCGTTGTCTGCCTGGATATCGGTGATGATGACCTGGGCATCGTTGATGTAGACCATGCCATCTTCAAATTTGATCTCAACGAACTTTTCTGCCAGTGTCTTAGCGCTGTTCAGTGTGGCGACTTCCTCAGCCAAAACCTCTCCTGAGGTGACATGATAGAGCAGGATCTCAGTCAGGGCGGGGATATCCTCGAGCAAGCCTTCCACAGCACCCTCAGGCAATTTGTCAAAAGCGTCATCCGTGGGTGCAAAGACTGTGAAGGGGCCTTCGCCAGACAGTGTTTCAGCCAGATCCGCGGCCTGAACGGCGGTCACCAGGGTTTCGAAGCGGCCGTCGGCGACAGCGATATCGACGATCGTGCCCAAGGGTTCTTCTTCTGCAGGAAGCAGCACGGTATCGATCACATGGATCACGCCATTGTCAGCCATGATGTCGGTGATGACCACCTGGGCGTCGTTGACATAGACCAGATCATCTTCTACCCGAATGCTGACACTTTCTTCCAGCAGGGTTTCAGCGCTTTCCAGTTGAACCACATCTTCTTCCAATACTTCACCAGAAACAACGTGGTAGAGCAGGATATCGGTCAGGGCAGGGATATCCTCGAGCAGACCTTCAACCGTGCCTTCAGGCAGTTTGTCGAAAGCGTCATCCGTGGGGGCGAAGACGGTGAAGGGGCCTTCCTCAGCCAGCGTTTCAGCCAGGTCGGCAGCCTGCAAGGCCGCCACTAGTGTCTCAAAGCGGCCGTCGGCGACTGCAATATCAACGATGCTCTGTGGTTCAGGCGTCGGCTCCTCGGTGGGCTCTTCGGTGATGATTTCCGTTGGTTCCTCCGTGGGTTCCGGGGTGGGTTCTGGCGTGGCAGGCGCACAGGCGGCCAACACCAATGCCAGCACCACCACAACAGAGAGAGCTAAGAACGATTTTTTGTTGAACATTTTACAACTCCTTATTTTGTTTTGGTTTGTATATTCTTTGTACAACTTGATTTTAGTATAGGCGCTGATGAGTGCTTTTCCAAAGGCTTGTATAACCTTTGTAAGAATCCCAGGGCAGTCGCAAAATTTGAGGTATTGAAAAGAATTAGCTTTCCGCAACGTCCTCATTGCGGAGAAATGCGTAAGGAAGGCATAAATATTGATTCAATTGAAAAATTTGCATTTAGGGCTGGCGTTTTTTTCGCCGACGTGGACGGCGGCGAGAGCGGAAAGTTGGTATGAGAACCCAGTGATCACCCTGCGGATAAAAAGAAATTTCATCATAAATTTTCGTGGGGATCTTGCGTTAGCCCTAGTAAGAATTTGTTGATGTTCGCCATCCCATCGAAGCTGATGTATACTCGAAGTGCTATGCCAAATTTGAAACACAGCCTACGAACGCAGGATTTAGGTTTCTTAAGCATCGTGGCAGAGTTCTGGGGAGTGGACCTGCAGGCGCCCGATGCCCGTACCGCTCTACCGGAACTTATCCAGCAGATCTGCGTTCCGGAGCAAGTTACGGAGATCGTGGAGTCCCTTCCTTCCGAAGCCAGGCAGGCTCTGGAGGACTTGGTGGAGGATGGTGGTTGGATGGCCTGGTCACGTTTTGTTCGGGAGAACGGTGAACTGCGGGAGGTAGGTCCGGGGCGGCGCGACCGTGAAAAACCCTATTTGGACCCCATATCACCCACGGAAGTGCTCTGGTATCGTGCTTTGATTGGGCGGGATTTTTTGCGACGCGAGGGATCGCTGCAGGAGTGCGCCTATATTCCGGATGACCTGCTGGAGCACATGCCAGCGGTCACACCCTCTGGTCCAGAGCCCCCGGGTCGGGCCGCTTCACCTGGTGAAACGGCTCATGTGATCGGGGTGAATGACTGCATTCTGGACCATACCTGCACGCTGCTGGCTGCACTGCGCCTGGAGCAGCCGCAGCGATCGCCAGCTGTGGATCGCTGGCAGCCGCCTTTTCAGGTGGTGCATGCTTTGCTGGCAGCCATGAAGCTGATCAGCTCCAGCGAGCAGCCTGTGGCAGAGGATGCCCGTCCCTTTTTGGAAATGCCGCGTGGAGAAGCCCTAACCTGGCTGGTGGGACGCTGGCGGGAGTCGGCTTTGTTCAATGAGTTACGGTTGATGCCTGGTCTGGTCTGCGAAGGCGCCTGGCAAAACGACCCCCAGGCGACCCGGGGAAAAATCCTGGCGCTGCTCAGTGACGTCCCGGAGGGCAGCTGGCGGCACCTGGATACCTTCGTCCAGGCCATTTTCGAACGCGAACCAGATTTTCAACGGCCCTCGGGTGATTTTGACAGCTGGCTGATCCAGGATGCTGTCACGGGGGAATCCTTGCGGGGCATCCAGCATTGGCATGCAGTTGACGGCGCTTTATTACGATATATGCTCACCGGTCCCATGCACTGGTTGGGTTTGATAGACCTGGCATCCCCGGCGCCGGGCGAGCGCGTGACGGCCTTTCGCTTTTCAGGGTGGGCTGAGGATCTCCTGTTGGGCAAACCGCTGCAAGACCTTTCGTTGGAGGTTGAAAAAGTATTGGCTTTTTCCGACGGCAGACTGAAGGTTCCCCGGCTTGCGCCCCGACTGGCGCGATATCAGATTTCTCGTTTCTGTCTGTGGGAAGAAGAGACGGAGGCTTGTTACCAGTATCAGCTGACCCCTGCGTCTTTGAGCATGGCCTCTGAACAGGGACTGCGCATCTCTCACCTTAGAAAACTACTCAAACGGTATGGCGAGGAACCGCCGCCCACCCTCATCCAGGCGCTGCAGCGGTGGGATCAACACGGCGGAGAGGCGCAGATTCATCCAGGGATCATCCTGCGGGTGGACACCCCACAAATTTTGCAAGCGCTGCGAGAGTCGCCTGCCGGGCGCTTTATCGGCGATCCTCTGGGGCCAACCTCGGCCATCGTGCGTCCGGGCGCGGCGGAGAAGGTGGCGCAGGCGCTGGCGCGCCTGGGTTACCTGAGCGATCTTTCCCGATCAGATACTATCGAAGATCCTTCCAGTCAAAGCGAACTATAATTAGGTTTATGAACGACGAACCTGCTGAAGGCCGCGATCCCACCGAACCTATTTTTCCACGGCGGCCAGTCTGGCTCACTCTGATCTTGTGGGTCTTTCTGCTCTGGACGGTTTTGGGCTGGCTGCGTTTTTTTGGCGCGCTCACCAGGCGGGAGGAGATTCTTGAAATCCTGCCGGGTTGGATTTTTTGGTACCTTGTGATCGCCGGGTTGGTTTGGGGTCTGATGGGGCTGCCTGTGATCTGGGGCCTGATCTTTAGGGCCGGTTGGACGCAAAAGTTAATCCCACTGGCTGCGATCCTCTATCCTGGGATCTATTGGGCGGAACGGCTAATTATCTGGCGGTCTGTGGAGGCACAGAGCAACTGGCCCTTCATGCTGCTTTTGAGCGGGCTTTGGTTCGGGTTGGTGGTTTGGGTCTTACGCTCCGATAAGGTCAGACGGTTTTTTGACCGTGAAAAATAGTGGATTGGTGTGATTATGCAGAATGAAGAACGTGAAATTAAATTATATGTGCAGGATCTGCCTGCTTTGGCGGAACGTCTGCGGGTCTGTGGGGCAGACCTCACCCGCCCCCGGACCTTGGAACGCAATTTTCGATTGGATACAGAAGAGCACAGTTTAAAAGCAGCGGGTAAGCTGCTGCGCATCCGGCAGGATGACCGCGTTCGGATCACCTATAAAGCGGATGCCCATATGGACGAAGGGGTGATCTCCCGTACGGAGCTTGAGTTTGCCGCTGACGATTTTGCCATCGCCCGGAAGCTTTTTGAAGCCCTGGGCTATCAGGTCATCGAGATCTACGAGAAATATCGCCGGGAATACCGCTTGGGGGACGTGAAAGTCATGCTGGATGAGCTCCCCTTTGGCGATTTTATTGAGATTGAAGCCTCAACGACGCCCTTGATTGATGGTGTGGCCCAAATGCTCGGTTTGGATCGCGCCAAGGGCATCGAGAACAATTACCTGGGGCTTTTTGAGACCGTTAAAGAAAACCTGGGTTTGACCTTCAGAGATTTGACCTTCGATCATTTTGAGGGTCTACCGGTCTCAGCCCAGGCGTTGAAGGTTAAACCTGCTGACACTCAATGAGCTTAAAATGAAGCCATCCTTTTATCTTAGGCACTGGCCGGCAGTCCGTGAAGGGCTGCTGGCGGTCGTGGATGCTTTCCAGCCGGCAGACTTGACTTTTGCGCCGGTTATGGGGGGCTGGAATGTGGGACGGATCATTCTGCATATCAGCAGCGCGGCCAATTTCTGGCTGCACAGCGGGATTCTGCATTCTGAAAATTTCTATCAACCGGGAAAAAGTACCTTGGATCATTATCCAACGCTCTGGGCGATCAAAGCCTTTCTTGCCGAGGAGCACCAGCGAACGATGGAACTTCTGGCGGGTTTCGATGAGAAGGATTGGGAAAAGCAGTATCTTTACCCGGACGGCGATTCTTATCCGCCCAGCTGGGTGTTCTGGCATGTCATTGAACATGAAATCCACCATCGCGGCGAGCTTTCCCTGGCTTTAGGCCTCCTGGATCGGGAAGGCCTCAATGTTTAGATCTGCCTGAGAATTAGTGTTTTGTATCCTGACAATTTAGTTAAACCACTTTAAAGCCTGGCATTCCGTATAATGAGCATGTAATGTGCTGAGAGATTAATGAATTACCGTTTGAAACATTACAGTTTTATTGGTAACTTGGCCGAATATTTTGAGGGGCGAAATATTCACCCATCCTAAGGATGGGAAAAGAATGGCAGGGACGCCGTGTGCGCTGCGTCCCTGCCATGTGTTTAACCGATATAATTAACCCTTAGAGCCAATAAACCCAGGAAGGACGCTTATGTCGCAAGATCACATGCCCCCACCTACCCCCCAGGACCTCCTTTCCCAGATGAAAACCCAGTATCAGGCTTTTTTATCGGCTTGTGAGACCCTCTCGCCTGAACAGGCAGGTGAAAAGAATATTTGTGGGGAGTGGTCGGCTAAAGCCGTGGTGGACCACCTCACCGGTTGGCAGGTGCACTCCCTGCCGATCATTCAGCAGCTGCTCTCCAGCGAAAAGAAAGCCCTCGATTTTGACATTGATGCCTTTAACCGGACATCGGTGCAATCCAGGGAGGATCTTACCTGGGAGGCGAGCCTGGCGGCCTTCAAGAGCTCATTTACCAGTTTTGATCAAGTCCTGGATGACCTGCCGGTTGCACAGTACCGGACCAATGAAGGCTTTAAAGCCTGGCTGAAAGCGATGGCCCATGAATACCGCTTTCATTTGCCGCACATTGAACAGGCCCAGCGCCTGTAACGCACCCTCACAGACTCAGGAGGTAGAAGTGGAACCGTGGAAAACCCTTGCCAGGAAAACGTCGCTAGAGATTTGTCCTTTTCTCAAAGTTGAGACGCACACTGTGCAGTTACCCGACGGCCGGGTAATTGATCATTGGCCGTGGTTGATCTCGCCGGATTTTGTGAATGTGGTGGTGATCACTGAAGAGAAGGAATATCTGTGCTTCCGACAAACCAAATACGGCATTGAGGGCACCAGCCTGGCGCCCGTGGGCGGCTACATCGAACCGGGCGAAGATCCACTGGCGGCGGCCAAACGAGAGCTGCTGGAAGAGACGGGATATGCAGCCCGTCAGTGGGAGAGCATGGGTCAGTTTGTTGTCGATGGCAACCGGGGAAACGGCAGCGCACATTTTTTCTTTGCAAGAGAGGCCTACCCGGCGGCTGAGATTGATGCCGATGACCTGGAAGAACAGGTTTTATTAAAACTCTCCCGCGCAGAGGTCGAGGCTGCCGTGGCACGGGGCGCCTTCAAGGTGCTTCCCTGGCAGGCCATCATGGCCCTGGCGCTGCTGCGTTGGTAGCTGATTAGTTGGATTGGGATTCCTTATAACTTTTCACCGCCTGCTGGCTGGTGCGATGTCCCCTTTTCTTAAGGAAGAAGAAGTAATACAGCACGACGGCCGCGATGTATAGGATGATCGTGCCTAAGAAGGGCGGGCCAAAACCATACCGCACCTGAAGCCACCCGCTGATGATCGGGCTGAACGCCCGTCCAAAGCTGTGGACCATGCTGTTCAGGCTGGCGACCATGGCGCGGGATTCTGAATCCACCTGCTCCATCACAAAGGTCTGGTAAACGGGAGAGCTCATATTCATCAGGGTCAATCGGACGTAGTATGCCAATGCGCTCAAACCAAACAAGGGTGAGAAACCCAGCAGGACCAGGAAGGGGATTGAGAGGCCCTGGGTAAACACCACTACTTTGAGCTTGCCGTAACGGTCAGCCAGGGCTGGCGCCAGGATCAGGCCCACCCCCATGGCCAGGGAACCCCAGGCGAACATCGTGCCGATCACCGGATCGGGTTGGTTATGGACCTTGCTGAAAAAGATGTTCATGAAGGGCATGATCAGCCCAGCGCCGATCGATGTAATGAACATTGGCAGGAGCAGTTTTGAGAGCATACCGGGATGTTCTCTGGCGTAAGAGAGTGGGGCGAAGATCGAGCGTTCATCAAAGGGCAGCAGGTTGCGATTCAGAAGCAGGCGCGGGATCACAGCCACGATGACCAGGGCCGCCGCCACACCAATTGACCAGGCGTAAGCAGTGGTACTGATGGCGCTGACATCAAAAAACCCGCCGAACCAGGTGGGTAAATAGCCGCCCACCCAATCGCCCACGGAAAAGGCCGCCATTCGCAGCCCGGAGCTGATGCTGAACAGGTAGGTGCGTTCTACCTCACCGCTGTTCTCCATCAGGAAAGGACCGCTGACCACACTGCCCAGGCTTGACCCAATTCCCATCAGGATGTTCGTTGCAATCAGCATGGGTACTGTGGGGAATAAAACCATTGCCAGCATAGCGAACCCGATCACCAGGCCTGAGAGGATCAGGGAGAACTTCCTTCCCAGGATATCCGCCAGGTAGCCCATGGGCAAAGCGGCGATCAGAACCGTCATACTGCTGACGGTTGACAGCAGGCCCATCAGGGTTTCGTCATATCCCAGGCTTCGCAGGAAGAAATTGAACAGGATTCGGTGGATGCCAAACCCCGCGCCGAAGATCATGATGCTGATCAGGTATTTTCGGGCGTTTGGTCGGAAAGCCCGCACGCGATCGATGTACGTGCCGATCACGCCGCGTTCGGCAGTTTGGTTTTCTTTTTGGGCTGTCACCAGGCGTCAGTCTCCTGATAGGAATTGATTCAAGTTGAGGACGGTCGTGTCCACACCGTCCATGCGTACTTCATAGCGACGCTCTGTTTCAGGTGAGACTGTTAAGCGGACCAAGCCGGCCAGCCGCAGTTGGTTAAGGTGGTGGATCACCGTTGGTGGGCGCAGGCGTAAAATTTTCGACAGTTCGCTGGGGGTCCCCGGACCTTCGAGCAGGTAGCGCAGGATCCGCAGGCGGGTGGGGTCGGCCAGAGCTTTCAGGGCGTTGAGCAAATCCTCAGGGACCAGGTCACCCGGCACCAGCGCCATACCCTTTGGACGTGCGCCAAACAAAACCAGTCCGGTATCAGAATCCAACAGGTCGATAAACACAAAGGGTGCTCCCCAGAAGGAAGGCGCCAGGATCAGGTTCTGTTTATCAGCGATCAGATCCAGCCGGACGCCTCCGGAGAGCTCCTCAACCACGGAAAGCAGATCCTTTTTTTCTGCCAGGGTCTGAGCGCTTTCCACGGCTTTTTCTTGCGCTGGGATGATCCGGATTTCTTCTTCCTGGTAAAAGTTATCAACATAGGCTTCCAGGGCCAGGAGCAGCTGCCTGCCAAACTGTTTCCGATCTGCCCAGGCATCAAATGCAGCCCGCAGGGCGGGTTTGGTTGCCCGGGTTGTTGGGCGGAAGTCAGCTTTGATCCGCGCTTCTACTCGGGCCGTCAACCTTTGTTTGCCCAGCAGGGATTTCAAAAAGGCTTTGTATTCTTTGGTGCGCGGGTCGGATTTTGATCCGAAAACCAGGGCCGGCAGCCGGTTTTCGGGCGGCATAGCCTTCAATGCTGCCAGCGCGCTGGCAGCGTCTTTGGGTTCTGGCAGGTCATGCACAAAAGCCAGGGGGACATTGATGAATTTTTGGGATTCCTCAAGGGTCTCCCGCAGCGGGTTTGGGAGGCGCGAACGTACGCCGGCGGCCCAGGATGGGCGCAGACCAAATTCATCCGGCCTGTGAAGGATCCACAGGCTCACAAACAGATCGTATGCACTGCCTTTGTCCCAGGTAATATTGGGTTTGGGGGTCATGTTTCTCTCCTGCATGGTGAGTGATTAAAAATGTCTTGACGCCGTTCTTGAGCAGCATCAGGACATTTATTTGGTCTTTTCAGTGACCAGCCGGGTGATCGAACTGCGGGCCAATGTTAGATATTTGTCTATTTTATTAGATATTAATCTAACAAGGATTTAAAGTCAAGCGATTTCCGGTTTCAGTATTGACAGCCAGAACCAATCCGCCGGTTTTACAGGCTGGTATCGACTATAATGTATTCCAGCGGCGATGTCACGCTGAGGTTGCGCACCCATCACTGAAAGCCATGCTCGATGAAACAAGAAAAAATCACCGTTTTGGCAGTTAGCGCTTACGGGGTCAGTATTGCAGCCCAGCTGGCCGATCGGGTCCGGCAAATCCTTATGCCGATCAGCAACCAGGTGATCGTAACCCACCTTGCCCCAGCAGCTGTTGAGGGCTATACGATGAATAATGCGGTTGATTTTATGGTTGTCACCCACCCAGTCCCCTGCGAAAATGCCTTGCCGGTGATCAATGGCCTTTCTCTGCTCTCCAAGTTTGAAGACAAAAACACCCTGGAAGAAATCCGGCAAGCAGCGCAAGCCGTCTCGAGCTTCGGCGCTGGCGCAGCTGACCGTCCGACTTAGGGAAAAACCGGGCGTTTGCTTACCAATTAAGTCATTAAATGCTAGAATCAAGGCGCTTTAGAGATTACCAGTGGATTAAAAACGATCGACATTATGAAACGATTTAAACAGCTCCAAAAAAGTTTTCCCAAAGACTGGCTTTCCCGGGCGCTTTTAGGATTGATGCTTGTCCTGGCCCTGGCAGGCGCAGTCTTGGGCTACCGATTGGCCAGGCGGCTGGTGGCTGGTACAACCGCGTTCACCCTCCCTGGAGACCCGGTGCTTACAACCGAAGAAAGCGACGCGGAGGTTGAGGAGCAAGAATCTGCCGACGAAGCGACTGCCGTACCCGAAGCAGAATTGCCTGACCCAGATCCCTGGGACGGTACGAGCCGGGTGAACCTTTTGGTGATGGGGTTGGATTTACGCGATGTAGAAGGTCAAGATGAAGCTCCGCGATCCGACACGATGATCCTGCTCTCAATGGATCCGCTGAATAACACGGCGGCTGCCATTGCCATTCCCAGGGATATGTGGGTACCGATCCCCGGATTTGACCATAATAAGATCAATACAGCTTTTCGCTTTGGTGAACTTTACAATATCCCTGGCGGCGGTCCGGAACTGGCCTCCCAGACGGTGGAAGGTTTTTTGGGGGTGCCGGTGCATTTTTACACGCAGATTGATTTCCAGGCATTTGTGGATTTTATTGACCACATTGAGGGAATCAAGGTCACCTTTGATGAGCCTTATACCATCGACCGGCGCGGGAAGTGGAATACCGTCACACTGGAGCCTGGCACATATGCCCTCAGCGGGGAATATGCCCTGGCCTATGCCCGCGACCGCAAGTCGGATGGGGACGATTTTGGTCGCTCTGACCGGCAGTTGGAAGTGATCATGCTGATCCGCCAGAGGATTTTAGAGTTTGATATGCTCCCCACCCTGGTCATGCGGGCGCCCGCCATTTATGAAGACCTGTCCACCGGCATCCGTACCAATATGAGTCTCAACCAGTTGATCCAGCTGGCATGGAAGGCGCGCGAGATCCCGGGTGAGAATATTGAGATGGTCGTGATCGGTCCGGAACACGTCACCCTGGCTAAATCGCCGGATGGGCTGGATATTCTCCGGCCGATCCCAGACCGCATCCGCCTGCTGCGAGATGAGACGCTGACCTCAGGCGGCGTGCTGGGTCCCGTTGGGGAGGCGGACCTCTCAGCCCGGGTGACCGAGGAAGCCCCCAGCGTGATGCTGCTGAATGCCAGCTACCAGCCAGATCTGGGTGAGCGCACGGCAGACTGGCTGCGTACCCAGGGGTTCCAGGTGGTCGGGACCGGAACCACCCAGGCGACAACCGTCTCCACGGTGGACCTGCAGGGGCCCACGCCCTATGGTCTGCGTTTCCTGGTGGAGACCTTCGGGATGACGCCCGGACACATCGACCATGAATACACACCGGACGCTGAAACAGACTTGATATTGACCCTGGGGGATGATTGGGCCAACAATAACCCCATGCCTTGATAGGTGGTTTGAAACGAATAAGTGGGCCAGGATGGGCAGGAATGCTGCTGGATCAAAATCTACTAAATATATCTAAATTCTACTATTTGCATTATCGTCTCTAAAGGTTATAATCCGTTTATGCGTAAGAAAAGTTGGCAAACTCCCAGGAAGACAAATCGTCGGGGGTTGAAAATCCTCATATTCCTGCTGATCGGCCTGGCAGTACTGGTGGGTGTGTATTTCCTGCCGCCGGTGCGCAGCCGCCTGGAGTGGCGGCTGATCCAGCTGCGGGCGGATATCTTCTATTTTTTCAACCCGCCTGAGGAAACTTCCTTCTCCCCTGCGCAGCAGGCGGAGATGGAGGGCATTGTCAATCAGACCCGCACGGCCATGGCGCCCACCCCCACCGTCACGCTCGAGCCCACGCTGACCCCCACAAATTATGTTAGCCCAACCCCAACCCAGACGCCCTCACCAACGCCGAGCCCAACACCGCTGCCGGAGTCTGTCCGGCTGGAAGGTGTGGTGCATGAATTCCAGAAGTTCAACAACTGCGGCCCGGCCAACCTCTCGATGGCGCTTTCATTTTGGGGCTGGGAGGGGGATCAAACCACCACAGCGGCCTGGCTGAAGCCCCGCCAGGAGGACCGCAACGTCATGCCCTACGAGATGGTGGACTACGTTAACCTGGAGACGGATTTTCGAGCGATCCTGCGCTGGGGAGGCGACCTTGAGATGCTCAAACGCTTCATCGCCGCTGGTTTCCCGGTGATCATTGAAAAGGGATTTGAAGAAGAAGTGGAACAAAAAGCCTGGATGGGACACTACGGCGTCCTGACGGCTTACGATGAAGTTGAGCGGCGTTTCCTGATCCAGGATTCTTACGTGGCGGAGGATTATGCCAACAGTTATGAAAAAGTTGAACGTCACTGGCGGTCCTTTAATTATGCTTATATCGTGGTTTATCCCCCGGATCGTGAGCAAGCGGTTTACGACATCTTAGGGCCCCATGTAGATGAAACCTATAACTTCCGTCACGCAGCCCAAAAAGCCCTGGATGAGACGACCCAGCTTGAGGATCGAGAATTGTTCTTCGCATGGTTCAATTATGGGACCAGCCTGGTTTTGTTAGGGGATTATTATGGGGCAGCCCAGGCCTATGATACAGCTTATGAAATTTACGCCGACCTTCCTTCAAAGCCCTGGCGCATCACCTGGTATCAGACCGGCCCTTATTTTGCTTATTATTACACGGGCCGCTACCAGGATGTGATCGACCTGGCGGATATCACGTTAAGCTATTCATCTGCGCAACCCTCGATCGAGGAGACCTGGGTCTGGCGCGGTCGAGCAAAATACCAGCTGGGTGATACCGAAGGCGCAATCGAAGACTATCAGACTGCGCTCGAGTGGCACCCGGGCTGGTGGGTGGCTGAGCAGGAGCTGCGAAATTTGGGCGTTGAGCCCGCATCATAAAGAGTAGATCCCGCGACCTTGCGGGATTTTTTGTATTTTTATTTGCATCGTTTGCTCGGTAAAATTAAAATAG
Organism: uncultured Candidatus Brevefilum sp.; assembly: GCA_964558525.1. Lineage (GTDB taxonomy): Bacteria > Chloroflexota > Anaerolineae > Anaerolineales > Anaerolineaceae > Brevifilum. Next base: position 20,751 of record CAZLEK010000014.1, read on the forward strand.
TTATTGGAAGATCGAAGAATAATTCACAATCTAAAGGAGAAAGCCTATGTTACACAAAATTGTTGATAAGCTTGATCAGCGCCTGCACTTTGAGCGGGTAGATGCCCACTGCGACATCCCCTGTGGGATCTACGACCCCCATCATGCCCTGATCGGCGCGCTGACGGTGATCCGTATGGTGGATTTGATCGATGAGGTGGTGAAAACACACGACCAGATCGAAACCGCCGAGTTCACCAACCATATGGCCCGGTATATCGCCGTGAAAGAAGAACACGCAGAATTGGTGAAGCATGAGATCCGTGTGATCTGGGGCGATTTCATCAAGGAGAAGCACCTTGAGGATTACCCGCAGCTGCACGGCCTGGTGCACAAAATTATGGCCCTGGGCTCAAAGAGCCGCCAGACGGTGGACCGCGAAACCGCCCTCAGCCTGCTGGGAGCGGTCAACGAATTTGCCGAGATCTTCTGGCAGATCAAGGGGATCGAAACCCAACGGGTGAGCGCGCCCTATTCCGTCAAGGAAGAGATGGTGCTGCCCAAGCTCTAAATTGATTCTACGAATTCTAAAGATCCGCGGCCACAGCCTTCATCCGCAGTTTCATGAGGGAGATTATGTCCTGGCCGCGGGTTTTCCATGCCCTTCTGGTAAAATCAGGGTCGGCGATGTGATCGTCTTTCGCCAGCCCGGGTACGGTACGCTGGTCAAACGCGTTCGCCGGGTATTGAAAGCAGGCCGCGCCTTTGATGTGCGCGGCACCCAGATCGCAAGTGCTGACAGCCGCAACTTCGGCCCGGTCCCGCGGGAGCGGGTGACAGGAAAAGTGATCTGGCATATTCGGCGCTGACCGCATCAGAAGGGAAAGTTTGCTCCTTTGAAAGCAGACATCTTATTATTTATCACGGCCGCCGTTTGGGGTTTTGCCTTCGTCGCGCAGCGAGTGGGCATGGCGCATATGGGGCCGTTTACGTTTAATGCCATCCGCTTCAGCCTGGGGGCAGGTTCGTTAATACCGCTGCTGGTGTGGGGCCGGAAGCGAAAAGCTGGAAGGGGCCAACGCTCCCTCAAAGAAATTTTCATACCCGGGCTGCTGACCGGCCTGGTCTTATTTGGCGGCGCATCCCTGCAGCAAATTGGCCTGGTGGGGACCAGCGCCGGCAAGGCGGGGTTCATCACCGGGCTGTATGTGATCCTGGTGCCCCTGCTGGGGCTTTTGTGGGGCAGGCGGGCGCACCCGGCGCATTGGGCTGGCGCGCTTCTGGCGGTGACTGGATTGTATTTTCTCTCCGTGCGCGAAAATTTTTCTGTCTCGGTTTACGACCTGGTCGTCCTGGCGGGGGCCTTCCTTTGGGCGGTGCATGTGCATTTGATCGCCCGGTTTTCGAGGAAAGTGGGAGCACTGCGGTTGTCTGTCTTTCAATTTGCGGTTTGCGGCCTGCTCAGCGGCCTGGCAGCGCTCATCTTTGAAACCACCACCCTGGGAGCCCTACGAGATGCGATCTGGACGATCCTGTACGGGTCTTTCCTTTCTGTGGGCCTGGCCTATACCCTGCAGGTGGTCGCCCAGCGCACGGCGGATCCGGCGCATGCGGTGGTGATCCTCAGCCTGGAGGGGGCTTTTGCGGCCCTGGGCGGCTGGCTGGTGCTGGGGGAAACCTTGTCCCTTCGGGACTTGTTGGGCTCAGGATTGATCCTGGTTGGGATGCTGGTTTCACAATTCTTTGGCAGCGTACGGAAAGAGCGATCTGAAGAATTATTGACTTAAGTTTGATAGCAGTGTTACTTGATAAGCGGGATGGAGGCATTAACATGACCGAAAAAATTATTTTGGATGTGGACACCGGATCGGATGACGCCGTGGCGATCATGGCGGCGATCCTCTCGCCTGACATTCAGGTGGAAGCGATCTGTTCCGTGGCCGGCAATAAGGACATTGACAAGACCACGGAAAATTCACTGCGGGTGGTCCAGCACCTGGGTGCGAAGGTGCCCGTCTACCGCGGCTGCTCGGAACCGCTGGTGAAATTCCTGCGGGAAGACCGGCGGCCCAAAAAGGTCCCTGGTTTGGAACTCGTGGTGGACGGCAAGAAGGTCCAGATGCACGCCGACTACCTGAATCTCCCAGCGGCAGAGATCCAGGAGGAGGACATCCCTGCGACGGTCTTTTATGTTAATCATCTGCGCCAGGCCGAGGAACCGCTCACATTGGTGGCAGTGGGTCCGCTGACCAATCTGGCGGTCGCTTTGATGCTGGACCCTTCCATTGTGGAGAAAATCAAGCGGATCGTGGTCATGGGCGGCGGCTACAAAGTCACCAATGCCACCTCCACAGCCGAATTTAACATCTGGTACGATCCAGAAGCCGCCCAAAGGGTGCTCGACAGCGGGGCGGACGTGGTCTTGGTCCCATTAGATGCGACTCATGCTGCCTGCGTGTCACAATCTGACTGTGCGCAATTCCGCCAGATTGGCGCTAAAGCCAGCGTCTTTGCGGCAGAGCTGATCGAGCAGCGCATCGTAATGCATAACGCTTTCCAACCGCTGGATGTCCCGGATGCCGCCGCGGTGCATGATGCCCTGGCCGTCTGTTACGTGATCAATGACGCGGTGCTGAAGGACGTCCGACGGGTGCATTGCGAGATTGGCTTCCGGGGCATTGCCGAGGGCCAGACTGTGGTCGACCCGCGGCATGTCACCAAAGAGAAGAACTGCTGGTTTGCCTTCGATGGGGACCGGGAGAAGTTTGTGGCGATGCTGAAGGAGATCTTAGCCTTGGGGGAGTAGCAGCTGTCGACCCCGCTGAGATCTCAGAGGGGAGCCTCCTGTCTGCGATGTGTTCCATAAGTAGAGCAGCAGTTATCGGCTGCGCACCTCTTTTGTGCGAACCATTATACGTTTGCACCAAAGCGGTTTTTAGCTTACAAAATGCTACTGATAACTCACTGGTGTTTTTCTCATCGTTAGGTTTGACAGGGAAATGTGCAGTTACGATGTTCTAGCTGGCGGGGTACCAGCCAGAACATCGAGGGTGGTTTAGAAATGTTGTCTCTTAATGGATGAGGGTTTAGATAATATAATTGGGGTATCGAACGGACTTTAAATTCACTGGAGATCAGGATCATCTTTGGAGAACAATTCCCTCACCGCGACAGTCAAATCCCTGATAGGCCTGCAGCTCACCCACGAGCAAACTGCGGCGCTTAAGACCTACGAGACCGAGCTGCTGAAATGGAACGAACACATCAGCCTGACCGCCATCCGGGATGCCGAGGGTGTGCGGGTTAAACATTTCCTGGATTCGCTGACCGTACTTTTGGCCTGGGAACGGGGTTCTCCCCCCAAACGGCTGATCGATGTGGGCACGGGCGCAGGCTTCCCCGGCCTGGTCTTGAAATTGATCTGGCCAAAAACGATGGTGACCCTGGTGGAAAGCGTCCATAAGAAAGCGGATTTCTGCCGGCATATGGTGGATCAGTTGGATTTAGAGGGGGTCACCGTGTTGACCAGGCGGGCTGAGGTGGTGGGACAGGATCCTGATCACCGGGAGGGCTATGACCTGGCCCTGGCCAGGGCGGTGGCGCGCCTGCCCATTTTAATGGAGTACCTGCTGCCGCTGGTGCACCGCAATGGGGTAGTGATGGCGATGAAGGGTGAAAGCGCGCCAGCGGAAACCCATTCAGCTGAGAAGGCGATCCAGGTGTTGGGCGGTCGGGTGAAAAAGCTGTTCCATGTTGAACTCCCCGGCGTGGTTGAAGAGCGGTTTATCGTCTTGGTGGATAAGGTCGCTCAAACGCCCGAAAGATATCCCCGCCGTACCGGTGTGCCGGCCAAAACCCCCCTTGGCTAAACATTTCTTAAGAAGTTGTTAATGGTAAACTTAGTGGACAATGGTAGATCAATTTAAAAGAAATAATGAAAAACAAGCAGAAATTGACCGCTGTCTCCAACTAATCCAATCCCGAAACCCCAGAGACCGGTCTTATGCAGCCAAACGCTTGGGGGAATTGAAAGCCAGGCCGGATGTTCTCATGTCCATGATGGATGACCCGAATGGTTTTGTGCGCTCCGCTTCCGCGGAAGCCTTGGGACGATCCGTGGAGCTGCCCGCGCCCGAGGTGGTTTCACATTTACTGGCAGCCATTGATGACCCCAACAACTATGTCTGCGCCGCTGCAGTTAATTCCTTGGGCTTGTTGGAAGCTGAACAGGCGGTCAACCAGGTGGAAGCCTGCCTGGAGGATACGCATCCGATCGTCGTTCAGGCTGCAATTCTGGGGCTGGCGCGCATTGACCCCGAGCGGATAAAAGACCGATTGGTTGACTACCTTGAATCAGATGAGTACCTGATTCACCTGGCAGCCACCCGCGCCTGCGGCTGGTTGGCGCACCGAGAATGCGGTCCCACGATCCTTGGGGCTTTGAAGAATTTTTTACAGAAGAATGACCAAAAGGACTTGAAGCTTCCGAAGCTTTACATTGAGGTTCTGGCAAGGCTTGATCTAAAGGAGGCTGTCCCTATCCTGGTTGAGATCGCTGAGCGCGAGGTGGGGCTGCGGGGGTCAGCCGTGGAAGCCCTGGTAGAGATGAAGGCCGAGGAAGCGGCCTCAATCCTGTCGCCGCTGTTGAGCGACCCCAGCAACCGGCTGCGGCGCAACCTGATCGAGATGATGATGCAGGCCGACTATGACGCCGCGCTGCCCCTGGTACGACCCTTACTGCGAGATAACGCCATCACCGTGCGGGAGACGGCCCTGGCGGCAGTCTCAAAATGGCAAGACCGGGTGTCCGCCGATGATGTGCGCCAGATCGCATACGACGACCCTAACCCCTTCGTGCGCCCGCAGGCTGTGATCACCCTGACCAGTTTGTTAGGGCAGGAAGCGCTGCCTGATTTGGTGGCATTGGCTGATGATTTGAACCTGCACGTTCGCAGGGCGGTGGCCCAGAGCCTGGCAGAGATCGACCGCCTGACCCCGGAGGGTAAACGGGTTCTGCTCGAACTGGCTGATGAGGAAGGCACGGCCGAGTACGCCCGTCCGGCGCTTGAGAAACACGCTCTTGACGCGGTTCGGCCCGTAAACATCCCTAAAAAAACGCTCAAGGCGCCAGTGCCCGAAGCCCTGCGTGAGGAAACCAATGCCTTGCTCAACCTGCTCAAAGCCTGGCAGGAGGCCCTGCCAGAATTGCAAAAGGAATTTGATCTGGATGAGCTTTCAGATGTGGACCAGGCGCTCTCCACCCTGATCATCACCCTGCGCGAGGCTGATGACGGATCGAAGCCTGGATCGATTTAGGGCGCCCTCAAGTTCTCAAAAATGATTTGGATAAATCTCCCATTATTTACTAAATCATCCACCTTCTGGAGTGAGCCCTTCAGGTCGATCAAATTTCTTTTCGAACCACTTTATGAATCCAGGATCACTGCTTATTTTCCTGATAACTTTGTCATAAAGAGTAGGGTTTAAAATCTGTAATCATAATCGAGCTAAAGCCCCTCACTCCGAAAGATACATCTCCCATTGACAAACAATTTCCTAAGGCGGATGAAAAATTTAAATAGAGACTTTTTCTTGACCTCTGCGTACAACGCCGGCGGGGACGTCGGCTGGCTCAAATATTGACGGATAATGTCCCGATCCCCCGGTTAAAACCCATACTTCTTCAACAATTCCTTTAAATCCCCGGGCTCGTCCACCCACCTCTCGCAATACCCGCAATTGGTACAACAATAAAGCGTAACGCTGATTGTTTTAAAGGAGGATGGCGGCTTAGCGCCGCTGAGTGTGGCTGGCGGCTGAATGTCGCCTGGAAGGCGCACGATCTCCTTTGAGTGGCATTTGGGGCACTGCAGGTTTTTCATGGGTATGGGTCCTTTCCAGTCAGGTGGATAACCGGATTTCGCATCACCTCTGATGCTACTGGAAAGAGGCTCTCAAAAACTCACAAAATGACCGATTTTTGGATCACGGCAGCCATTGCGGCCTGGCCCCCGTCTCGATAATCTTGACTGCCTGGCGGGAGGTCCAATCCCAGCGCCAGATGGAGATGGAATCTGCCCCACCCAGGACAAACCGCTGGTAGACCAGCGCCTCCCCCCAGGGATCCCACTGGTAGGCGGAGTAATTGGCCGCAGGGTCATCGGCGATGGTGATGGGATTTTCTGCGTCAAATGGGAGCAACCACAGGGCTTTGGTGATGTTGGCGTTGACCGGGCGCAGCGCGGCAGCCAGCCAGTCTCCCTTGGGTGACCAGCGCGGCTGGCTGAAATCGGTGTCAGTGCTGGGGGCTTCAAAGGCTGTTTCCACCGTACCATTTTCCAGATCTGCGATGTAGATTTCCACAAAGGGCTCATTTTCAGCTGCCACGAGATCCGTGAAGGCGAGCCTTTCGCTGTCGGGTGACCAGTCTCCCGATCCTTGCAGGATCCGTGGAATGCCGGATTCCTGGGAGGTTTCCAGGTTCAAGACGCGGATGGCCTTTCGGGTGGTGTCGTAGCTGGCCAGTTTCAGACCGTCGGGAGAGAAAGACGGGGAATGGCCGAAGGCGATCTCGCTCTGGTAGAGTTGAGAAGTTTCCGCGCCCTCGACGTCCACCGTCCAAACCTGGGCGGGTTGGTACCCCCCTGCTTCAGGGATATACACCTTGCGGGTGTAGGCGAGGCGGGTTTGATCCATGGACCAGGCAGGGTCGCCGCAGACATCCTTGCCGCAGGTGAGCAGGAGGCCTTGGCTTTCCCCATCCTGGTCCATCAACCAGAGGTCGCGCCCGCCGGTTTCGTTTTGAACGCTGAAGGCGATCTGGCTTCCGCTGCGGTCGGCTGCGAACTCGAAGAGCTTCCCGCCGGTGGTGGTCAAGGGGCGCGGGTCGCCCCCATCTGCGCTTGCACGCCAGACCTCGCCGCCCTCTTCCCTGGGGACAAAGTAGATCAGGTCGGGCGGGCGGATGGTGAATTCCCAGATTCGATCCACATGGACTTTGCGGCCCTCTGCCGTTTGCAGTTCGCCTTTAATTTGGGCTTGATAGGTTATGTCCTGGGAGAAGGGGAAAATCGGTCGGAACCAGAAGGTGTATTCCTGCCAGAAGGTCTCCCCCGCGGCGGGCGGCGAGATGGAAAAAGCCGCTTTGACGCTTTCCCGGTTCATGGCTTCTGTGAAGGATAGGCCCACCCAGCCGAAGGCGCTCAGCGGTTCGTTGGGGAGGGGCAAGGTTTGGGCGATGAGCCGGTTCTCCTGGATCTGGCAGGCGGAGAGAATCAAACAAACCGCAAGTAATACAAACCAAAGAAGGGCTCTGATTTTCATAGAATGTATCATAGACAGCGATCCTAATTCTCTTTCAAGCTTAATAATTAATACCATGGGCGTTATCAATCGCCAACTGGGGACCTTGGTGCAGAGTTTGGCATTTTGCCATATAGATTGAGGATGGATAGAAGAACAAATATGGATGTGGTTTTTGTTAATTGTTAAGATCGTTAACAATTAACCATTGACAGAGCCCGAAAATTTTTGTATGATATAATTGTGAGCGCTCCCGGGAGCGCTCACAATTAGCAAAGATAATCGATTTATTAACGGGATTTTTATGGGACGTTCTTCAAAGCCTACGATTTATGATATCGCTAAAGAAGCTGGTGTCTCACGTCAGACGGTTTCGAGGGTGATCAACAATCGACCGGATGTTGCTGAAGAGACACGGTTGCGTGTTCAGCAGGTGATAAGGGAATTGGATTATCGCCCTAACGCGATCGCGCAGAGTTTGAGCCGTCAGAAGAGTTTCATCATTGGGGTTGTCACTGCAGGCCTGAAATATATTGGGCCATCCAGAACCCTGAATGGTATTGCCAGCAAGGCCGAAAACCTGGGTTATGGTCTCTTGGTGAAAGAATTGGATCGCTTTGACGACTCAAATTTTGATTCCCTCTTGAGTTGGTTTCAAGCTCACGCTGTGGATGGCATTATTTGGGCAGCCCCAGAGATTGGCAGCAATCGAAAGGAGATTGCCCGGATAATGCCAGGTTTAGACTTGCCGATCATCTTCCTGACTATGAATAAAAGGGTTGATCTAACGATTGTCACAATTGATAATTTCTTTGGAGCCAAACTTGCTACATCGCACCTGGTATCCCAAGGGCGAAAAAATATCGGACATATCTCAGGCCCTTTAGATTGGTGGGAAGCCCGTCAAAGAAAATCTGGGTGGGAATCGGCCTTGGCTGATGCGGATTTGAGGTGCTCAGACAGGATGTGGGCTGAAGGCAATTGGTCATCCAGGAGTGGAAAAACAGCTTTTTTGAAACTACTTGAAAAATTTCCACAGATGGACGGACTATTCGTTGGCAATGACCAGATGGCATTGGCTGTTCTCTCAGAAGCAGTCCGTCTGAAGATCCAGGTGCCAAAGGACCTGGCCGTGGTTGGGTTTGATGGGATTGAGGAATCGGAATTCTTTTACCCCCCGCTGTCCACCATATCCCAAGACCAATTTAAGTTGGGGGGGCTGGCTGTGGAGGAGTTGTTGCGGCTCATGAATCAGGGCAGCCAGACCCCATCTGCAGCGCAAAAACACATTGCAGTAAAGCCGGAAATAGTCGTCCGGAAAAGTTCACAGGGAGGATAAACAATACTGATATTTTTTATTTCAGGTCTGATGGCTAAGGTTCAAAGCCTCATTTGATAAATTTTCTTAGTTGATTTCCTTTGTTTAAGGGAACTGTTCAGGAGAGAATACGATGCAAAACTTTGAAAAACGCAATCATGAAATTCGAGAAAAATTTTTAGATTATAAATTAAAGAATCCTGATAAATTCACGACGAGACTGTCACTTTCTTGGAGCAATTGGGGATTTGGGATCGAGACTCTAGAAGCATCCGTCAAGCGGTTGAAAGGCGCTGGGATCAAATGGATTGAGCTCCACGGCAACCATTATGGTGATGATCTGGGCTATGATCCAGAAGCCACATTGAAGGTGCTGTCGGATTATGGATTAAAGGTCTCCGGAATTTGCGGCATGTTTTCCAATGATAATGACCTTTCAAGCAACCGGGGGATTCAACGCCAGGCGGCCGTCGATTATATCCGCCGGGAACTGAGCTTTGGCGAAAAGGTGGGCGCCCATTACCTTTTGGTGGTACCAGGGGCGGTCGGCCGGCCAGAAGCTTATGACAGCAGCGAATTCTACCGCAGTGTGGAAACGCTGCGATTGGTGGCTGACCGGTTTCGGGCTACAAATATCAAAGCGGCAGTTGAGCCCATCCGGGCTGCAGAAGTGAGTTTCGTCCATACAGTGGCCGATGCCAAAGAATATATCAAAGCGGTTGATCACCCGGGTGTTGCCCATATCAACGGTGATGTCTATCACATGCAGTCTGAAGAAAAACACATTCCTTCAGCTATTCTGGAGGCTGGGGAAAAGTTGACCAACCTTCACATGGCAGACAGTAACCGGCGCGCGCTCGGTGAAGGTTCCCTGGACCTGGATACGATTATTATGGCCTTGTATTTGATTCGCTATAACCGGCCCGGTTGCTTTGTCACACCCGAGCCTTTGGGCCCGGGGGGAGACCCCTATCCAGCGATGAACAATATCCCTGACACAACCCTGTTGGATCACATGGTTCAACAAACGGTTTCATATTTCCGTGAGAGAGAAGAAGCGGTGCTTTCTTTATGATCATTAGGAGATGATATTGATGAATGGAAAATTTCAGAGTTATGGTGAGGCAAAAACCAAATATCAAGAAATTGGTGTTGATGTAGAGAAAGCCTTAGGTATTTTGGAGACAATACCAATTTCTATGCATTGCTGGCAGGGCGACGATCTCAAAGGATTTGAGTCTTCTGGTAATTTATCGGATGGTGGCATCCTGGCTACAGGGCAATATCCTGGAAGGGCCAGGACAGCCGGAGAGCTTCGCCAGGATATTGAGAAAGCTCTTTCACTCATTCCTGGAAAACACAGGGTGGCCTTACATGCCATTTACCTGGAAACAGCTGGTGCTAAACCGGTGCCTAGGAATGACATTTCCCCAAAGCACTTCAGTGGATGGATCGATTGGGCAAAGGATCAAAAACTGGGCTTGGATTTTAACCCCACTTTCTTTGCTCATCCGATGGCAAGCTCTGGGTTCACATTGGCTGCTCTAGATGATGGTGTTCGCCAGTTTTGGGTGGAACATGGCATTGCTTCCAGGAAAATTGGTGAGGCTATTGGACGGGCTTTAGATGATACCTGTATCACGAATTTCTGGATTCCAGATGGATACAAGGATTTTCCTGCGGATCGTTATTCTCCAAGGCAAAGACTGACAGATTCTCTGGACAGAATTTTTTTAGAACCAGTTGATCCAAACTATAACCTGGATGCGGTTGAAAGCAAACTCTTTGGTATTGGTTCCGAATCTTATGTTGTAGGTTCATTTGAATATTATCTAGGCTATTCAATAACCAAAAATAAACTACTCACGCTTGATTCAGGCCATTTTCATCCTACAGAAACAATAACTGACAAAATTTCCTCTCTCATGTTTTATTTGGATGACCTCTATCTCCATGTCAGCCGGGGTGTTCGTTGGGATAGCGACCACGTTGTGATCTACGATCAACAGGTCCAAGAGATTGCCCAGGAGATCATTCGAGGAGAATTCCTTAATCGAATTCACATCGGGCTTGATTATTTTGATGCAAGCATCAACCGGGTGGCTGCCTGGGTGATTGGCATGCGCAGTGTTATCAAAGCCTTGCTCTACGCGCTGGTTGAACCTTATCAAATGTTGAAGCGATATGAGAAGACACACAATTTCACAGGAAGACTGGCTTGGATGGAAACTGCTAAAACTCTGCCTTTTGGAACTATATGGAGTGAATACTGCCATCGTAAAGATGTTCCATGCGACCAGGAATGGTTGACTGAAATCTCACGATACGAAGAAAGGATCCTGAAAAATAGGTTGAGTTGAAAGGACAATAAGCGAGGTGGTTTTAAACTGTTAAAGATCATTATTTCTTACCAGTATTAATCAACCAGGCAGCGTAGAAAGCGGTATTTTTTCTCAATAGAAAGAAATTCGGAGAGGAGCACGGATGAGCACGCTAAGTATCGAAGACCTAACCAGCAACTATCTTAATAATCCGCTGGGAATTGGGCTGCACCCCCCCTTCTTCAGCTGGAAATTGGTTTCGGAGGTTCCAGAAAATAAGCAAACAGCCTACCGGCTGCAGGTTACAGAGGATGAAGACTTTTCTACTGTTTTGTGGGATACGGATTGGGTGCCGATGGATGAGTCGGTCCATATTGAATATCACGGCCCCCAATTGGAGGGCATGACCCGCTATTATTGGCGAGTAAAAGTGAAGGATCAAAACCAGGAAGATGGAGACTGGAGTGAGATTGCGCACTTTGAAACAGGCCTCCGCCATGAAGATTGGCAGGCGAAATGGATTGAACCTGAAGATGAGGTTGACCCTAAAGCCTATAAACCCGCGCCATTCCTCCGTCGGGATTTCTCTATCACGGGTGAGATTGCGCAAGCCCGATTGTATGTGACCGCGCACGGCTTGTACGAGGCTTATTTGAACGGCAAGCGGGTGGGTGACCAGGTATTTACACCGGGAAATACCGATGTCGTCAACCGGCTGCAGTACCAGGCCTACGATGTCACCAAACTCCTGAACGAGGGTGAGAACTGTATGGGCGTCATGCTGGGGGATGGCTGGTACCGCGGGGCGATTAATGTTGCCTCCCTAAGGAATGCACACGGTGAAAAGGTGGCTTTGCTGTCTCAGTTGAGGATCATCTATTCAGATGGGACGACCCAGCTCTTTACCTCAGACGAAAATTGGAAAACATCCACCGGACCGATTGTGAAATCAGATCCCAAGAAAGGTGAAATCTACGACGCAAGGCTGGAGATGGCTGGGTGGAATGAGGTTGGTTTTGACGATGCCCAATGGCGGAAGGTAAACGTTGCTGAATTCGGTTATGACAACCTGATCCCCTCAGAGAGCGTGCCGGTTCGGAAAAAGGAAGTGTTCAAACCTGAGCGGGTGTTTACGACTCCCGCTGGTGAGAAGGTGATTGATTTCGGCCAGAACCTGGCTGGCATCGTCAGAATGCGTGTGAAGGGGCAGCAAGGTGCCCGAGTGAAACTGACCCATTCCGAGGTGCTGGATAAAGATGGCAACTTCGCGCTAGATTATTTCGGCACAGCGGTGGGGGGGTCCTTCAGCCAGGTGGATGAATACATCCTCAAGGGCGGCGCAGAAGAGGTTTACGAACCCCGCTTTACCGTGCATGGTTTTAGATACGTCAGGGTTGAGGGATATCCTAGTGAGATCAATCCTGAAGGTTTTACGGCGATTGCCATCTATTCCGATATGGAAGAGACCGGGTTTTTCGAGTGCTCCAACGAAAAGCTCAACCAGCTTTTCAGCAATATTAAATGGAGCATGAAGGGGAATTTCCTGGATATCCCAACCGATTGCCCGACGCGTGAACGGGCAGGATGGACTGGGGATGCCCAGATTTTCGTGCACACGGGCTCGCTGCTGATGAATGATGTCACTTTTTATTCCAAATGGATCAAAGATGTCAGTTCACAGCAGTATCCTGATGGCAAAATTAGGAATGTTGTGCCGGATAAACCTCTCGATTCAACCAGTAAAATCGAAAGCGCCTTCAACCTCCCGCCGGGATCATCGGGGTGGGGAGATGCTGTGGTTATCATCCCCTGGACATTGTACGAAATGTTCGGTAATAAGACCCTTTTAGAAGAAGAATATGAAAGTATGAAACGCTGGGTGGAGTACGAGCGGAAAAATGCTGAAAAAATGCATTGGACCAAGTGGATCAATCCTTCCAACTGGTTTAAGACTGAGAAGAACGCCCACCAAAAGTATATCTGGGATACCAACTTCCAACTCGGCGAGTGGCTTGAGCCGGATATTTTGCTGAAAGATGTATGGAAAACCATCTTCAGGAATCTGCTGCTGGGGGATCCCATCGTCGCCACAGCTTATTTTGAGGTTTCCACCCGCCTGCTGAGCAAAGCCGCCGGGGTTTTAGGGAAGCAGGCGGACCAGGCCAAGTATCATCAACTCGCCGACAAGATCCGGGATGCCTACATCAAAGAGTTCATCAAACCAGACGGCACGGTGACCATTTATACTGACCGTCAGGCCCCCTATGTCCGTTCGCTGGCTTTTGATTTATACACGGAAGATCTTCGATCCAAATTGGAGGAGCAATTGATCCAACGTGTCGAGGAGAAAGATCGGCACCTGTTCACTGGTTTTCTCTCGACGCCTTTCCTACTGCCGGTCTTATCTCAAGCGGGTGAGTTGGAATTGGCTTATGAAGTCCTGTTACAGGAGGACAACCCATCCTGGTTATATGCCATCAATCAGGGCGCGACGACGATTTGGGAAGACTGGGAAGGTATCAGCGAGGAAGGCGTTCCGACCGCGTCCCAGAACCATTATTCTAAAGGCGCCGTTGCCAGCTGGTTCTTTGAATATATCTGCGGTATTCAACTGGATCCGGAAGTGCCAGCTTATAAGCATTTTTATCTGCGACCTGAGCCAGGGGGTGGGTTGACATCTGCAAGGGCGGTTTACCGCTCTATCTACGGAGAAATCGTTTCTGAGTGGAAAATTGAAGACGACATGACTACCTATCGTTTTACAGTGCCTGCCAATACGTCAGCAAGTTTGCGTTTATTGAATGTGCGGGAGATTTCTACTGAAAGCGAGGAAATTTTGCCTGAGCTTTCAGATCACTCGGTTTATCTTGAGCTAACTAGCGGGAGTTACACTTTCAAAGTCAAGAGCTAAAAAAACAGTAATGAAAAGAGATTGATCATTAATCTCAAAATAAAAACCAAGAAATGAACGAGAGAAGATGGTTTCGCTGTTATTCGTTCGTTGAAAAGGAACAAAAAAAATATCAGATCAGAAAATGATCTCAGGCTTCTGATAGGTCGCTTAGAGAGAAGGCAAAACTACTAGTTGTATCGTTGAGGAGAGAGTCATGTCCCGTGTTGATTTAGTAAGTCTAACCTGTAACCATTTAAAAAATCCATTAGGCATAGGATTGGAACCGCCATTCTTCAATTGGAAGATGGAATCGGATCGAAATGGTGCGGGTCAATTGGCGTATCAAATTCAAGTTGCCAGATCAAATGCATTTGAAGATCTAGTTTGGGATTCAGGATGGGTGGATGACGGGTCATCAGTGCATATTCTTTATGAAGGTGAACCGCTAGACAGCACTGCGATCTATTTCTGGCGGGTGCGTGTCAAGGACGAGAGCGAATCGGTCAGCTCTTGGAGCATCCCTGCCCATTTTGAGACCGGTTTACGCATTGATGAATGGAAAGCGAAATTTATTGAGCCTGAGAAAGACGTAAATCCAAGGGCTTATAAACCTGCGCCTTATTTACGGAGGTGTTTTGAAGTCGATAAAGAAATTCAACACGCCCGTTTATATGTCTCATCGCATGGCCTATATGAGGCTTATTTGAATGGTGAGAGGGTTGGTGATCAACTCTTTACACCTGGAAATACAGATGTCAACAAACGCCTGCAATACCAGGTGTACGATGTGAGCGATATGCTTGTGATTGGTCAAAACTGTATGGGTGCCATCTTGGGAGACGGATGGTACCGGGGGGCAATCAACTCGCAATCGAAGCGCAATTCCCATGGAACCAAAGTGGGTCTCATTGTTCAACTACGAATTGATTATGCCAATGGCAGTACGCAGCTGGTTTGCAGCGATGGGAGCTGGAAAACCAGTCCTGGTCCTATCATCATGTCAGACATGAAAAAGGGTGAAGTCTATGATGCCCGGCTTGAAATGTCGGGATGGAACGAAGTGGGTTTTGAAGAGACGGGATGGCAACCGGTACAAATTGTTCCTTTTGACTTGAGTGTTCTATTCCCTTCTGAGAGTGTGCCTGTTAAAAAGATGGAAAGCCTTGATCCGGTCAGGATCATTTCGACGCCCAAAGGTGAAACGGTCATCGATTTCGGTCAAAACATCGCCGGTTATATCTCCATGAATGTAGATGGTAAACAGGGAGATACGGTTACCTTGACCCATTCTGAGGTTCTAGATAAAAACGGAAACTTTACAACTTTTTACGCCACATTGCCAGTGTTATTTGGACAAAAGAACACTTATACACTCAAAGGTGGCGGGCCTGAAACTTATGAGCCGCATTTCACTGTGCATGGTTTTCGTTATGTCAAGGTGGAAGGTTATCCTGGCAAGGTGGAGCCCGAGAATTTTAAAGCTTATGCAATCTATTCTGATATGGGGCGAACGGGCTATTTTGAGTGTTCCAACCCAAAAATAAATCAATTGCATGAGAATACTGTCTGGAGCATGAAAGGCAACTTCCTTGATATTCCCACTGACTGTCCCACTCGAGAGCGAGCTGGCTGGACTGGTGATGCACAGGTTTTCGTTCATACGGGATCATTGTTGATGAATGTGGCTGCATTTTATGGCAAGTGGATTCAGGACGTCAGTTCGCAGCAATACCCCAATGGGATGATCCGCAACGTTGTTCCAGATAAGCCAGTTGATCAATTGAAGCGCAATACCGGTCGAGGCACCCTCCCCCCTGGATCTTCTGGTTGGGGTGACGCGGTTGTGATCATCCCCTGGTCGCTTTATGAAATGTATGGGGATAAAACCATCCTCGAACGAGAATATGAAAGCATGAAAATGTGGGTTGAATATGAACGCAGAAACGCTGAAAACAGTCATTGGACCAAAAAAATCAAACCATCCAATTGGTTTAATCCGGATTTCGGGGAGCACCAGAAGTTCATCTGGGACACCAAATACCATTTAGGTGAGTGGCTGGAACCCGATGTGCTCATTCGTGATTGCTGGAAGGATATTCTTAGGAACCTGATATTTTCTGATCCGATTGTTGCCACAGCTTATTTTGAAAATTCTTGTCGGCTTCTTGGTAAAGCAGCAGGTGTTTTGGGCAAAGCTGAAGATGAGGAAGAGTATCTCAACCTTGCTGATCATATCAAGAAAGCTTACATCAAGGAATTTATTAATGAAGACGGCACCACGACGATTTATTCCGACCGGCAGGCTCCCTATGTCAGAGCATTACACTTTGGATATTATGATGAAGAATTAAAACCAAAACTTGTTGAAAGCCTAATTGAGCGCATTAAAGATAAAGATTGGCATCTATTTACTGGCTTCCTCTCCACACCTTTCCTCTTACCTGTATTGAGTGATGTGGGTAGAACCGATATTGCGTATCGTATCCTCACCCAGGAAGATAACCCTTCGTGGTTATACGCAGTCAATAAAGGGGCCACAACAATCTGGGAGGATTGGGAGGGTATTAACGAAAAAGGTTCACCTACAGGTTCCCATAACCATTATTCAAAAGGTGCGGTTGTGAACTGGTTCTATGAGTATCTTTGCGGCATCCGGCTCGATCCAGAGGTTCCAGCATATAAGCATTTTTCTCTGATGCCAATTGTTGTTGAGGATCTTGATTTTGCTTGCGCTTCTTATGAATCGATTTATGGAGAGATCGTATCGAAATGGGAAAGAAACGATTCGGACATTAAGTTCTCTTTCAAAATTCCGGCAAACACGACTGCATCGGTAAAGCTTGAAAACGTAAAGGGTTTTTCACAGACGGAGGAAATGACGAACTTTATGAAGTCTGATGGATATCTTACATTTGATCTTCAAAGTGGCTCCTATGAATTCAACTTGAAACAATCCGCCAATTTACCCGTGGATCATGGGTTTGAATAACCAAAACCAAACTCTGTCACTTTTGAACAACTGGAAAATTTTGCCAAGCATTTCTAATCAATATTGGTTTCCTGGTGTGAGGAGGAACCATGGAATAAATTAATTTCGTTATTAGATAAGTAGAATGTTTTCCTTACAATCGTGAAAACCAGGAAAGGAGTTTTTAATGGAAGAGTTAGCAGCTGAAAATATTATTGTCAAAAAAGAAGAAGGAAGTCTTTTATCCAGAAAAGAAAAGTTTTCTTTTTTTCTGGTAAATATGGGAAATATTCCCTTAATGACCTTGTTAGGAAGTTTTTTACTCATATTCTATACAGATGTTGTGGGATTGGACCCAGCGATCATCGGAACCCTTTTTCTTGTATCTCGAATTTTCGATGGCGTCAATGACCCTGTGATGGGGTATGTCATTGATCACCTGCCCCGAACAAAAATGGGCAGATTCCGTTCATATTTAATTATCGGTACTATTATCACTTCAGTTATTTTTCTGCTGATCTGGTTAGGTCCGAGCCTTGCGCCAACACCTACAGGAAAGATAGTTTTAGCCTTTGTTGGCTACATTTTATTTGGTTTCGCCTTTGATTTGATGGATATACCTTTGAATTCCATGATTTCTGTCATGAGCGATCGGGATCGGGACCGGACAACGCTTTCAAATATTAAAGGTTTTGCTTATATGCTTGGTGGCGTGGTGATTTTTATTGTTGCCCTTCCGATTGTTGGCATGTTTCCAACAGAACAGATAGGATACCACTGGTTGATCATTTTCTTCACAGTATTTGTTCTTGTTTTCTCGATCGTTGGTACTCTGGGAATAAAAGAACGTGTAAACCCGATTGGGAAGGAAAAATATAATGTTCGCGATCTATTAAAAATTCTCAGCAACCGAGCCGTTTTTACGCATTTCCTTAACCAATTGGTAATGATGTCTGCGAATGGTATTTTGCAGGGATCGATAATTTTCTTTTTTACCTATGTATTAAATAGGCCTGATCTGTTCACGCTATTTGGTGTATCTCGGATAATCGGGACTCTCATTGCAATAGCGTTAGTACCATTGATGACACGAAAATTTGGGAAGAAGAATACCAAGATCATTGCTGATATTGTGACTATCGCAGGATTTTTAGCGATGTTTTTCCTTCCCGCAGACAAGCCTATGCTATTTGTCATTGTTCAATTAATTACATCACCCGGCATGGGAATGACAGGGATCTTGATGTATAGCATTCAGGCAGATAATACAGATTATGTGGAGTGGAAGCAAGGCCACCGTGCTGAGGGTGCTGTTGCCTCGCTAAACTCATTTATTGTTAAGGCTGCCCTTGGTTTGGGTTCTGGGATTGGAGCGTTTATTTTAGGGATGATTGGTTACGTTCCAAATGCGGTTCAATCTGCAGAAACGATTCAGGGGCTCTATTCTTTGAACTTTTTAATCCCAGCTCTCGTTTCCCTTGCTGGTATGATCCTTTGGATTGTTTTTTATCCGATCAATAAGCAAATCAATGAACAAATGCTAACAGAATTGATAAGGACTCGTGAAGTAGAAAATGCTTATACTAACATAGAAGATTAAGTACATTCTCAATGGATTTGGGGAAACAATCTATGATTTAGAAGGATAATTTATTAGATCATCATCGTCCTCTTGGTCAATGATGATCTAATAATAAATTTCATGATTGAAAAGGAATAAGTACGATAAAATGAGTGTGTTAGTATTTTCACTGTCTGGCTAATAAATATGTTTCAGATTATGCACCCAATGTCATCATCGGAGG
>CAZLEK010000015.1:0-38332 GCA_964558525.1 uncultured Candidatus Brevefilum sp.
CGTTCGGGGGCGTGGTGTAGTGGTTCAACATGCGGCCCTGTCAAGGCCGAGACCGCGGGTTCGAATCCCGTCGCTCCCGCTCAAAGTGCGAGGTTATCCTCGCACTTTTTGCATATTATCCCCTCATAGGTTCAGGGCGAATACCACATCAACTTGGCGTCTGGGTCCATCCTAGAAATAAAAAAAGTGGATATCATCTTCATCCGATATCCACTCATTCTTCATTTTTAAGTTTTCAGAGAGTTATTTTTTTACTCTCAAATTGGCAGTGATCAATCACCTGTCTCGTGCGCTTGGTCGATGATCTCTGCGCGCTGCGCCATCATTTCACGCAGTTTGTGGGCGTCTTTAGGGTATGTCAGATAGAACAGGCTGAACAGCGCTGCGCAAATGATCCAGGGAAATGGTACCGTCCAGATCAAGGCCCGAGACAGTCCAATCCGGTCTGCCAGGGTGCCGGCGATCACGCCTGCAATGGCGGCAAAACCACTTTCGATAAAGGTGGTCATTGAAAAAGCCGTACCGCGCAATTCTGGCGGGACCACACCCTGCATCATGGGTTCTTTGGCGCCTTTACCTGGCCAGCTGATCATCAAAGCCGTGAAAAAAGCCAGCGCCATGATCCCCCACAAAGACCAGTTCTCGGTTTGGGTGAACAGGATATACGAGAGTGGGATCCCGCTCACGATAGAGATTTGCCCAATGATCGTGCGGCCGTATTTGGGGTTCCTTTGCTCCGCCCAATCACCCAGGTAACCTCCGATGATGTTCGAAAAGACCGTACCCACCACAATCCCAGCAAAAACAAGGGTCGCATTTTCAGCGGGGATGTTGCGCTCATTGACCAGCCAGGTGATCAGAAAAGAAGCCATCACCACCCAGGGCATCGAACCGGCCAGGCCCTGGCCAATTGCCACCCAAATTGTCGGGATCTTTAACACTTTGGGCAGATCCTTGAGCTGCAAGCCGAATTTTTGTGCATCCTGTGCGGTGATCTTCCCAGCCAGCTCCGGTTCTGCCTCCCCGCGCACCGGCTCTTTAACCAGGAACCAAACCACCAAACCGCTCAATACGCTGAAAGCGCCCAATAGAAAGTAACCCCAACGCCATAGGGTTGGCGTGGCCAAAAATCCCAGGCCCACGGTCGCGATGATGATCCCAAACACGCCGGTGGCTTCCATCAACCCCAGGGCTTTACCCCGATCCTTTGGTGGGAAGGTATCCGACATGATTGAAAACGTTGCCGGCAGCAGGCAGCCCAGGCCGATCCCTGAGATCGCCCGGATGACAAGCAGCTGCCCAAAGTTTTGGGTCAGTCCGACGGCCGCCGTCCAAACTCCCCAGATGCCGGTCCCGAACAGGATCACCATCTTGCGAGACACTTTGTCAGAGACAAAGCCCCAGAAAGGTGAAGAGATCGACTGCAGCAAATTTCGGATGGTGCTGATCACACCCAAATTGCTGTAAGAAAGCCCCCACAGCGCTTGCAAGGTCGGGAACAGAACGGACAAAGCCTGCCCTTCGCCCTGGTCGATGAAATAACCAAAAGACAGGGCAAATAAGGTCCGCCGACGCTGTTTCTTCTGTTGTGGCGTGATTTTCACATCTTCAACGATGGTTTCCATGATTTCTCCTGAATATTCACTGGTAAATACCGGGTAATTATAATCGCAAACCCAACCTATTGCAGGTAATCCAGGTAGGGGCGCTGTAATCGGATCATCGTCTCCAGCAGATCATCCACAACCTTGGAACGGTTGAAAACTGGATCTGCCAGCAGGGCTTGTTTGGCGGCAGCCTTCGACCGGGTTTGAATGGCTTCGGTGGTCAGAAGTGTGGCGCCCACCTGATTTTGCAGCAGCGCGCCGAACCCCTGCGGGTAAGGGTTTAGCGCCACGCCCCTCAGGGCGCCGTTCTCGATCCGCCCGGGAACCTCCACTGGCATCTCATCCGGCAGCAAATTGATCAAACCATCATTGCGCAGGTTCACCGCCAGCTCAGAATGCTCCCGGCCAGAAGCAAGGGCAGAAATGATCGGGACAATCCCCCACAATTCTCCCTCCCCGCTGCCGATCGCCAGGCGTTCCTGCGGGGGCAGCGGCGGCATTAACATCGCCTTTTTATAATCAGCATAAAACCCCAGGATACCCCGGTGATCTACAGAATCATAAGCCCAATGAATATACTCTCCGAAATGGCTGTCGGTGGTGTTGGGCAAATACCCAAATCGATCCAATATTTCCACGCATAGATCCCGCTCTCCCCGGTTGCCAAAATAATTCTCGGCTTTCTGGAAGTAATTCGGCCCTTTCTCGCGAATCACCGGGTAAAGGTCTTCGCCGGTGTCTTTTCGCTGGGCCTCCACCAGGATAGAAAAATGGTTCAACCCACCTGCTTTGATAGCCAGATCATTTGTGTGGATTCCCAGCAAAATCGGCAGATGGTGCACCAGGGATGCGATCTCGTGGCATAAGCCCACATATCGCAGGTCAGGGAAGGCAGACAGAACCGCATGCGAGATGCGGATCATAGGATTGCTCAAATTGAGCACCAACGCTTCAGGCGCCAGAACAGCGATATCGGCGCAAATCTCCAGGATGGGAGGGATAATGCGCATTGCATGAAAAAAACCGCCCGGACCCCCGTTTTCACCATATACCTGGTGAATTCCATATTGCAGTGGAATTTTCCAATCTTGCTCCCATAGGGCGTAACGATCTCCCACTTCGATCGAGATGATGCAAAAATCTGCACCTCTGACGGCTTCTTTTCGGTCAGTGGTCGCTTCGAGTTTATAGGCTAAATCGTGGTCATCAATATAGCGTTGGGCTTCTGTTTGCGTGAGCTTAAGTGATTGGGGGTTGATATCGTGCAGGACGATCGTCGTACCCTCCAAAACAGTTTCCTTAAAAATATCCCCCAGGGTGCCCAAACCAAACATGGCGCTGCCTGCGCCAATCAATACAATCCGTTGTGACATGCTTCCTCCTGAAGATGGTGATGGATAGTGGGTCTCTATCTGAAAATAACCATTGGTCTACGAAAATTATAACCGCGTCACGGCGGTTGGCGGCAGTTTTTCACAATCCTCGGAATGGAATAAAATAAAGAGGCGCATCAACCTGGTTGGAAAATACCCCAAAGCCCTGCGAATGATGCGCTTGATTAACCCCACCCGGGTTCTTATATGGGCTTGTATGATTACGCCGGTTAATCGCCGGAGGTTTTATGAAATATGTAGAAAAGCTGTTCATCAAAGATCTCCGCTTCCTCACCAGGATCATCCTGTTCTTTTTTCTGGTCTTGGGGCTGTTGATCTTCCTGGTTCACGGATTGATCGTGATTGGATTTGAATACCCATTGGATTATGGCGAAGGGCCCCTTCTTAACCAGGCCCTTAGGGTGGTTGAGGGACAACCGCTGTATCCACAGGGGATCCAATCATCGCCGTATTTGATCTCCAATTATCCACCCGTATTCGTTTTGGTCAACGCGGTTCTGGTGGCGCTATTTGGACCCTCCCTTGCCCTTGGCCGCCTGGTTTCCTTTCTCAGCACCGCGGGGTCCGCTGGGATGATCGCCCTGATCCTGCGAAAATTTTCCCAGTCCAAAGACATCCTGCCGATACTTGCCGGGACAAGCATCTTCCTGATCACACCTTATGTCCTTGAGTGGTCGCCCCTATTTCGGATTGATATGTTGGGATTGTTCCTTTCTCTTGCGGGGTTGTACGTGCTGATCCGTGACCCTGATCAAAACCGGAATGGATACTTTGCGGCCGGGCTGTTTATCCTCGCCGCCTATACCCGGCAAAGTTTCGGGCTGGCTGCGCCCCTGGCTGGCTTGGTGTACACATTCACCCGTAATAAGAGCCAGGCGATGAGGTTATTTGTGAGCTACGCGCTTGGCGGCCTGGCAATCTTCGGGCTGCTGTATTGGCTTACAGATGGCGCTTTCTTCTTTCATATTATCACCGCCAATGTGAACCCTTTTCGTTGGGAAACGGTGCTTAATTTTGCCCGGGAAATCGGGCGAAAAATGCCCATTATCCTCCTGCTGGCTGGCGGGTACCTGGCCTTTGGCTGGCGCCTGACCAAAACCTATGCCTTCACAGCCCCTTATCTCTTGGCCAGTGCATTGGCAGCGCTCACGATCGGAAAAGTCGGATCAAATATCAACTATCTGGTTGAGATCAGCGCGGCCTTCGGCCTCCTTGTGGGCATTCTTCTATCCCGCATGACAGAAACCCTGGCGCTCAACCCTGATCAACAGCCAGATCTTGATTTTCCTGCGGACGAAATCCCGGATCCCGAACCGGTATCAAAACAGGTCCGAATCAAACTGTGGGCCAACCTGGTGATCTTCATCTTGCTGGGAGGGATCATCCTCCTCCAGTTTGCAGGCTTATCCCGCGACAGCCTGTTTGGCCCGATCATCAGCCACCGAGATCGGATCAAACAACCGGGTAATGATTATGCCTTCCTGGAGGAAAGGATTCGCCGGGGTGCCACAAACGGCCCCGTCCTGGCGGACGAATACATGGCCATGCTGCCCAAGAACAACATCCCACTTTACTTGCAGCCTTTTGAGATGACCCAGCTGGCTTCTGCGGGTCTCTGGGATCAGTCAGCTTTCCTTGAGAGAATTGAGGCTCAGGATTTTCCCCTGATCCTGATTCACCATTTTCCCTCCTTTCCAGTTTACATGGAACGCTGGACTCCCGAAATGCGGGCGGCAATCTTTGCCCAGTACGTCGCAGTGGACATGCGGGCTAACTCCCTGCTCTTCCAACCAAAAGACGCTGAAGCCATGGCGTACCCTGAAAACCTGAGCTGCCCGGATGCGCCTTTCAGGCTGCCAACCCAGGCAAACATGGGGATGTTATGGAAGGACAGCCAGGTGTTAATGCTTGGGGACGGCCGAACAGGCGAAATCCCGGTGCATGCGGTCGCCGACGGTCTGCTCTATCAATTTCCGGAGTGGGATTCTGCGGTTGCCATTCAACACCAGGATCCGCGCAACCCAGAAAGACACATCTGGTCCTTTTATGGTGATATGGCGCCAGCCTTCGACTCAGCCAATCCATACATTGAACCCCATTGGATCAACGCAAATGGTCTTCCAATCAAGCAAGGCGAATTAATCGGTTACCAGGGCCGCTGGTTGGACCCCTCGCAGCAAACCTGGGTCCATTTGCGCTTCACCTTGCTCCCAGGAACAGAACAAGGAGCGTTCCCAACGGCCTTCCTTGAGATCAATGATTTTAATGCCGATTTGCCTGGGGTCGAAGAACAGCGGCGTTTGGGACTGCACGGACCGGTATCGCTGACCCGCTATACCGGCCTGCCGGAGAGCCGCTTCTTTGGCATCGTTGACTTCCTGCCCTTTATCTGTGAGAAAGAAGGAGATTGAGCATGCCAGAAAACAAGCCCAACCAAACGATTTTAATCTTCCTGGCAGTCGTCCTGTGGTTGGTGAGTGCGGTCGGCGCGTTCCTACTGATCATTCCGATCCTCGACTCAATCATCACGATCTATGCTGCTTTTTGGGCGGATCCGAACCCATTCGGCCAGGCTTATTTCCTTGGGGCGTCCATCCGCCAGGGAGGGGTGTTGATCCTGGCGGTGCTCTTCGTCATTGGGGTGATTGGCGGGGCTGAACATCACGTGCAGAATTTTAATACCCCAAAATCCTGGCACTTCATGTTCCTCACCTATGCTGTTGAATTGAGCCTGCTGCTGTTTACAATCTTTTTCTGATAAAATGATTGAGTTATATTCAAATCAATATCCATTGTACTGAGGAGCTATGCTAGATTTTTTAAAATTAGACCTGCACCCCAAAGCAAATCCAGAAGCCGTAATCCAAAAAGGCCCAGTGCGGTTCACCGTTTTAACCTCCCGGCTGCTGCGCCTGGAATATGATCCTTCGGAGACCTTTGAAGACCGCCCAACTCAGGTTTTCTGGCACAGGAACCAACCCGCGCCGGAATTCAAAGCCGACCTTGATGAGAAACGCATTCAAATCGAAACCGAACATCTCCTTCTGGAATATCAACGCCAGGACTTCGGTTTTTATCACCCCTTTTTACGGATCACACTAAAAGACTCCGGGTTCACCTGGCGGTATGGCCAGGAAAATAAAACCAACCTGGGCGGCACCGTCCGCACCCTGGACCGGATCGATGGGAAGACGCCCTTGGAACCTGGATTGATCTCCCGCACGGGTTGGTCCCTGCTGGATGACAGCGCCTCCCTGGTTTTCGATGAAAACGGCTGGCTGGAAGCCCGTCAGGCCCATCCCAAAGCCCAAGACCTGTATTTTTTTGGTTATGGCCAAGACTACACCGATTGTTTGGTCGATTTCCAGAAATTGTCCGGGAATATTCCTGTTCTGCCCCGCTTCGCCCTGGGCAACTGGTGGAGCCGATATTGGGAATATCATCAAGATGAGCTGGTCGATCTGATGAAGGCCTTCCGCCAGCGTCAGATCCCACTCTCAGTTTGCATAGTCGATATGGATTGGCATATTACCGAAACCGGCAACGAGAGTTCAGGCTGGACGGGCTATACCTGGCACCCAAAACTGTTTCCCGATCCTCAGCGTTTTTTGGATGAGATCAAGGAGCTCGGGCTGAAAACGGCGCTGAATCTGCACCCAGCTTCAGGCATTCATCCTCATGAAGATCAGTATGAAGATATGGCCCGGGCGATGGGCGTGGATCCTAAGACCAAGGACCCGATCCCCTTCGATATCGCCGACCCCCAATTCACCCAGGCCTACCTGGATATCCTGCATCACCCGCTTGAGGAGATGGGTGTGGATTTCTGGTGGATGGACTGGCAGCAGGGCACCCAATCAACCCTGGAGGGCCTTGACCCGCTGTTTTGGTTGAACCACCTGCATTTCTATGACCTCGCCAGGGATGGCAAAAAGCGGCCCTTCATTTTTTCCCGTTGGGCGGGTTTGGGAGGGCATCGCTACCCGATCGGTTTTTCCGGCGACACTTACACCAGCTGGCAAACCCTCCAATTTCAACCATATTTCACGGCCACCGCAGCCAACATCGGCTTCGGCTGGTGGAGCCACGACATCGGCGGTCACATGGGCGGCACCGGCGATCCTGAGCTTTATCTGCGCTGGGTTCAGTACGGCGTCTTCAGCCCCATCTTCCGCCTGCACACCACCAAGAATCCCTATCTTGACCGCCGGCCCTGGGGTTTTGGAAAAGATATTGAGATCCGGGCTGCCAGCGCCATGCGCCTGCGCCATGCCTTGATCCCGTACCTGTACACCGCCGCCTGGCGCAACCACAAGGAAGGCATCCTGCCGGTGAGGCCTATGTACCACCTGTATCCACACGAAAATGCCGCCTACCGCTGCCCAAATCAATACACCTTCGGCAGCGAGCTTTTCGCTGCGCCTTTCACCACCCCTCTGGACGAACACACCCGCCTCAGCCGACAGGTCCTTTGGCTGCCGGAAGGCGACTGGTTCGATTTCTTCTCAGGGGAACACTATTCTGGCCAAGGGTGGATCGCCCTTTATGGCGGACTCGATCGGATCCCTGTCTTTGTCCGGGCAGGCGGCATCATCCCCCTGGGGCCTTCATCTGGTTGGCCGGGAACTGACTTACCAGATGCGCTGACGGTGCACATCTTCCCTGGCGCCAACAACACCTTTCAGCTTTATGAAGATGACGGTGAAACCCTGGACTACCGGCAAGGTGGGTTTGCACTGACAACCTTTGACCTTACCTGGGCAGAAGAAAAGGCTAGGTTTAAGATCTCGCCAGTACAAGGAGAAACAGATCTGCTCTCAGGAGAACGAATTTATAAATTGATCTTCCATGCCTTGGAAAAACCTGACCAGGTCATTCTATCTTTAAACGGTGTGCAAACAGCCCACGACTGGCAATACAATCAAGACACACACCAGGTGGTGATCACAGATATTGTTTTACCGGTTGACGCAAAATTACAAATCGATATTCTATCCACAGAATCCCTACTGCACCGGGAAGATCGCCGTCGAGCTGTGCTTGAATCCTTGCTGGCGGTGTTTGCGCTGGACACAGAGGTTAAACGCAATTTGCACCACAACCTTGACAAATTCTTGCAGGATCCCATGCTGCTGGCCCATCTAGCCGACCGAATGGAAGCGTCGCACATCCTGGCGCTGGTTGAAACCTGGTTGGGCAAACAAGCTGAGAAAATGCCGGAGGACCCCCAGGAAGCATTCGATAGGATCATCAACCGCCTGTATCACGGCTGATGGCCCCTGCAGCGCGCCAACGCAGCGGGGTGGCGAATAACGCCGGTAAGATTTATTTTTCAGAACAAATCACCGGCTTAACATGGCCCGCGCCGGGTTCTAAACTGATCCCAAAATATATTCCTGGGTCCACCAGATTTTCAGCCAGCAAATCAATATCCTCCAAAAATTGCGGCTCATATGGCGCGATTCCCAGAGTCACATGCAGCCAATCCTGGCGAAAATCGCTGCCAGCCCACATGCCCTGATACCCGAGCGTTTCCCCTGCTTCCACAGCCAATCCCTCCACGCCCATTGAGATGTGATCCGGGATCAGCGGTTCACCCCCACGCGAGGATCGCATCTCGCTGTAGGTGATGATCACCTTTTCGCCAGGATTCAAAGGATCCTCGTGGACCACGACCAGGCTGCCTTCGGGATAACCCTCCAGCCGATACACTTCTCCGGGCGCGACGGCCTCAACCGGCACTGTTCCCTCCGGCCCCGCACCGTAAAGCGATAACCGCCCGTCTTCAAAGCGGTAGCCCATATACGCGCTGGTCGGCAGCGGCCAGGCGCCCATTGGGCAGTCCGAGGGCGTCGAGACCCCGCGGGTCGTTCTGGGCTTATAAACAAAAGTGCTCTCAAACTGCCCCGCAAGTCGGTAATGGGTGCGGATCGCCTCAAGCATTTCGGGTGTCCAGCGTTCCTGCAAGGCATGCACCCACCAGGAGTCCTCTTGTAAGAGGATCAGCGAAAACAACCCTTGTTCGATTTGATCAAGCAAAATTTGCTGGTCAAACAATCCACCCATCACCAGTTGGGTGATTTCAAATGGCTGCAGGTACAGACTCTCCCCGTTCAGGGTGATCAGACCCATATACTCATCTGCCAGGATCGGCTGCGCCAAGTTTTGAGCAACCAGATTATCAAGGTCTTGCAGTTCATGGATGGCTTCCTGGCGGGTTCGCAAGGTACCCCGTGTATCTTCCTGGACCCTGCGGACAAAACGAACGCCCTGCCAGGAGATCATAACCAGGCTGGCGGACAGCAAAACCGCCAGCCATGGTTTTCGGGTTTGTCGATGCAAGACGAGCACGCCAAAGCCAAGGGCCAAGCTTAATCCCGCAGCAAACTCGAGGAAATAATTGACATTCGATCCAATTTTGCCAATTGTGATTGCGCTGAAAAAACCGCCGAAAACAAGGCCCACCACCAGCGGCCAACCGGGAACCCTTTTGACCGCCAGAACAAGCCCCAATGCCGCCAGCAGGAACAGAAAAGGCGCCAGATCAAAGAAATTCCTGAAATGATTCAGTACTCGTTCTACACCAAAGGGATTGATATTGGCTGTGACAATATTGAAATAAAATCCTCCACCGGTCAGAAGGTTGAGCAGGCCAAACACAATCAGGGAAAGGCCCCCCACCACACCTGTCAGAAGGGCTGCACGGCGCCAATCCTTTTGGAGCAGATAAAGAAAGCCGGCAAAAGGGGCAGCCAGGGCATACGATTGGCGTGTATAGATTGCCAATACCAGGAAGACCCCACCCAGCACCAGATTTGAGTCGACCAAACGCTGGGATGGCTTTCCAGTAAACAAAACATAAAGGCCAGTCAGCGCAAAGAACAGCGCCAGGTGGTCAATCCGGGCCAATCCAGACCACCCGATCACATACGGGATATTATAAAACATCAGGGCGGGGATTAAAGCCAGTGTCCAGCTATGACTACGCGAAAATAACAACAAAAAAAGCATGACTGCACTGCCGATGGCGCTCAAGACTGAGATCAATCGCCCATACCAGAAAGCTGGGCCAAAGAATCGCTCAAAGAGCGCCAGGACACCCACATAAACAGGTGGGTAATTCGCAATCGTGAATGGCGGTTCCTCGAGGGACGGCCGGTAGATGGCCTCTCCTGCATTCAACTGCATGGCCTGGTTGACCAGCGGCGCTTCTCCATAATCCAGCGGGTACCGAAAGCCCACTGCCTCGGCCTGGTAACTGAGCGCATTGACTGCGCCGTAAGCTAAAATCAAGATCGACGCCCAGGTTGTTAAAGTAACAACCCAAGCAATTATACGTTTAGGAGCTTGGTTCATCATGTGTCTGTTCCATCTCTCGATAATGCCACCTTGGCTCCCTGACCCAGAAGATCAACAGGCCAAGGCCTAAAAATAATAAAACTGCACAAACCCCAAATAATACCTGATAATCCCATTCAGCCAGTGAGGTGGCCGCAATCGGCGCCAGTAAACCGGCAAGCCCTCGGGTGGTATTTGCAAGACCTGAATACGTGGGCACCCGTGAAGTTTCACAAAATTCCCACACAACCAGCATGCCTGAAACCACCCCGGCACTTAAATTGATTCCCAACAATGCATAAACCACGTAATAGAATCCAGGGGTTGGCATCACCAGGGTTAACAAATAAGCCAAAAAGGTTGCCAGGACGCCAATTTGCACCGATAGTTTATGGCCAAAGCGGTCAGCCATCCAGCCCAAGACCAGGTTTCCAATTGCCTGACCGATCAGCATCACCAGCGTGTATAAACCCACGGTAGCATCTGATACGTCAAACCGCTGGATTGCGCTGATCGTAACAAATCCAAAACCCATCCCGCCAAAAGAGATGATAATATTCGAAATGACATAACGCCGGAAATTATGATCTTCCTTTAGGATCCTGATCAAATCTTGCCAGTAGCTGGCCCAATTCCGGTCATGCGTTTCAACCACACCAAGCGGCTCACGCGTCATACCTAAAAAAGCCCAGCTAAAGGTGGTAAATACCGCCGCAATGCCAAATAGGATCATAAATGAGTTCGGAAATTCAAAATACTCCAACAGCCAGGCGCTGGCAGCCGACCCCAGCACACCCATCCCGACCCCGATGAACATCGTGATTCCCAAAAAGGAGCCCCGCTTTTCAGGAGAAAATATTTTTGCCAGCAGCGCCATCCAGGAAGGGGCAATCACGCCAGCCCCTATGGAATACCATGCCAGACAGATTAAGAACAAAACCAGGGCCAGTTCTGGCATGAACCTGGCGAGGAAAGCGCTTAGGATCATCATCCAAACCGGTAAACGTTCCAGAAAGATCCCCCAACCCACCACGATCCGTTTCATTTTTGTGAATCGCTCTGTGATCCGAGCAGAAAATAACTGCGGCAGGAACCAACCAGCCGAGGTGATGATGCTGACCAGGCCGATCGGGATCAGAGAGGGAGTCAACTTACTGATGAATAATGGCAAGATGGTGGCAGCTGAGATAAAACTGCTTCCAAACCAGAAGGTGGCGCCATCCAACAGGTTGACGGTGAAATTCCAGCGATAATTTTTTTCTTTGTTGTGATTGATCATGCTTATGATTTCTATGCAGTCAGCGATGCTTTAAGACTGATACTTCTTTCCCTCATTAAGGATCAATTGATGCAAAGTGGTTTGCATGAATGTTTTGCGATAAGGTGAGCCTTCTGGAATTAACTTGAACTTTCGGATCACCTCCGCATAAGCTTGCTGCAAAAAGTCCTCACCTTCATCAAATTGATCATTTTCCTTAAGCGCGAGACCGTGATAGTATAAAATCTCCTCACTCACACACTCAATAATTTGCGTAAACCCAAAATCGATATAAGTATCCAGGGCAAGACCCGAAGAGTCAATGGCTTTTTTCCTGTAATGCTCGTAACCTGAAAGATCTTGTGTATCATGCATGCGACGGGCAATCTTTAACTGGGCCTGAGCCGCTTTACAGGCCGCTGCCATCCGATATTGTCTTGACACCAGGTTTTCTTCTTCGACGATATGCAAGACCTGCTTGGTGTGCTCCAGAACACGCATCCAGTTGTCGAGTTGGCCAATTTCTAAATGCAAAATGGCATACACCAGATCCCATCCCACCTTCGCCAGGCTTTGTACAAAACCCTCCGAAAGTGGTTTGGCCAATGAAAGATAGTGCTTGGCGCTAGAATAATCTTTGAGCTGTGTATAAACCTGGGCCTCCCTCAAATAGACAAACAACCGCTGGTCCGTGTCCTGCCAAAGGTCTTCAGCTCGCTTCAAGTCAGGCAGGGCGTTTTCATAATCTCCCAGGTAAATGCCTTTGATCTGGCCGAGGAACATCAATGACCGCGCCTCAACCAGCCGCCACCCTAACTCGCGGGCAAGCTCAAGCCGGCGCTCTTCATAGTCTTTCAAGAGCCGGTAATAATCGCCCTCCCGCTCCAATTCCGTCCCCAGCCAGTAGAGCAATTCTACCTGGGCGCCTTTATAATCAATATCTTCAGCAATGGGCTGCGCTTTCTTCACCAGTTTCAGGCCCATCTCGAGTTTATCCATCCCGTAAGCGCCAGCCAGCCCGAGCAGCAGCTCCACCTGGGTTTTCTTGTCGTTTAATTTTTGCGAGATTTCAATTGCTCTCTGGCCAAATTCCTGCCAGTGGGGATCATTTTGTAAAAACCGGTGCCCCGCTACGGCTGCCAGACTTTCCATCTCCCGGTAGGCATCGCCAATCTCTTGAGAGAGTCTTAAAGCCTCCTCTGCCTGTGGAACGCCTTCCTGAAGCATCTCCTGATTCTGAACATAATTGACGCCAGGCTGCATCAGTAAGGCGTCAATCCGCCAGGTTGGATCTCCTTGGATGTCAGTCGCAATTTCCAGCAAACGCCGAGATTCGCTGTGGGCTTCAATTACCCTGCCAAGATGGTATAAAATTTCTATCCGACCTTTAATCAGCTCAAATCGTTCTGTCAAGATCGCGTGGGTTTGGCCCTCCTCGGCTTCCAGAAGTTCAAGGATCTCTAAGGCTCGGGTGTATTCTTGGTAAGCTTCCTGGTTGGCGAAGATATCCCTGGCCTGTTCGGCGGCCCGGATCCGGTATAAAAGCTCACGACGTAAATTACCGGCTTTCATAAAGTGATGGGCCAAGAATTCTGAACTGACCTCCTGGTTGAGTTCAAAATTTTGTAAAAATTCACCAATTTGCGCATGCAGGTCCACCCTTTGGCTGCTTAGAATACTTTCATAAGTGACATCTTTAATTAAAGTGGATGTGAAATGGTAAGCTGCGCCCAAATCAATAAACACGCCCCGCTCTTCGATCAGGTTGGCTTTCTGCAAATTCTTAAAGCTTTCTGATACATCAATATCATCGGGGGCGATTTCTTCAATTACAGCCTTCCAAAAAACAAAACCAACCACAGATGCGATTTGTAAAACGAGGCGGTCCGGCTGCGATAACCGGTCGATCCTGGAGAGAAACAGGGAATGCAAATTCTCTGGCAAATCTGCCGTAGTGATATCGCTGGTCAAATGCCAGACCTGGTTTTCATCATCTTTGACCAGCGTCCCCTCCTGAATGAGATTGTTGACCAACTCACGAATGAAATATGGGTTACCTTCCGTGCGGTTGACGATGATTTCCAAAGCAGCGCGCTCGATCCGGTGGGGCTTTAAGATGTACTCGATCAAGGCCTTGCTTTCTTCACGTGCGAAAGGATTCAATGTGATCATTGTCATACGGTGTGGAAATTCGGTCTCAACATAATGTTGAAGATGCCAGACCGGCGATTGGCGGTCCGGCCGGTAAATCAGGAACCACAAGATCGGATGATCTTCTGAAAGAGAAATGACTTCTCTTAAGAGGTCAACAGAGCCCGCGTTGGCCCACTGCAAACTGCCCAAATACAAGATCAGCGGTGTTCTCCGGCTGAGGGAGGCCAGCCAGTCACGAAAGGTATAGAATAATTTCCCCTGATACCCCTGTGCGTCGAGGTTTTCCAATTGTTCTTCAAAAGAATCTTTCGCGATCCCCAAGACCGATGCCATTATTGGCAGGTATTCCCCGCAATCGTCCCCCCATAACGCCTCGCAATAGGCTCTCAATCGCGCCAATACCTGCGTGTCGCTCTCGTCCGGGGCAATATCCAGCCAGGATTTAAGCAAGATCCGCCAGATATAGAATGGGGATGGCTGTTCATATGAACTGCACCAACCCCGCAGCCACAGAACTTTCGGCTTTTCCTCTGAAGCGTTAGGTGGATCGCTGCGGCTCACCGCCTCAAAGGATTCCCAAATCTGTTTTCGCAGCTGCAGGTCTTGATGCACCTGGCGGACCAGGAACGATTTGCCCAATCCTCGCTCACCAGAGATCAGAACAATTTCACCCCGGCCTTCAACAACCCGGTCTACTTTTTGCCGGATCAGATCATATTCCTCATACCGGCCAATCAAAGGTGTCGAGTGAATATAGGTTTGCATCTCCTGCAGTAATTCTGCATCTGAGCGCAGCGCCAGCGGGCGGTAGACATGGATGGGGGTAGTAAAGCCTTTCAGCTGGATTTCGCCCATGTCAATCCAGTGAAATTTTCCCTCAACCTGGTTGTATGTGGCCTCGCTGACCAGGACCGTACCCGGTTCAGCTGCGGCTTCCAAACGGGCCGCAAGCGCAATCGCTTCGCCCATTGCCGTATCTTCACGGTGCATGCCCTTAGACCCCACCTGGGCAACGATCAGCTCATCCGTGTTGATCCCAACCCGCAGTTTGATGTCCTTTGCATTCAGGGCCTCAAATTCCTGTTTATAACGTTCAAAACCTTCTTGCATAGCCAGAGAAGCCAGAATAGCCCTTTCTGGATCGTCCTCGTGCGCGTCACGGGCGCCAAAAAAGGCAATCAACCCGTCTCCTCGAAATTGATCCACCTGCCCACCGTAACGATAGATCTGGGCTTCCATGACCTGTAACAGCTTGCTCATCAGGTCAACCCAGGATTCAGTGCCCATTTCAGAGAGCAAATCGGTGGATTTCTTGACATCAGCAACGACCACGGTGGCCACCCGCCGTTCCCCTCTCAACATCCGAATGGATTCTGGCAGCTGATCACGTTCATTCGCCGGTTTGACCATAAAAGCCGAGCTGGACGCTGGAAAAAAGGAATAGGTTGCCGAAGGCTCCTGCCGTCCAAACCGGTTTGATGGCTCCGCCAGGGCTGCGCCGCATTGGCCGCAGAATCTGAAGGACATTGGGTTCAACGCGCCGCATGCCGAACAAGATTTTGCAATCCGGCTGCCGCATTTTCCACAAAACAGGTTGCCAGGTGGATTTTCAAATTCACAATTTGGACATCTCATAATTTATTCCACGATAAACAACAGGGCGCATTTTGCCATGCGCCCTGTTATTGTAACCTTAATCTGAATGGATTTACAGCGTTTCCAATGCCCTTCTGAAGCGTTTGGCTAATTCTTCCAGCATTGAGATGGCCATCTCAGGCTCGTCCTTCAAAATCCCCTTGAAATCCCAACGCGTTAAAATTAAACATGTGACCTCTGATTTTGCAATCACAGAAGCTGTGCGCAAGCCTTCATCCAGCAGCGCCAACTCGCCGAAAAAATCGTTTGGACCGAATTGATTGACGGTGATTGTTTCGCCATCTGGTTGAAGCCGAACAGCTTCAGCCTTTCCATCTGAAAGGACAAACAATCCTTCACCGCCTTTCCCCTGGGTGATGATGGCCTCACCCTCTGCATAATTTCGCTTGGTCAAACGGTTGGCGATCTTTTTCAGCTGCTTTTCGCTTAATCCGGTGAACAAAGGCACCCGGCTCAGTATTTGAACGTTTGACTTGATATCTACCATCCTTGCTCCTCTTCCCTATTGATGGGCTGTTTTTCTAAACCAGCAGAACCACTCATCAACCGCGGCCCTGCACCAGGCCTGAATTGCCATGGTGTAAGGGCGGCTGATTTTACACACCTCGCAGATCAAGCTCTTCCGCTCGATGGCAGGACACGAAGTGATCTGGTTCGAGCTCACGATACTCTGGGGGTGTGGTCTTGCAAATCTCTTTGGCATAGCGGCATCGGGGGTGGAAGTAACATCCGCTGGGCGGGTTGGATGGGTCGGCCACATCCCCTTGCATGTGAATGCGCTTGGATTCATATTTGGGATCGGGTTTGGGAACTGAAGACAGTAACGCTTCAGTGTATGGATGTAAGGGGTTGTTATACAAGGTGTCTGATTCGGCCACCTCCGCAATCTTACCCACATACATCACCGCCACCCGGTCAGAAATGTGCTGTACCACGCTCAGGTCGTGAGCAACGAACACAAAAGACAGGTTAAAGTCCGCCTGCAGATCCTGGAGCAGATTCAAAGTCTGGGCCTGGATGGAAACATCCAATGCAGACACAGGCTCATCAGCAAAGATGATCTCAGGATTCAGGGCCAGAGCGCGCGCAATCCCAATCCGCTGGCGTTGGCCGCCGGAAAACTCATGGGGATACCGGCGCATATAAGAAGGCCGCAGTCCAACCCTTTCCAACAGGTTGGAGACGATCTTCTCATTTTCATTGCGGTCTTTTTGGCCGTGGATCACCATCGGTTCAGAGATGATGTCAAAAACCGACATCCGGGGATTGAGTGAGTTGATCGGGTCCTGGAAGATCATCGACATCTCACGACGGATCTTCTTCATCTGTTCTTTGTCCAAATCCATCAGGTTGACCACCACGGGTTCGTCTGTATCAGAAAGCGCCTGGGACTTGAAGTAAGCCGCCCCGCCAGTCGGTTCGTACAACCGGATCACGGCCCGGCTGGCCGTTGTTTTTCCACAGCCGCTTTCGCCCACCAGGCCAAGCGTTTCACCCTCGCGCACAAAAAAGCTGATATCATCCACAGCTTTAACATTGCCTGCTTCACGCTGCAAGAGGCCCTTTTTAATCGGGAAGAATTTTTTCAGGCCCTTTACTTCCAGGATCACCTTTGGGTCATAAATCTTATCCGGCTGCAAGCGTTCTTCCAGGCCTTCTCCCAGCTTTTGTTTGGTTTCATTCGTCATGTTCATACCTCCTCGTAAAGCAAGCAGCGAACCCAGTGATTCTCCTCAACTTCCTGCCACTTCGGTTCGATCACATCACATTTTCCTGGCATAAAGGATGGACAGCGGGGGTGAAATACACATCCAGAGGGCAGGTTAAACGGCGAGGGCACCATGCCCTTGATGGACGCCAGACGCGTTTTTTCTCGCTTCCCAACATGCGGGATGGATTGCAGCAGCGCTCGTGTGTAGGGGTGTTTTGCTTCATAAAAAATATCGACGGCGCTGGCCCGTTCAACCTGTTTGCCCATATACATCACGATGATGTCTTCCGCCATCTCCGCCACCACCCCCAGGTTGTGGGTGATGAACATGATCGCCATATCCTCGGTCTCCTGAAGCTCCCGCATCAGGTCCAGGATCTGGGCCTCGATCGAGACATCCAGGGCTGTTGTGGGTTCATCGGCGATCAACATCACCGGGTCGCAGGACAGGGCAATCGCCACCATCACACGCTGTCGTTGACCGCCGCTGAGTTCGTGAGGATAACTGTCCACACGTTCCTTCGGTTTGGGCAGCCCAACTTTGTGCAGGTAGTCAATCGCAATTTCGCGTGCTTCTTTTTTGGTCACATTGCGAAGTTGCATGATATTGTCAGACATTTGATCCCCAACCTTTTGAGGGATCAACCGGTGCAAATTCAAGGCTTCACCGATCTGGAAGCCGGCTGTGTAAACTGGCGTCAGGGAGCTCATCGGTTCCTGGAAGATCATCCCAATTTCACCGCCGCGAATCTTGCGAATCCGGGTGCCATCCGGGTCCAGCTCTGAGATATTGATGATCTCTTCCTGCCCGGGGTTTAATTTGTCTCGAAAATGGTAAAGCACCTCCCCTTTGACGATCTTCCCGGGTTTGGGGATCATTTGCATGATCGCTTTGGCAGTCACAGATTTTCCGCAGCCGCTCTCGCCGATCACGCCGGTGGTTTCACCACGATAAATATCAAAGGTAGCGCCCTGGATCGCATGTACGGTCCCATCGCGAACCTCAAAATCAACATGGAGATCGTTAATCTCAACTAATGGTTCTCTCATTGTTCTCCTCCTATCGTCCACCGTAGGGATCCATGGCATCTCGCAAACCATCACCCAGCATATTGAAGGCCAGGATGGAGAAGATGACAAAAGGCACGGGGATCAATAGCCACGGCGCAAACCGAATGGTGCGGACATTCGAGACTTCTTGCAGTAATACCCCCCAACTGGTTAATGGTGGGCGTAAGCCCAGACCCAGCCAGCTCAAGGCGGTCTCTGAAAGGATCATGCCCGGTATCATCAGGGTTGCAATCACGATCACATGGCTCAAGGTGCCGGGGATCAGGTGTTTAAACATAATCCTGCGGTCCGTTGATCCGGAACTCTTGGCAGCTAATACATACTCTCGCTCCCGGAGCGATAGGATCAATCCCCGCACCTGTCTGGCAAGCCCGCCCCAGCGGATGAACACCAGGATCAGCGTGAGCATGAAATAGATCATTTCAGGCGTCCAGCTGACCGGAATCGCCGCTGCCAGCGCAATGAACAATGGGATGTCCGGGAAGGCAGCCACAAACTCCGTGAGCCGCTGAACGACAATATCCGTAACCCCGCCGTAATACCCGGAGATCGCCCCCAGGGAAACGCCCAGGACCATCGTCAGGAATTGACCTAACAAACCGATCCACAGTGACAGTCGGCCGCCGTAGATGATCCGTGAGAGCACATCCCGGCCTAACCGGTCGGTTCCGAAAAGGAACATGTGTGCTCCCTCCACATCAGGGTCCGTGCCGAACAGGTGCAGCGAGGCGGGGATAAAGCCAAGCAGTTTGTATTCACCCCCTCTCACAAAGAAGTGCAGGTAATATTTCTTCTCAGGATTTTCAGTGTAAAACCGCCGCCGTAGTTCCATGTCGATTTCTTCTTCCAGGCCGTAAACAAACGGGCGGAGGGAGAAACTGCCTTCTTCATCCACAAACCGTAAAATTTGGGGGCGCGCCTGAAGGAAATCGGTTTGATTGTCCAACAGGTAGGGAGCAAAGAATTCAGCAAAAAAGAAACACACGATATAGAACAGGGCGACGATGATCCCGCCAGCCACGGCCAGCTTGTTCTTTTTGAACTTCCACCACACCAGCGACCAGTAGTTCTGGCTGATCTGTTCTTCTTTGGCTTTTGATTTAATTTCTGGAACTTCTGGTTCCTCTGGATCGGGAGTAGTCAAGATTTCACTTTGATCTACCATTGTATATTCTCCTTATCCTCTCTCTGGCTGGGCTAATCCAGGCGAATGCGTGGGTCAAGCCAGACCAGCGCAAGGTCCGCCAGCAGGTTGCCAACCAACATCATCATCACAATGAAGACCAGCACCGTGCCGGCCATGTACATGTCCTGGCGCTGCAGGGCTTCAACATACAGGGGACCGATCGTCGGCAGCCCCAGCACGATCGCCACCAGGGCGTTCCCACCCACGATATACGGCAGGGATTCAGACCCCAGGATCACGACCAGCGGATTGATTGCCACCCGGACGGCGTGCCGCCAGGTAACGGTCCGGCTTTTGAGGCCTCTTGCCCGGGCTGCTTCAATAAAGGGCTGTCCGAGGATCTCCAGCAGGTTGCCCCGCATGATGCGCATATAAGCCGGCGCGGTGGCGGCCGTGCCGATCAGAACCGGGATCCAGAGATGTTTCATCAGGTCCCAGACCCGGGCCAGGCTCCAGGGGGCATCCTGGAATTCACGTGAGAACAGTCCGCCGATGTCCTGGCCGAGAATGACCACCGCCACAAATAAAACGATCAATGCCAGCAGGAAACCGGGAGTCCCCAATCCGAGAAAGGCGACCACCGTAAAGAACTGATCCCCCAAGGAATACTGGTGTGTCGCCGAATAGACTCCAACCAGGATAGCGACCGTATACGTCAGGATCAAAGTGCTGACCGCAATGATGACGGTCATCAACACCCGCTCTCCTAACAAATCCTTTACCGGGCGTTCATATTGGAAAGATTCCCCAAAATCTCCCTGTATGAAATTCGATGCCCAAATCCAATAGCGTTCGAGTAAGGGCTTGTCTAGGCCATACCTCGCACGATATTCCGCTATCCTCAATTGTGCTGAACGGTCTCCCTGAGCGTTCAATTCATCCAGTTTCTGGGTGAGAAAATCACCCGGCGGAAGTTCAATAATTAAGAAACTAACAAAGGAGACCAGGACGATCATGACCAATGCATAGCCAAGTCGCCTTACGATATAAGAAAGCATAATGCCTCTCTCCTTTCACAGTGCACACTTCACAAAAACTCGAATGTGATCTCACCCACATCCCCCTGGTATTGGTTGGTATCTGTGGCGAGTGGTTGCCCACTCGCCACAGTCTTGCATCTAACGGTTCAGGATCACTGAAACAAGGGACTAGTCAACTTCTTCGGTCCAATAGGTCTCAGGATTCTGGTTGCCGGGGCTGGCAGGCGCCCAGGGACCCAAAACGCCGTACTCAGAAACGTTGTGGAAGGTGTCTTTCACCACCACGGGCATCGGCTGGTCGCCGGTTGCGCCGAGGTTCCATGGGCCTTCAGCGATTGCGATATCGATGGCTTCCCACACGATCTCGTGCCGCTTATCTTCATCGGGCTCATTGATGCCCTGGTTATACAGCGCCTGCAAACGTTCTGCGGGGCTGCCCTCTTCAGGCTCCAGACCTTCTTCGCCACCCGTGGAGTACCACAGACCCTGCATTGGGAAGGCGCGAGAGCCCTCACCGCCGCCGCGGATCGGGAAGATCCAGTCGGGGTAGGTCCAGATGTCGATTTCGGAAATATGGGCGCCACGGACCATGTAGAGGCCGTAGTTGCCGCGGTTGCCGTCATCAGGCTGGTTTTGAACGTTGTTCATGATGGTGTGGATGCCAACAGCTTCCCAGTTCTCCTGGGCGATAACATCCGATTCGTTGCGAACCATCTCGCCGCCCCAGGTGTTCAGGTCAATGATCAGGGTGAATTTCTCACCGCTGGGCAGGTCGCGCCAGCCGTCACCGTCTTGATCGGTGAAATTGGCGGCATCGAAGTAGTCGGCGGCCATATCGGGATCGTACTCGATATCGGCTGATGCCCACTCATCATATTTCGCCTGACCTTCATCACTGGCAAAGTGCCAGGACTGCGGGCTGATGGTCGCCTGGGTGGTGTAGCCAATGCCCTCCCACACGACGTCAAGGATGCGTTCACGGTCTAAGGCATGGGAAAGGCCCTTCAGGAAGTTCGTGTCCTGCAGCAATGCGGCGCATTCTTCTGCGTCAACTTCGCCGCTGCCTTCCCAACCGCATTCTTCACCCACATAGGACTGGTTAACCAACCAACCGGGCCATGCGCCGGCGCCGTTCATCCAGCCGGACTGGATATGATAGCCATATTCCTCAGCCTGTTCTTGCAGGAAGGGGATATTGCGGGGGTCGGTGGTGGCTCGGAAGGTCGCATCGTACT
Organism: uncultured Candidatus Brevefilum sp.; assembly: GCA_964558525.1. Taxonomy (GTDB): domain Bacteria; phylum Chloroflexota; class Anaerolineae; order Anaerolineales; family Anaerolineaceae; genus Brevifilum. Next base: position 21,591 of record CAZLEK010000015.1, read on the forward strand.
TGCCCTGTGACATGTTAAGGATCCGGACTTCTTCGTCCTGCTGGATCTCAACCTGCACGTAATCTAGGTAGGGCAGCTGCTGGCCGTCGGGGTCCACTTTCCAGTAATAAGGGTTGCGGACAAAGGTCGTGCGCTCACCGGGGGTGACTTCATCACAAACCCAGGCGAAGACGGTCGGGTAACCGGGGGTTTCCCACCACTTGTCAATCAGCTGCAGTTCATCGTAGTCGTTGCCCTCGTAGTCAGGGTGGTATTGTTTCAAGAAGTGAGCGGGTTTCATGAGGGGTTCCCACTCCCAGAAGCCCTGCGCCAGGATGTAGGGAGCAATCCAGCGAGGGGTATCCCAGGTCATCACAATCGTCATGTCATCAGGGAATTCGATCGTGAAGGGGGTGCCGTCCTCATTGCGGGCCCACCACGGAACGGAGACGACTTTGTAATCTTCGTTCATGGCCAGGTCATTCCACCAGAAGTCCCAGTCAGCGGTGGTATAGGGGGCGCCGTCGGACCATTTCAAACCGGGTCGCAGTTTATAGGTCAGCTGGGTGCCATCCTCATTGAACTCAAATGATTCAGCCAGGCCCATATGGTAGCCGGTGTAATCCGGGTTCCAGCGGACGGGCGGATCATAGAATTTCATCTTGATGTTGCCCATGCCAGCCTCGTAGGTCACCGCGTTCCAGGTGCCGCCGTATTGGCCAATGCTCTCGTAGGGTTCCACGACCATCGGCTCATCGGGTAAGCGCTCTTCAACAGGCGGCAGGTCCATTTCTTCCAACATGGGGGCCTGGCTGTAGGCTGATGGCGCTTCCGTCTCGGCTGGTTCTTCTACTTCCTCTTCCTCTTCAGCCGGTGCGGCTTCTGTTTCTTCCGCCGGTTCTTCTGCAGGTGCTTCCGTCGCCGGGGTGCAGGCGCCGAAGATCAGCGAGAAGATGACCAAAACTGCTAGCAATAGTAATTTCTTTTTCATCTTAGGTTATTCTCCTCCGAAACTAAGAATTGAGTGTTGAAAACGACATGTCGTGCGTGAAAATTGGTATACCACTTCGATAAAGTCACCTCCTTTTCATCAATTTGTTGCAGTTCTTTAAAACAAAAACACGCTCTGCTGTTGACAACATCTTATTTCCTTCGCAGAAGCGTGCTAATGCCAGACTGATCCAATCCAGGCCAGTGGGGAAAAGTATTCATCCAATAGATAAGCTGATTCTTGGTCATAAATCAATATCGATCACTGCGATGATGGATTAGATTCTGGTGGTGATGAGTGATCAGGTTTCTCTCCAACTAATCTGTATGAGAGCGATACTATCGTAAAAGGGACAAGTCAATTCTAAAGGTAGTTTTAAAATTCTGTCAAGTGTTAATCCTGGTTTATTGAGACCTTAACAAAACTGCTTCTATGGAAGCTCTTCCAACTAAATCTAAAAGAAAAGACCACAAGGTTTTTACTACGGACTATTATAATGGCATTCATCAAGAATTGTCAAACCCAAATCGTTCATTTCTCCACAGAACTGAAAATTTGAGTTTTTTCCAATTTCCTGGTAAATCCGGGGAGAAAACCGGTCCAGATTCACTCAAATCCATCCCGGCAAAACCAAACACTACCACCTGCCAAACTGCACCGGCTGAAGCGGCATGAATGCCGTCAGGCGTATTGCCGCGATTGTTCTTTAGGTCTGTTAACAAGGTTTTAATGAATAATGCCTCGGCCGCCAGGACATCCCCCGTTCTGGCCTGCACCAGGGCCTGGATCGAAGGCCCCAGGGAAGAACCGTGGGTCAGATCGGTTCGGGGGGTATAGAATCTCAAGTTTTCTCTGATCTCCGCATCGGAAAACTGATCCCGGAGCAGGTGCTGCGCCATCACCACATCCGGCTGTTTAATGAACTGGTATTCCTGCACGCCTTCAATTCCGAACAGGCTTTGCAAAGATTGCCGCCGCGGCTCCAGTTCTGCCTGATCCATTTCGATCAAGTTAAAAAATCCAGCGAACTGCTCGATCAGGCCATCCTCATGCTGATGAATTACGAGATCGGCGGCCATTTCACGCCAGCCCAAGATCTCATCCTCAACCAAGGCCAGATGGCTTAACAGCGAGTCATACTTTTCAGGCCACTGCGCTTTCAGCCATTCAGCGATCTCCCTGGCATACCGCAAAGTCCAGGCGGCCAATATATTGGTCATGGCATTATCATCCACATGCTCATGGTATTCATCTGGGCCGATCACATCCCGGATATGGTAGGCGGAATCCGCATCATCCCATTCCAATCGGCTGGCGTAAAACTGGCCGGCGCTCAGGACGATCTCTGCGCCGTAATCGCGCATGAAATGGTCATCCCCAGTGGCCTCCCAGTATCCCCGGATCCCGTAAACCACATCAGATGTAATATGCTGTTCGATTTCACCGCACCAGATCTTGATCAAATCTCCCTCAGGGCCAACCACCCATCGTGGTGTGACTTCCCGGCCGGTCGCAGCGCTCTCCCAGGCGAACATAGCCCCTTGATATCCATTATCCCTGGCTTTTTGTCTGGCGCCGGCAAGGGTATGGTAGCGGTACATCAATAAATTCCGCGCAATCTCGGGCTGAGTGTAGATGAGAAACGGGAGAATGAAAATCTCTGTATCCCAGAACACATGGCCCCGGTAGCCGTAGCCGCTCAGCGTTTTAGCCCCAATGCTGACGGTATCATCCTGCCTTGGCGCGGCAATCAGGATCTGGAACAGGTTATAACGCAGGGCTTGGTCAGCCAGGTCATCCCCCTCGATCGTTACATCGGACCGCGACCATAAATCCGCCCACACCGCAGTACTTTTCTCGAGGGTTTTCGCATATCCCGCAAATGCATAACCCTCCACAGATTGAGTCGCCATTTTAAGGGGATCTGGGTCATCCCGGCTCGTGAACAATGCTACATGCTTCTCACCGGAGATCTCATCACCAGGTTTGACCGCACAGGTAGTGACCACAGTGGGGGTCCATTGCGCGTCCCAATAACCTGCCTGGACCTCACCATCGAAATTAAGTTTTACGGCTTCCGCCATCCCTGCCAGGATCTGGGACTCTGAAGTTTTTAATCCCAGGAAACAGCCATTTTCAGTCCATTGGCCCTGCGCAACATGCTGCCAATGGCGGTAGGCCTCGTTCGATACCACGCCCTGAATACCCGCCCGGATTTGAACTGAGCCGCTAAAATTAAAATCACTGAGCCTGAACCGCAGGGCAGTGTGATGGACCGCATACATGTCCATGAAGCGTTCAAAAATGATCTGCGCCCGCCGGCCTTGGGGGCTTTCCCAGGTGACTGCCCGGGTTAGAACACCATTTTCCAGGGATAGCGTTCTTTTATAAGCCAAAATCTTTCCCCGGTCCAAGCGAAAAAATTCATCATCGAAGTGAAGAGACAAATAAAATGGCGAGGGGAAATTGACCAGTTCTGTACCAAATGTCGGCGCCGCGTTGAAGACACCGTGTACGAATGTTGTGGCGATCTCGCCTGGATACCCCTCTTCAAAGGCTCCTCGGGAGGATAAATACCCATTCCCGATTGTAAATACGGTTTCTTTGTGATGGATCTTTTCAGCAGGAAATGCCGTTTCAACGATCCGCCAGTTGCCTGATGCTGTCATGGGCTCCTTTCAGTTTGGGCAAACTCAGCGATGATTTTATCAGATTTTTGTCTCTGGAAGCGATTATAATCGGTAACACAATACAGAAAGGTGCGATTGGGATGCTCGACCTGCCTTTTCCTCCACTAAAATTAAATATTGGCTTCATTTCTACCCGGTTTGCCGGTACAGATGGTGTTTCCCTGGAAACGGAAAAATGGGCTGAAATCCTGGAGGAATCCGGGCACCATTGTTTTTATTTCTCAGGCGAATCCGACCGGCCTGAGTTGGTATCGATGCTGGTCCCTGAAGCCCATTACCGGCATCCTGAAATCGAAGCCCGGCACGCCCATTTCTACGGTAAAGATATGCGCAAAATCGAAGACACCGTCTGGATTCACGAGAAAACCGCCTTCCTAAAACAAAAACTATACGAATTCAAGGAACGTTTCAACATCGAGGTTCTGATCCCAGAGAACAGCCTGGCGATCCCCTTGCACATTCCCCTCGGCCTGGCCATCACGGAATTCATTGCGGAAACCCAACTGCCCACCATCGCCCATCACCACGATTTCAGTTGGGAGCGCAAGCGCTTCCTGGTTAATAACGTCTGGGACTACCTCAGCATGGCTTTCCCCCCCACCCTGCACGCCATCCAGCACGTCACCATCAATTCCTCAGGCCGGCACCAGCTGGCCCGACGCAAAGGTGTGGCTTCGACCATCATCCCCAACGTGATGCATTTTGAAAAGCCAGCCCCCAACATTGACGCCTACAATCGCGATTTGCGTGAGGTGTTGGGAATTTCGAAAGATCACCTCTTTGTGCTTCAACCGACCCGTGTGGTCCAGCGGAAGGGCATTGAGCATGCCATTGAATTGCTAGCCCGCCTAGAGATGGACTCAGTCCTGGTCATTTCCCATGCATCTGGTGATGAGGGTTACGAATACGAGAAACGCTTGCGGGATTACGCCCGGATGATGCAGGTTCGCACGGTCTTCGCTGCTGACATCTTCGATGAAAAGCGCGGCCGGACCCCCGATGGTAAAAAGGTCTACAGCTTATGGGACGCCTATCCACATGCAGATCTAGTGACCTACCCTTCCTTGATCGAAGGCTTTGGCAATGCATTCCTAGAAGCGGTTTATTTTAAGAAGCCCATAGTGGTCAATAACTACACGATTTATAACATCGATATCCGCACGAAAGGTTTCCAGGTGATCGAGTTTGATGATTTTATCACCGAGGAAACCGTCAGAACAACCCGCAGGATCCTGGCCTCCCCAGGTGAAGTGGCAAGAATGACCGATCATAATTACGGCCTGGCGCTCAAGTATTACTCCTATCAAGTTTTAAAATCAAAATTAGAGGAACTGATTGACAACCTGGTCTGGGTCTGATCGCCCTCCGCCATCAGCCATAAAACCCCAAAAGCACCCAGCTCAAGCGTCAGGACATCTTCGGCCAGGCTCAGGCGGCTGTTCCTGGCGAGGATCACCCGCCATTGGGCCTCGTCTGGTAGGTCTGGTGACCGGTGCGGCCCATACACTTTGACGGCTGCCTGCGTGACGTTGGTGAAGCACACAACGATCGACCGTTCATCAGGTGACTGCCTGGAGAGGCAAACCAGGCGTGCATCCATATCAAAGACCGACTGTTTGCCCTGGGGATTGAAAGCGCCTTTGGCTGAAAATCCTCTCACCTGCAGCATTTCGAGATAGCCGTTGAAAACCTGGTTCCGAATCGTGTTGGGGTCGCTTAATTCATCTTGCAGCGCCTGCAGATCGAGTTTTTCCCGGTTGATGGTACGGTTTCTCCCGGTTCGCTTTACGCCCGCTTTCCAGCTGCGAGACCCGAGCAGGCTGTGATAATAGATCCCGGGCACGCCCTTCAGCGCCAGCATGATCGATTGGGAAGCAAGGAAACGATTTACAATCAGCGCCGCTGGCTCCGCGATTGCCCGGGGGTTTCCCAGCGCATCCAGGTAATTGATATTCAGCTCATAGGGGCTGCGTGAACCATCCGGATTATCTTTGTAGGAAACATATCCTCCCAAGGCTTCAACCCGTTCGCATAGGCGCCTGATGTCCTCATCAGAGATCAATCCACGGGCGGGAGTCACCCCAATGCCGTCATGCGAGGCAAGAAAATTGAAGAAATGGGTTTCTTGAGAAGGCGTTTCCAGGGTTTTTGCCCAATCCGTCAGGGTTTTGGTATTTTGGGTGTGAAAGGCATGCAGCACCAGGGGCGGCAGTGAGAAGTTATAGACCAGCTGGGCTTCATTGCTCCCATCGCCAAAATAAGCAATATTGTCCTCATGGGGAACGTTTGTTTCGGTGATGATCTTCACATAGGGGGCGACACAATCAAATACCGCTCGGATAAATTGGACGATTCGGTGGGCCTTCTCGAGGTGGATACAGCTCGTGCCTGGTTCCTTCCAGATATAGGCAATCGCGTCCAGGCGGATGAACCTGGCGCCGTGGGCCACAAAATTCAGCAGTATTTTCACGATTTCGATCAACACCGGAGGGTGATGATAGTTCAGATCAACCTGGTCAGCGCTGAAAGTCGTCCAGACCTTTTTCATACCTTTTTGGGTGTTGAAGGTGGTCAGCAGCGGCAGCGCCCTGGGACGGAACACTTCCCGGATATCTTTTTCGTCCTCAACTGAAATAAAATAAGCTTTATAATCAGGATGCCCAGCCAGAAAGCCCTGGAACCACGCGCTCTGAACCGAAATATGGTTGATGACCGCGTCGAACATCAGGTCATAGGCTTCCGCCAGTGCATCCACCTCTCGCCAGCTACCCAGTTCAGGGTCTACCCGGTAAAAATCAATCACAGAGAAGCCATCATCGGAGGAATAGGGAAAAAAAGGCAGCAGGTGCACCGTTCGGATGGCATCGTTAACGGATTGGGTCAAGAACTGTCTTAAAGTTGCTAAGGGTGGCTGATGTTTCGACTGGATCGCATCTCCATACGTGATCAATATCGAATCCTTCTCGGTTAATTCATTTTTCGCTTGATCCGGCTCCTGAAGGCCAAAACCTTCCAGGACTGCGATCAGATCAGAGCGATGCGCTGAACTTTTTTGCTCCCCATAAATCGATTCAAAAATGGCGAAGATCTGCTGGTAGTTTTTCATCTGCTCCCGTAATCATCCTGACCCTGATGTTATAATGTACCGGAAATTATATCGCAAAGGAGAGCCCATGCCCTTTACACGCCATCTCGAAAATCCCATCCTCACACCGGATCCACTGAACGCCTGGGAAGCCGTGAACGTCTTTAACCCCGGCGTGGTCTACTGGCAGGGGCTTTTTCATATGTTCTACCGCGCCCAGGGACTTGATTACGTCAGCAGTCTGGGCTACGCGGTATCTGAGGACGGCGTCCATTTCAATCGGCTGCGGAACCCGATCTTATCCCCAGAAATACCAGCTGAAAGCCGCGGCCTGGAAGACCCGCGGGTGACCTATCTGGCAAATGAAGGCCGTTTCATCATGGCCTACACCGCCTATTCCCATCAGGGGATCACGCCCATGTTTGCCCAATCAACCAACCTCCTTTCCTGGGAGCGGATTGGACCGCTGGTCATTGGAGAAGACAATAAAGATCATGTGCTGTTTCCCGAGAAGATCGATGGACAGTATTTCGCCTTCCATCGGCGGCCGCCCTCAATTTGCTGCGCCTTTTCCGATGATCTCAACCATTGGAACCTGCGAGGCCCCATCCTGGAGCCCAGACCAGGATTCTGGGACGGCAACCGGGTGGGTGCAGGGGGCGTCCCCATTGCCACTGGGGAGGGCTGGCTGGTGATCTACCACGCCTACGACCAGGAACATATCTATCGCTTAAGCGCCTGCCTGTTGGATCTGGAAGAACCCTGGCGGGTCATGCGCCGTCCAAAGGGTTTCTTGATGGAACCAACAGAAATCTGGGAGCAGAAGGGGGATGTCCCTAACGTTGTCTTTTCCTGTGCCAACCCGGTCGTCGAGGGAACAATTTACCTGTACTACGCCGGCGCCGATCGCATGATCGGCCTGGCAACAGCCAGTCTGCAGGATCTGATTGATTTTGTAAAACATAATTAATCTTTAAGCCCACTTGAATCCCGATCAATCGGGTGCAATCTCAAGCGCAATCTTCGCCATTTGCGAAAAACCCTTTTCTCTCTGCTCGGGGGACGCCTCCTCACCCTTGATGATATTGTCGCTGACGGTCAGGATTGCCAGGGCATCAACTTTGTATTTTGCAGCCAGTGTATACAGCCCGGCGGCTTCCATCTCCACCACCAGCGTGCCATAGTCTGCCCAAATTTTCCACCAATTGGGGTCATCGTTATAAAAGGTATCCGAGGACAATATCCCGCCAACGGTTGGGGATGCTCCCATTTTTTTCGCGGCTTCATACGCCTTCAGCAATAATTCAAAACTGGCCGTAGGCGCATAATCCCTGCCGCCAAACCGCAGCTGATTGATGTTTGTATCTGTAGAAGCAGACATAGCCAGCACAATATCCCCGACTTCTAAATCGGCCTGGAACGCTCCGCAGGTGCCAACCCGCATCAGTGTTTCCACCCCATAATCCTTGATCAGCTCATTGACATAAATCGAATGCGAGGGAATGCCCATCCCGGTTCCCATCACGGAAATGCGTTTTCCATGATAATCCCCCGTAAATCCCAGCATTCCCCTGACCTTGTTAAAACAAATGACATCGCTCAGGAATGTTTCCGCAAAATGTTTTGCCCTTAAGGGGTCGCCAGGTAATAAGATCGTTTTCGCGATCTGTCCCTGTTGTGCACCGATATGAATGCTCATTCTAAACCTCCCGATTAATCTATGTGATCAAAGTTGACAATATTTCCCTTGCAGAGAAAAAAATTTACTCATGAACGCGTCTGTAGAATGAAATTAATGAAAAATCAAGCCAGACACAGTAATATTATATTAGGTCTTAATTATTAAGGGAGATCATGTCAACTTTCACGAAGGCAGTGGTGTTTTATAACACTGAATCAGGACATAGCAAACTTGATAGGCATCAGGGCCTGATTCGATCTCACTTCCAGGAACATCACATGGAAGTTTCGATCATCGAAATCCCAAAACCACTCGAAGAACTGAATGAATTGGTCTCCCAGGCCGTTGAAAATGGTACAGACTTATTTGTCGCAGCAGGCGGCGATGGCACGGCTTCATTGATCGGCAACCCCCTGATCGGGTCCGGAAAAACCATGGGGATCATCCCCTTGGGTACCGGCAACCTGCTGGCGAAAGAGTTAAAGATCCCCACCAATTTCGAGAAGGCCTTAGCTTTGCTCGTCGGTCAGGATCCAAAAATCATCCAGATGGACACCTTCAGGCTGGAGGATCGACATTATCTGCTCAACCTGAGCGCGGGCGTGACGCCCAGGGTGATGGGCGGAACTGAATCAGAAGAGAAAAAAAGATTTGGCCTTCTGGCTTACGCTGCCCAATTTGTGAAACAACTATTGGGGTTCAAACGCCATCGTTTCGATATCGATATAGACGGCCAACGGATCACCTACAACGCCTCAGAAATTCTCATCACAAACGGGCGCGCCACCGGCCTTGACCCGCTTGAGTGGGACGATACCGTTGAAGTGAACGATGGCGTCCTGGATTTGTTCGTCATCCGAGCTGCGAATATTTTAGACATCATCGGTTTAATCCTCTCCATCTTCACCAAACAACAGCGGCGCAGCCCGGTGATCAGTATCCACCACTTCAAAAACAGCTGCCGCATTGCCTCCTCATCCCCCTTACCCACCCAGGCAGATGGTGATCCCCTAGGAGAAACACCGGTGGCAATTCAAGTCAACCCAGGTTCATTGAACATCATTGCTGGAAGACAAAACTTGTATAAAAATCAATCAAAGGAGTAAAAAAAATGAAAGCCTACCAATACATGATCATCGGCGGCGGAATGACCGGCTCTGCCGCGGCCATGGAAATCCGGAAAAATGATCCCAACGGCTCGATCGCCATGTTTTCAAAGGAAAACTTCATGCCCTACAACCGCCCACCTTTGACCAAAGGCCTTTGGGACGGTAAGGACATTGAGGACATCGTTCGCCCTATGCAAGAGCTGCATGTGGACCTCTTCCTTAATGATGCCGTTGCACAAATCTCCCCCGAGAAAAAAACTATAACAGATGAAAAAGGTGAAAATTATCGTTATGATAAACTACTCCTGGCGACCGGCGGTCACCCGATCCATCTACCAGATGCCCCGGAGGGTGTCATCTTCTACCGCACTCGGGCAGATTACCATCGATTGCAGGAATTGGTCAGCGCTAAAGATCAATTTTGTGTGATCGGTGGCGGTTTTATCGGGTCAGAAATCTCTGCAGCATTGAATAAACAGGGCAAGAGCGTCACGATGATCTTTCCCGAAGCCGGAATCTCAGGCCTGCGCTTCCCAGATGACCTGGCAAAATTCTTGAACGACTACTATCGTGAAAAAGGGGTTGATGTGCTTGATGGCTACCGGGTGAAATCAATTCACAAACAGGATGAACATTACCAGGTGACATACCAGCACGTAAATGAAGACAGCGAAAAAAGCAGTGACTTCGATGTGGTCATCGTCGGGATTGGCATCAAACCCAACGTCTACCTGGCAGAAGAAGCCGGGCTGGAAGTTGAGGATGGGATTGTGGTCAACGAATATCTCCAGACCAGCGATCCGGACATCTTTGCTGCCGGCGATGTCGCTTATTTCTTCAACCCAGGTCTGGGTAAACGCGTGCGAGTAGAACACGAAGACAATGCCAACTCGATGGGCGCCGCAGCCGGCCGCAACATGGCTGCTGAAATGAAAAAGTATGACCACTTCCCCTTCTTTTATTCCGATCTTTTTGACCTCGGTTATGAAGCCGTCGGCGAGATGAACAAAGATCTCGATATCTATGAGGATTGGATCGAGGAATTTAAGCAAGGGACGGTTTATTACCTGGATGAAGGCCAGATCCGGGGATTGATCTTCTGGAACCTGTGGGGGCAGGTTGATAAAGGGCGCAAGGTGATCACTGAAGGAAAAACCTATCAACAATCAGAGCTTAAAGGCCTTTTCTCCGAAGAATGATTCTGGAATAAAAACCGGCCTGGGAGGTTTCTCAGGCCGGTTGAATTCTAAGCTTTATTCCCGCTCATCCGGGGCCTCAGGGGGAAGGTGATGGGGGTCCCATCGATTATCTCCCTCAATCCGATCTTCCCGCTCAATGCCGCGCTTTAAAGCAGCTTCCGACCGATCCAATTCTTCAATCGTTTTCTGAATCTCGGCCTCGTCCATCATTTTCTTTGGCAGGTCTTGGATCTCACGGGTAGTTCGCTGTAATTCCTGCCAGAAATCAGATTGGAAGAGGTCCTTTACCCACCGCCCCACCTCACCTGCCGTCTTGACAGCTTTTCGCGGGCCTAAAATGATCAGCGCCAGAAGCAATATGAACAGGAACTCCAGCGCGCCAACATTTAATAATTTCATTTACAGCCAGACTCATCATTAAGCTTCTGAGTTTTCAGAATGATCATCCTGATCTTGCTGATCCTTTTTCTTTCCCTCTCCGGATAAACCCTCTTTGAAGGCGCGAATCCCGGAGCCAAGCTCACCAGCGATTTTGCTGATCCGACCAACGCCAAAAACCAGCAGGACGATGACCAGTAGAACCAGTAATTCTGGCCAACCTAAAGTTTTGAACATCTTTACTCCTTACCTTTTTTTCTTCGCGCCAATACAGCCAGAAGTATACCTAATAAGTATAAGAGGAACAATGGCGCCATCAGCAAGGCCATATTGATCGGATCTGGCGTGGGTGTGGCCACCGCCGCGATGACAGCAATCACAATCAGGGCGATCCGCCAGCCTTTTGCCAGCCCTTTCGCATCAATGATCCCTAATTTGGCCAGCAGAAACATTAATAGGGGTGTTTCAAAGCTCAAACCAACCCAAAATATCAGGCTGGTCACAAAATTAACATAATCTTTCCATTTAGGAAGCACTTCTGGACCTGGAAATTGCACTAAAAACGGGATGGCTGCCGGCAGCATGACCAGATAAGCAAACACGGCCCCACCACAGAATAAAACCGTTGCCAAAGGGACCGCGATCACAACCCATCTGCGTTCACGTTTATTCAAACCAGGTGAAACAAAGCGATACAGTTGATACAATGTGAAAGGCAATGACAGGATAAATCCGGAAAGAAGCGTGATCCTGAAATAAACGCTTAGATTCTCTGTCACTTGGATGGAAAGCAGATTTTCCAATCCCCCAATCGGGCTGGCGATCAAGCGTAAAAGCTGGTCTGAGAAAACCACGCTGAGGATGATCCCCAGCACGAGACCGATCAAAGAATACAATAGACGCTTCCGCAGCTCCCCTAAGTGCCCCCACAGTGACATGGCTTTTTTGTCTCGTGACATTGCCTGACCTTTAAAGCATGTTAAAATGAGTTGCTTGGAATTGTATCATCATCGAATGGATGATACCACGATCAATCAAGACCCTAAAGGACAGCTATGTTTGACCTTCAAAAGCCAGACCTCATCCAGATCCATTCCCTGAAACCTCACGCCTGGTACCTGCCTTATGATGACCCGCAAAAATCGATCCCGAAAACCCCCGAGGACTCAACCCGGATTCGCAGTTTGAACGGTGAATGGAATTTTCAGTTTTATGACTCGCCTTTGGCGCTTCCTCAGCCCATCACGAACCTGATCAATACTGTGAGCACCAATGACCAAATCCAGGTCCCAGGCTGCTGGGAGTTGAGCGGCTACGATCGTCCCCAATATCTCAACCTCATGTACCCTTTCCCGGTGGATCCGCCTAAAGTCCCCGTGATGAACCCAACCGGTGTCTACCAGCGCCGGTTCCAGGTCCCAAAGGCCTGGCAGGGACAGGAAATCATCCTCACCTTTTTGGGGGTCAGCAGCGCTTATGAGGTCTATCTCGACGATGCCTTCATTGGGGCCGCCAAGGGCAGCCACCAGACCCACGAATTCCGCCTGACGCCATGGATCACCGCCGCGCAGGAACACACCCTGACCGTGGTCGTTTACAAATGGTGTGACGGCGCTTACCTGGAAGACCAGGACATGTGGCGGCTGCATGGGATCTTCAGGGATGTGTTCCTGACCGCACGTCCAACTTCGCACCTGGCGGATGTCGAGATCCTCGCCAGTTTTGACCATAGGACTTTAAATGGCGAACTCAATATCAACTTCACCTCCAATAATGGCGCCGACCTGCCGCTGCGCCTGACCCTTCAAGATCCTGCGGGCAACGAAATTCTTTTTCAATCAATCCAATCAAATAGAAATTTGACCAGAACCATCAATCCTGTCGCTCCCTGGACGGCGGAAACACCCAATCTCTATCGCTTAATGATTGAAACCCTTTCAGAGAAGGGTGAAACCCTTGAGGTGATCGGATTCCATCTCGGCTTTCGCAGTATCGAGATCAGAGATCAGCGGTTTTTGGTCAACGGCCGGCCGATTACCCTCCAGGGCGTCAACCGCCACGAATTCGATCCCGATACTGGTTGGACAGTGTCGAAAGCCAGCATGGAAAAAGACGCCCGGATGATGAAAGCCCACAACCTCAATGCCGTGCGCACGTCACACTATATCAACCACCCCTACTGGTACCATCTCTGCGACACATTGGGCCTGTATGTGATCGATGAAGCCGACCTCGAAACCCACGGTTTCCAATTTGCCCGGGATTGGTCGCGGCTTTCAGAGGACCCTGAATGGGAGCAGGCCTATCTTGACCGGGCAATTCGTATGATTGAACGTGATAAGAACCATCCCAGCATCATTATGTGGTCTCTGGGTAATGAATCCGGCTATGGGCGCAACCATGACCGTATGGCAAAGTGGATCCGGGGCCGGGATCCCTCCCGCCCCATCCATTATGAAGGCGCGGCTGAAGCGGAGGTGGTGGATGTGGTCAGTGTGATGTATCCCACGGTCAAAACCCTGAAAAAAGCAGGGGAAAATGAAAGCCAGGACCCACGGCCTTTCTTCATGTGCGAATACGCCCACGCCATGGGCAACAGCCCTGGCAGCCTGCGGGAATACTGGGAAACCATCCGGCGCTACCCGCGCCTGATCGGCGGCTGTGTCTGGGATTGGGTCGATCAAGGCCTGCGCGGGCGCACAGAAACAGGAGAAGAAACCTTTCTCTACGGCGGTGATTTTGGCGACATTCCCAATGATGGTAATTTTAACCTCAACGGCCTGGTCAATCCTGACCGGGAGCCGCATCCGGGCTTACTGGAATTGAAGTATTGGCAGCAACCGGTCAGGATTACCAAAATCAACCCGAGAAACAAGACGGTAACGCTTGAAAACCGCTATGATTTCTTGCCTTTAGATCATTTGGAAGCCCATTATCAAATCAAGGCTGAAGGGGAACTTCTCAAAGACGGGCTCATCCCGCTGCCAAGTATTGGGCCAGGAGATACGGGTGAGGTTGTCATCCCAGAGCTATCCCTTCCCACGCCGAACGGAAAAGAAGCCTGGATCACACTGACTTTCTCATTAAGAGAAGACACACTGTGGGGGCTGCGGGGTGATCCTGTCGCCCTGTGCCAGGCTCAGCTGCATCAGCCGGTAAAGCGCCTGGCTCAAATAGGCCCGGCTGAAAAACCCTTTTCTCTGGATGATGACAGCCCCCTGGAGATCACACTCTCCAGGCCGGGTCGGGAACAGCTCGCGATCAGCCGGTTGACCGGTTGGGTCCACCGCTGGCAGGTCAACAGCCGGGATATCTTCCTGGATCCACTGATGCTTAACCTTTGGCGGGCGCCGACAGATAATGATGGTCAAATTGTCGATGAATGGATTTTAGATGGTCTCAACCGAACCAAAGCCCATCTCGAAAACATTGAAGTCAACCCCGATTTGAACAATGCAACAGTCAGCGTGAAAGGCATCCTGGCTGCTGATGGCTATCCGCCTCACAGCCGCTATGATCTCCAGTACAGCTTTGATCAGATCAGCGGATATCAGATCCAACTCACATTTACCCCCCTCCACCTCATGACACGCCTTCCCCGTCTGGGATTTATGACCCGCTTAAATCAAGCCTATGACCAGGTTACCTGGTTTGGCAAAGGTCCCCACGAGAGCTATCCAGATCGGAAAGACTCCGCCCTGATCGATCGTTTCCAGTCCAGCATCAGCGACCTTTTTCATCCGTATCTCAAGCCCCAGGAAAATGGTAATCGCGCCGATGCACGATGGGTGAAGATCAAGTCATCTGAACTCCCAACGATCATCATAGAAAGCGACCCTGTGTTTAATTTTAGCCTGCATCTGTGCTCGCTTGAAAACCTGACCGAAGCCAAACACCAACACGAAATTCGCTGGGAGGAGGCCCCCTACCTTTACCTTGACCTGGCGCAGACGGGTTTAGGGAGCAATGCCTGCGGTCCAGACTCGCTGCCGGAGTACCAGTTAGCGCCTAAACCGTATACCTTCTCGTTTCGATTAGCGATCGAATGACCGTTGCATGGGTCAAAGCCTTAAAATAAGCTTTCGGCTATGCGAAAGAGCGTTCTTTTAATAACTGGAAAGCCCAGCGAATCCAGGTCCAATAATTCGATTTCAGGGAAGCGCTCTTTGATGGCGGCAGCACACTTCGGCCGCAGGCTGAGAACCCCTAGCTGATACTCACCCTTCGCCAGCAACGCCAATCCCGCCTGCAGTCCCTGGTTGAAATCCAACTCCAGAGGACCCAGTTCATCAAGGATCAGCAAATCACAGGATGATACAGCCTGCAGTCTTTGATTGGCCCAGTCGAAAGTCCCCTCGATAAATGACCAATCCCCAAATTCTGTTTCACGCTCCTGCTTATCCCGCAGCACGGCCAGCATGCGCCCCTGCCGGGAGGGTAAATGGATTAACTCGATGGCGATCTTCTGGGAACCCTCAAATATGCCTGGTGAGATAACCCCAGCCATTGTGAGGTCTGAGTTTTGGTATGCATCCACAAATTCCAAAATGAGCGCAGTCTTTCCTGTACCCCGCTGCCCAACAAGACCGATCATCCGGTTGGTCCGCCTTTCGTCCATACGGGCTATTGTATCACAAACCATTTTTGCAGTATCGTTATTCAATGACCGCAAACCAGACATCTGATCGAATAAACCCAACTGGCATGCCCAGGGTTATCCTATTATTGATGTTCTTATTGGCTGGCTGCAGTCCAGTCTCAAGCAAGGAACCCACCACCCAGATGGGGATTACAACGCCTTCCGCAACCAAATCAGGCCTCCCTGCAGTCGAAGAACCCCGTACCATCGCCGTCCAGCCTTCAGCCACGACGACAGCAACCCCCTTCCCTACATCAACTCATCCCAGCCCCTCGGGCTGCCAGGCGCCCTCTGGCGACCTTAGCCGGCTGGAGATCAACGGTCACCAATTGAACCGCCGAACACATGAAATGCTGACCTATGCCCAGTCCCTGTACGGTGGAGAAATTGACCTCACTGGGGATGCGATCACCCAGGGTTCTTACACAACGGCTGTTGACGCCAGTTTTGGCACCCATGCCGGCGGCGGCGCGGTGGACCTCTCGGTTATGGCGCCTGGAACCTTTAATATCTTGCACGCTGACATCCCAAAGATCATCCGGGCCTTGCGATTGGCCGGATTTGCCGCCTGGTACAGGGATTTTGACGTTTTGTATGACGGCTCCCCGCCCCACATCCACGCCATCGCCATCGGTGATCGGGATCTCTCCATGCCAGCTCGGGAGCAGCTGGCCGGTCCCCACGGCTATTTTTGGGGTTATGACGGCCTGCCGGTTGAGGACGGCCTTCCGGCCCGCGACCCCCACGGCGGGCCGGTCATGTGCCCATGGATGCTCGACCTGGGATATCCCAACAAAACCGCCACGCCCTCCCCGGAGGAAGTGAACCCAGGGCCATAAAAAGCACCCTGTTTATAAAACTTTAAGACCTTTTGGCTTGACAAAGACCGCGTAAACCAATACAATACAAATCCTGATGCGGGGTAGAGCAGTGGTAGCTCGTCGGGCTCATAACCCGGAGGTCCTTGGTTCGAATCCAAGCCCCGCTACTA